>NZ_JBQEMR010000016.1:0-4993 GCF_052045015.1 Stenotrophomonas sp. 22692
GCCGCTTGCTCGTGTGCGCTGTCCTGCGCACACGGCAAGACCAGGGTTGGGCGTCCTGCCCAACCCGCCCGAGGCATGCCTCGGGCCCATGCGGCTCACGCCCCCGCAACCGGACCCACCCCGCCTTCGACAGGTTCCTGCTGTTGTTGGTGGGTGTCGACCTTGGTCGACACGGTAGATCGCCATGCGTGGATGGATTTCTGGTTCATCTGTGCCTCACGCGGAAGGCCGATGAAGGTTCATGCTATGAGGCCACGCAACGCACAGGACATCGCATTCCCCATGGCACGGACCCGGGTCGGCATCATCTTCGGTGGCAAGTCTTCCGAGCACGAAGTTTCGCTGCAGTCGGCGAAGAACATCCTCGATGCGCTCGATCGCGAGCGCTTCGAGCCGGTGCTGGTCGGTATCGACAAGCAGGGCCAGTGGCATCTGAGCCAGCCGGATACCTTCCTGATCAATGCCGATGATCCGTCGCGCATCGCCCTGCATCGGTCCGGTACGTCGCTGGCGGTGCGCCCGGGCGCCGAGCAGGCGCAGCTGCAGCCGTTCGATGCGGCCAGCGCGCTCGGCCAGATCGATGTGGTGCTGCCGATCGTGCACGGGCCGCTGGGCGAGGACGGTGCGCTGCAGGGGCTGCTGCGCATGGCCAACCTGCCCTTCGTCGGTTCACCGGTACTGGGCTCGGCGGTGGCGATGGACAAGGACGTGACCAAGCGCCTGCTGCGCGACGCCGGGCTGCAGGTGGCACCGTGGCTGTGCATCCGTCGCCATCAGGCGGCGGCAGTCGATGTCGATGCGGTGATCGCGCAGCTCGGCCTGCCGTTGTTCGTGAAGCCGGCCAACCAGGGTTCGTCGGTGGGGGTGAGCAAGGTCAAGGATGCAGCGGGCTTCGCCGAGGCGCTGGCATTGGCGCTGCGCTACGACCACAAGGTGCTGGTGGAATCGGCGGTGGTCGGTCGCGAGATCGAGTGCGCGGTGCTGGGCAACGAACATCCTCAGGCCAGCCTGTGTGGGGAAGTGGTGGTGCACGACGAGTTCTACGCCTACGACACCAAGTACATCAACGCCGACGGCGCCGAGGTGGTGGTGCCGGCGGATATCGATGCTGCAACCCAGGCGCGCATCCAGCAGACCGCGCTGCGGGCCTACCAGGCGCTGGAGTGTGCGGGCATGGCGCGCGTGGATGTGTTCCTCACCACAGACGGTGAGATCGTCATCAACGAGGTCAACACACTGCCGGGCTTCACCCGCATCAGCATGTACCCGAAGCTGTGGGGCGCCAGCGGTGTGGACTACACGACGCTGATCACGCGGCTGATCGAACTGGCGCTGGAGCGCCATGAAGCCGATCGCGGCTTGCACAGCGCCGTGTAGCGGCGCTGTGTGTAGCGTCGAGCCATGCTCGACCCTGGAGATGCAGCCGAGCATGGCTCGGCTCTACAGGAGGCGTGCCGACCAACGGTCGGCACCCACCGGGAAGCGACGTGCCGGCCGGTGACCGGCACGTCCTGCAGGTTCTATCCGCGCTTGCGGAACATCGAGATCACTGCCAGTACCAGGAACACAACGAACAGGATCCAGGCAATGTTGCTGGCAGCACCGGCAATGCCGGAGAAGCCGAGCACGGCGGCGATGATGGCGATGACGAAAAAGATGACGGCGTAATGCAGCATGGCGCTCCTCGCAGATGTCCGGGCCGTTGGATGGCGTGGGTCCATCCTCCCGATCTGGCGGTGTGCAGCCAGTGACGGCGATCTATGCAGCAGATGAAGCCTTCAGCCTGCGCAGCCCTTCCTCGATGCTGACCTGCGGCACGTAACCGAAATCCCGGCGTGCCGGCTCCATGCTGTACCAGTGCGGCGTGCACAGCTGCTCGGCCAGGAAGCGGGTCAATGGCGGCTCGCCGCGCAGGCGCAGCAGCGGCCACAGGCGCTCGCAGAGCGCACCGATGCGGTAAGCGGCCTTGAAGCTGATCGCCTTGTCCACCGTCGGCGCACCAACGGCGGCCAGCAGCTTGTTGACCAGCTCGCGCATCGGCAGCGGTTCGCCGTTGGAAATGAAGTAGGCCTTGCCCGCACACGCGGCCCCCGGCGCCAATGCCTCGAAAGCGAGAAAGTGTGCGAGCGCGGCGTTGTCGATGTAGGTGGTATCCACCTTGTTGTTGCCATCGCCCACCAGGCGCAGGCGGCCCTGCCGTGCACGTTCGGCCAGACGCGGCACCAGCTGCTGGTCGCCCGGGCCCCATATCAGGCGCGGGCGCAGCGCCACCGTCGCCAGCGAGGCGTCGTTGGCCGCCAGCACGCGCTGTTCGGCAATCGCCTTGGTCGCCGCATACGGTGCCTGGAAATCTTCGCCGTAAGGCACTTCATTGGCGCCCAGGCCTTCCACCGGATGGGTGGCACGGTGCGTCACGCTGGGCGTGGAGGTGTAGACCAGCCGGCTGATGCCATGCACACGGCAGGCGGCGATCACATTGTCGGTGCCGACCACGTTGGCCTGGTGGTAGCTGTCATAGCTGCCCCAGGCGCCGGCCTTGGCACCGTTGTGGAACACCGCGTCAACGCCGGCCACCGCGTGCAGCACTGCCTGCGCATCGGCCAGGTCGCCACGGATCTGGCCCACGCCCATCGCCTGCAGTTCCGGGTAATGGCTGCGGTTGAACGCCAGTACCTGGTGGCCACGTTCGACCAGCCCGCGGCACAGCGCCTGGCCAAGGAAACCACCACCACCGGTGACCAGGATCTTCATGCGCGCTTCTCCAGTTCGGCGCTGGCCCAGACGGCGAGCTTCTCGCGGCCGATCTTGGCGTTGTGACGGATATCGACGGGGAACGCCGGATGCACCAGGAAGTGCTGCAGGCCGGCCTCAGGCGTGCGCGCTGCGGCATGCGCACGCAGCGCTTCCTGCAGCGCCGGGCTGTCTGCCTGGCCACGCTGCAGTTCCACGCACAGCACCGGCACCTGTGCACCCGGGGCGCCGACACCGACCAGCGCCGTGCGCGCCACCCCGGCCACGGTGTTGAACACCGGCTCGACCTGTTCGGTGTACAGCGGTCCGCGCGTGGTCTCCACGCGCTGCGTCTTGCGCCCGCAGAACCACAGGCGGCCCTGCGCATCGAAGTAACCCACATCGCCCATGCGATGGACCACGCGCGTGCTGCCATCGGCCAGCGTCTCGTGGATCTTTGCCGCCGCCGTGGCCTGCGGGCGGTTGAAATAACTGTCGGTGGCGGTCGGCCCGGCTACGGTGATCTCGCCGACCTCGCCGGTGGCCAGCACGCGTGCCTGCGACCAGTCCGGCAGCGGCGCGTCATCGATGGCGATGATGCGCACTTCGTTCGGCGCCACCACGCTGCCCACGCAGGTCCCTGCGCCAGCCTCGGTAGCGGCGCGCGTACGCTCCAGCTCGCGGCCCTCGACCACGGCCACCGGCAGGCACTCGGTGGCGCCATACGGCGTCCAGAACTGCGCGTCGGCCGCCAGCAGGCTGCGGATGGTGGCGACCACGTCCGGCGGCACCGGCGCACCCGCCGAGGTCACCCGGGTGACCGTCGGCAGCGGCCGGCCATGCTTCGCCAGCACCCGCATCAGTGCCGGCGAGCCGAACAGCTGGGTGACGCCGAAACGCTGGATGGCGTCGTGCAGGCGCGCCGGGTCGGCCTGTGCCGGCCGGGTCGGGTCCATGTCCGGGATGACCGAGGTCAGGCCCAGCGCAGGATCGAACAGCGCGAACGGCGGGAAGGTCGGCAGGTCCACCCCGCCCGCTTCCATGCCGAAGGCACTGCCCAGCAGCTGGATCTGGCCGACGAAGTGGCGATGGCGGTAGACCACGCCCTTGGGCACGCCGGTGGAGCCACTCGTGAACAGGATCGCGGCCATGTCCTCGCCGTCAGTGGCGGCCAGCATCGGCCCACCATTGGCGCCGGCGCGCTCCAGCGCGGCCAGGGTGGTTCCGCCCCAGCCGAGGCGGCGGCCGACGGTCACCAGGCGCGCCGCCGACGGCGCCCAGCGCAGCACCAGCCGCGCCACATGGGCCAGCGGAATGCCGATGAAGGCTTCCGGCTGCGCCTCGTCCAGACACTGTTTCAGCGCGCGCTTGTCGATGCCCGGATCGACCAGCACTGGCACCGCGCCCAGCTTGAACAGGGCGAACATCAACAGGAAGAACTCCGGCGAGGGCCGCACCATCACCACCGTGCGCACCCCTCGGCCGATCCCGTAGCCGGCCAGGCCGGCGGCCATGGCGTCGCTGCGGGCGTCCAGCTGGCGGTAATCCAGGGTGACGTCGTAGGCGGCCATGCCGTTGCCGGCGCCCCGGCGGCCGGGGCAGCGGATAGCAATCTGGTCGGGGCGTTCACGCGCCAGTTCAGGCAAACGGGCCGCAATATTGCAGGGTCGATTCATCCGTTCATTGTCGCCGCTTACGGAATTTCTTGCGCGGCGCCCCACTTCGTGGAAAATCCGCACCCTCGTTCCTGATTCCGACTGCCGCCCGAGGCGGCTTGCCCATGCAACATCCCTGCATGACCTGCGGCGCCTGCTGCACCCAATACCGCGTGGCCTTCCACTGGATGGAATCAGACGAGGTCACCCCCGGCGGCGTGCCACACCAGCTCACCGAAGTGCTGGACCCGCATCGCCTTTGCATGCGTGGCACCCATTCCAAGCCAGTGCGCTGCGTGGCGCTGGATGCTCAGATCGGCGTGTATTCACGCTGCACCATCCACCCCAACCGGCCCAGCGTGTGCCGTGAGGTGGATGCATCGTGGGAGTACGGCAAAGCCAGCCCGCAGTGCGACAAGGCGCGCATCGCCTATGGCCTGGATCCACTGACGCTGGCCGACTGGCGTTGGCGCGATGACGCCGACAATGATGACGATCATCCGGACGACAACGGCAACAGCCCGTCTTCGCCGCCGCAGGCGCCGGTCGCCGCATAATCCGGTGTGGGGGAGAAAGAAAAATAGCAACCCCCCCCCCCCCCCCCCCGG
>NZ_JBQEMR010000016.1:5003-48655 GCF_052045015.1 Stenotrophomonas sp. 22692
GGCACCCACCCATACCTTCCACGTGTGGGTGCCGACCGTTGGTCGGCACACCTCTCAGATCGGGTTCTTGTCCAGGAACGCGCGGATCTCCGGCACCAGCACCTCGTGCTTGTCTTCCAGCACGTAATGCCCGGCATCCTCGAAGGCATGCACCTGGGCCTTCGGCAGCGCGGCCTGGAAACCCTTCAGGAAGTGGTGGTCGAACACGAAGTCGCGCAGGCCCCAGCCGAGGAAGGCGGGGCGGTCGGCGAACGACGGCAGCGCCTTGCCGGCACGCTCCAGCAGCGACCACGCCTTGTCGGCCGGCGACAGCGGGATGTCCTGCATGAAGCGGATGGTGCTGATGCGGTTGGCGTAGCTGTTGTACGGCGACACGTAGGCGCGGCGCACGTCGGCCGGCATCTTCCGCTCCACGCCCAGCCACGAGGCGCCGGACGAGAATGCGTTGAAACTGCGGATGATCCACTCGCCGATCTTCCAGTGGCGGCCCAGCGCGATCTGCCACGGCATCTTCTTCGCGGCCGGCATCGGGAAGGCGGCGGTGTTGAGCACCACCAGGCGCTTCACCTGGTCGTGGTGCGACAGCGCCCAGCCGAAGCCGATCATGCCGCCCCAGTCGTGCACGGCCAGGGTCACCGGGCCGGTGATGCCCAGGTGCTTCAGCAGTGCATCGAGATCGTCCACGCGCGACTGCAGCGTGTATTCGTAGCGGCTGTCGTCCGGCTTGTCCGACAGGCCCATGCCGATGTGGTCCGGCACGATGCAGCGGTACGTGTCCGACAGGCCAGCCACCAGCGTGCGCCAGTAATAGCTCCACGACGGGTTGCCGTGCACCATCACCACCACCTCGCCGTCGCGCGGGCCTTCGTCGAGATAGTTCATCGACAGGCCAGGGCGCACTTCGAAGCGCTGCGGGTGGGCGGGGTAACCGGGGAGATCGCGCATGCGGAGCACCTAAGGAGAATCGCGGCGCGGTGTAGAGCCGAGCCGATGCTCGGCTGCTCTCCGGTCCGCTGCGGAAGAGCCGCGCTGCGCGCGTGAGCCGAGTATGGCTCGGCTCTACAGGAGGTCGGGCAGCGGGCTGCTTACCAGACCACTTCAGCCATCGAACAGTTCAGGCCGGAACCAATGCCCAGAAGCGCGATGCGATCGCCCTTCTTCAGCTTGCCCAGCTGCTTGAGCTTGCTCAGCACGATCGGCACCGAGGCCGGGCCGATGTTGCCGTGCTCGCCGAAGATGGTCATGACCTTCTTCGGGTCGATGCCGAAGTTCTTGATGAACGCGGCAGTGTGCGGCTGGCTGACCTGGTGGATCACGAACTGGTCCAGCTCTTCCACGGCCCAGCCGAGTGCAATCTTGGCGGCGCTGAAGGTCTTCTGCGCCAGCTTGATGCCTTCGATCAGCAGCAGGCGGGTATCGGTGACCATGCGGTCCAGGTTGCCCAGGCACAGCTGGTTCCACTCGGTGGCCGAGCGGGTCACGCCGCCCTTGTAGCGCGGGGCGTCCGGCACCAGTTCCGAGCGCGCCATCACCATGGCCGCAGCACCCGAACCGGTGGTCAGCGCCGCCAGCTCGTTGCGGAAATCGTCAGCGGTGACGTCCGGGGCGGTCATGCGCTCCAGGGTCTTCTCGTACACCAGGTTGGCGGTCTCGCCATCCACCACCAGCGCGTAGTCGATATCACCGCGCTCGATCATGCGCGCCGCGATATCCATGCCGTTGATGAAGGCCAGGCAGGCATTGGCGACGTCGAAGGTCATGCATTCGTCGCTGACGCCGAGGTTGCCGGACACGATGGAGGCCGTGGACGGCTCCAGGTAGTCACGGCTGACCGAGGTGTTGACCAGCAGGCCGACCTGGGTCGCGGTGATGCCCGCGTCTTCCAGTGCCTTGCGGCCGGCCATGGTGGCGGCGTCCGACGCCAGCACGCCGTTGTCCCACAGGCGGCGGGCATGGATGCCGGCGATATCGCCGAGCACGTCGGTGCGGATACCGAGGCGATCCAACGTCGGCTGCAGGCGTTCGTTGATTTCCTTGGTCGTCAGCGTATGCGGCGCGTCGACGTGTGCCAGGCCGGCGATCGAGACATTCTTGAAGAGCATCGAGGTTAGCGCCAAGGCTCAGGCAAAAGGGGGCGCTATTCTATAACCCCCGGGCTTTCACCGCATCTTTACGAATTCAGCCTTGCCCGTATGGTGAAGCGTTCAGCGCGGCGGGCACTGGAAGGCGGCGAAGCGCTGGCTGCCATCGGCCGGGGCCGCAGCGGCCTGCACGGCATTGGCGCCGGCGCTCGGGGCCTCGTTGCGGGCCAGGGTTTCCAGCTCTTCCTGCACCCGCAGCGGGTTGCGGTTGTAGAAGCCGACCTTGCTCTTCACGGTCACCACCACCTCGCCCTTGGCGATGCAGCCGGCGGGAACCGGGCCTGCCGGCAGCACGTGGGTCGCCTTGCCGGCCGGTTCGATCGGCACCCAGGTACAGGCGGTGACGGTGAGCAGCAGGGAGGAAAGCAGCAGAACGCGCATGGGCAGATCCTGGAAGGGTATGGGGGGATTCTGCCTGAACAGCCTGAATCGGGGGTAGCCGGGGGTGGGGTCGGATCCCCCGGTAGCGCCGGGCCATGCCCGGCGAGCGCGCAGCGCGGCCTCGCTGGCCGCCGAAAAACCGCCGGGCATGGCCCGGCGCTACCACAGGAGGCCTGCCCGCCGAGGCGGGCAGGCACATCCCTTACTTCTTGACCGGGTTGCCTTCGGCATCGATCACCGTCACCTCGCCCAGGTTCAGCGCACGCACGGCCGCTTCGGTCTGCTTGAGGTCACCCACCACCACCCAGGTCAGGGCCTGCGGCTTGATCTCGGCAGCGGCCTGCTGCACCTGCGCCGGGGTCATCGCCTCGATCTCGGCCTTGCGGCGCAGCACGTAGTCGTCCGGGCGCTTGAACTGCACGATCGAACCGATGGTCGACGCCACCGCGCTGGCGGTCTCGTAGGCACCGGGCAGGCTCAGCGTCTGGATGTTGCGGATGCGGTTCACCTCGTCGGCGGTGGCCGGCTTGCTGCCATCGGCGAACGCGGCGATTTCCTTGCGCATTTCCGCCATCGCCGGACCGGTCTTGTCGATCTGCACCGGCGCGCTGGCCATCCACGGACGCTGGCCCACCGAGTTGACCGCGCTGCTGCGTGCACCGTACGACCAGTGCTTGTCTTCACGCAGGTTCATGTTCAGGCGCGAGGTGAAGTCACCGCCGATGACGCCGTTGGCGATGTCGAAGCGGGTCGAGCTGGCAGCGCTCGAAGGCGCCACCACCTGGCCGGCGAACAGGTTGGCCTGCACCGCGCCCGGCTGGTCGATCAGGAACACGCGCGGGCCCTTCGGCAGCGCTACGTCGGTGGCCGCCTTCACCTGCGGGGCGTCGCCACTGGCCTTCCAGTCGCCCAGCTGCTTGTCCAGCAGCGGCACGATCTCGGCCAAGGTGGTGTCACCGACCACGATCAGGGTGCCGTTCTGCGGGCGCAGCCAGTCGTGGTGGAAGTCGACCAGGTCTTCGCGGGTCAGGCCATTGATCGCCGCTTCGTCACCGCTGCCGGTGAACGGAATGGCATACGGGTGGCCCTTGCCGTACAGCAGCGGCGGCAGCACGCGCATCGCCACCGCACCCGGGTTGACCTTCTCCTGCTGGATGCCGGCGATCCAGCTCGCCTTGACCCGGTCGATCTCGCCCTGCTCGAAGCGCGGCTCACGCAGCAGGTCGCGGTACAGCGCCAGCGACGGTGCCAGATTTTCCTTCAGCGCCGACAGGTCCACGCTCATCGAATCCAGGCCGGCCGAGGCATTCAGGCTGGCACCCAGTGCGTCGGCGGCATCGGCGAAGGCCAGTGAGCCGAGCTTGCCGGCGCCTTCGGTCATCAGGCTCATGGTGAAGTTGGCGGTGCCCGGCTTGCGGCCCTGGTCGGCGCTGAAGCCGCCCGGGAACTGGTAGCTGAACTGCACCACCGGAATCTCGTGGCGCTCGGCCAGGATCACCTGGGTGCCGTTCTTCAGCGTGGCGCGCTGCAGCGCCGGGAACTTCAGCTGCGGGAACTCGCGGGTCTGCGGCACGCCGGCCTTGCGGTCGACCTGCTCGGGCAGGGTGCTGTACTTGGGGTCCACCGCCGGCACGTTGAACGGCTTCGGCGCCTGGCTCGGGTCTTCCTTCAGCGCCACGCGCTCACCCGGTGCGATCACCAGGGTGTGGCTGCCCGTGTCCAGCCACTGCGCGCCCAGCCGGCTCAGATCAGCAGCACTGGCCTTCTCGATGTTGGCCAGCGAGGTGCGGAAGCAGCCCGGGTCGCCGGTGAACACCGCGCACTCGGCCAGTGCGTCGGCCTTGCCGCCGAAGCCACCAATGCGCTCGATGCCGCGGATGAAACCGGCGCGGGCACCGGTCTTGGCGCGCTCCAGCTCGGCCGCGGTCGGGCCCTGCTTGATCAGCCGATCCAGTTCCTCGTCGATGATCTTCTCGACCTTGGCCGGGTCCTGGCCCTGCTTGACCGTCGCCATGATCACGAAGTTCGAACCCAGCTGCGACGTCGACAGGCCCGACGCGATGCTGTCCACCAGCTTGTCCTGGTGCTGCAGGCGCTGGCTCAGGCGCGAGGACTTGGCACCGCCCAGGACCTGCGCGAACAGTTGCAGCTGATCGACATCGGTGGTGCCGACCTGCGGCACGTTCCAGGCGCGGTAGATGCGCGCCTGCGGCACCTTGTCCGTCATCGTCTCGCGCGTGTCGGCGCTGCGCTTGGCCACGTTCACTGCCGGCTGCGCCATGGTCGGGCCGGCCGGGATGGCGCCGAAGTACTTGCCGACCTTTTCCTTGGCGGTGGCCAGGTCGATGTCGCCGGCCAGCACCAGCACCGCGTTGTTCGGGCCGTACCAGGTGCGGAACCAGGTCTTCACGTCATCCAGCGACGCCGCGTTCAGATCGTTCATCGAACCGATCACGCCGTGGTGGTACGGGTGGCCAACCGGGTACAGCGCCTTGTTGAGCTGGTCCCAGGCCTGGCCGTAGGGCTGGTTCTCGCCCTGGCGCTTCTCGTTCTGCACCACGCCACGCTGCTCGTCCAGCGCCGCCTGGTCGATCGCACCGACCAGATGGCCCATGCGGTCCGATTCCATCCACAGCGCCATGTCCAGCGCGGTGGTGGGCACGTTCTCGAAGTAGTTGGTGCGGTCGGTATTGGTGGTGCCGTTCTGGTTGGTGGCACCGACCTGCTTGAACGGTTCGAAGAATTCGCCGTCGTGGTTTTCGCTGCCCTGGAACATCAGGTGTTCAAACAGGTGCGCGAAGCCGGTACGGCCCGCCGGCTCGTCCTTGCTGCCCACGTGGTACCAGACATTGACCGCGACGATCGGCGCCTTGCGATCGGTATGCACGATCACGCGCAGGCCGTTGGGCAGGGTGAACTGCTCATACGGGATATCGACCTTCGCCGGTGCGGCCGGCTTGGCCGCCAGCGCATGGGAAGGCACAAGCGTGCCCAGGGCGGTGCTGAGGGCGACGGCCAGCAGTGCAGCGCGCGGGCGAAGGGCGAGAGACATATCCGGATCCTTGGTCACATAGGTGAACCCCGATCCTAGCCTGCGCACGCAGCGGCAGGAATCGGCCAGCAGTCACTGGGGGTGTTTGCCCCTGTGCCCCATCCGCGGCGCCGATCTGCCCTGCCTGACCCGTCACATGCGCCCGCCAGGAACGTCCGGACAGTGTCCGCGGCACATCGAATGGACAGGTGTCCGCCCACCGGACACTTTCCGGCGCAAAAAAACCCCTTGTAAATCAACAACTAAAAGTTGGCACGGGGATTGCTTGGTACTTCCTGCGCCAGGAAGGGCTTCAGACGAAAGCTGACTGAAGACTGAACAGATGCAGGAAATCGAAAATTTTCCTTGCACGCCCAGAATCGGTGTACTACCTTACTACCACACCACTGATCACCAACACTAAACAGGCCCCGTCATGAACGTCAAGACCATTGCCATCGCCATCGCCCTGATCGCCGGCACCGCGGTTGTTTCGTCGGTGCAGGCCTCCGAATCCATCAAGACGCTGTCCACCGTGCAGGTCCGCCCGGCCGCCGACCAGCTGGCCCAGCAGGCCTGGGAACAGGCCAGCGGCATCCCGACCCTGGCCACCGTGGAAGTGCGCCCGAGCGCCGACCAGCTGGCCGAGCGCAGCGGCTACGTCGCCGCCCCGGTTGCGGCCGCGATGCCGATCACCACCCTGGCCTCGGTGGAAGTGCGCCCGAGCCTGGAACAGCGCGTCGCCCTGGCCGCCGAACTGGAAGCCCAGCGCTACGCCGCCACCCTGGCCGCCGCCGCCACCAACGTTGCCCACTCGGTCATCGTCAACCTGCCGGCCCTGCAGGTGCGTCCGAGCGCCGCCGACCTGCAGGCCCTGGCCACCGAAACCGCCCAGGTCCTGCTGCGCCCGTAAGCGGTGCCGCCCTGCCCAGCGCAGGGCGTGCGCCGTAAAGGCGGCCGCCGTCGCAGGTACACTGCGCCGATGAATGCCGCGCCCCAGTTCCACGTGATCCTGTTCCAACCGGAAATCCCGCCCAACACGGGCAATGTGATCCGGCTCTGTGCCAACACCGGCGCGCAGCTGCACCTGGTCGAGCCGCTCGGCTTCGCACTGGAAGACAAGCAGCTCAAGCGCGCCGGGCTGGACTACCACGAGTATTCACGCCTGCAGGTGCACCCCGACCTGGATACCGCGCTGGCGCGGATAGCACCGAAGCGGTTGTTCGCCCTGAGTACGCGTGCCAGCGTCCGCTATGACAGCGTGGCCTTTGAAGACGGTGATGCATTCCTGTTCGGCCCCGAAAGCCGCGGCCTGCCGCAGGACGTGCTCGATGCCCTGCCCGATGGCCGCCGCCTGCGCCTGCCGATGCGGCCGGACAACCGCAGCCTCAACCTGTCCAACACCGTTGCCGTGGTGATGTACGAGGCCTGGCGCCAGCACGGGTTTGCCGGCGGGGCGTAACGCCGCAGACCGCTTGTGGTGGGTGCGGACCTTGGTCCGCACAGATGTTTGGCCGCGCGCTGAAGGAATGTGCCAACCAAGGTTGGCACCCACCAAAGGCAGGTCCAGGGGACTGCTGAGAACTTCCGGTGGCTGTGGGCTCCTTCTGGTGGGTGCGGACCTTGGTCCGCACCGACGCCCGGTCGCGCGCTGAAGGAATGTGCCAACCAAGGTTGGCACCTACCAAAAGCAGGTCCAGGGGCCTGCAGAAACTTCCGGAGAGGTGTGCCAACCAAGGTTGGCACCCACCGGAACCAGGTTTCAGAACGCGTTGATGCCGGTCAGTTCGCGCCCGATCACCAGCTGGTGCACGGTCTCGGTGCCTTCATAGGTGATCACCGATTCGAGGTTCAGCGCGTGCCGGATCGCCACATGCTCGGTGGTGATGCCCGCCCCGCCCAGCAGATCGCGACACTCGCGGGCGATGTCGATGGCCATGCGGCAGTTGTTCCACTTGGCCAGGCTGACCTGCTGCGGCTGCAGCTGGCCGGCTTCCTTCAGGCGGCCCAGCTGCAGCGCCAGCAGCTGCGCGGTGGTGATGCGGCGGGCCATTTCGGCCAGCTTGATCTGCGCGCTCTGCGTGGCCGCCAGCGGGCGGCCGAACAGCACGCGTTCCTTGGCGTAGCCCAGCGCTTCATCCAGGCAGGCAATCGCCGCGCCGATCGGGCCCCAGCTGATGCCGTAACGGGCCTGGGTCAGGCAACCCAGCGGTCCCTTCAGGCCCTTCACGTTCGGCAGGCGGTGGCTGTCGGGCACGCGCACGTCGTCGAAGAACAGCGCACCGGTCAACGACGCGCGCAGGCTCATCTTGTGCTTGATTTCCTGCGTGGTGAAGCCGGCCATGCCCTTCTCCAGCACGAAGCCCTGGATGCCGTCCTCGGTCTGCGCCCAGACGATGGCCAGGTCGGCCACCGGGCCGCTGGTGATCCACATCTTGCTGCCGCTGATGCGCCAGTCATTGCCGTCGCGCACCGCACGGGTCTTCATGCTGGCCGGATCGGAACCGCCGTGCGCTTCAGTCAGGCCGAAACAGCCGATCAGTTCGCCGCGTGCCATCGCCGGCAGCCACTGCTGGCGCTGTTCCTCGCTGCCATAGGCGTAGATCGGGTACATGCACAGCGAGCTCTGCACCGACACGAAGCTGCGCAGGCCGGAATCGCCGCGCTCCAGCTCCTGGCAGATCAGGCCGTAGCTGACCGCACCGAGGTCGCCACCGCCGTACTGCGCCGGCAGGGTCGCGCCGAGCAGGCCCAGCGCAGCGATCTCCGGCACCAGTTCATCGGGGAAGCGGGCCTGGTCGAAGGCATCGCCGATGATCGGCAGCACGCGCTCGTTGGTGAAGCGGGCCACGCTCTCCTGCACTGCGCGCTCTTCCTCGTTGAGCAGGGAACGGACATCGAACAGATCGTACGGATGCAAAGCCATGGCACTCACACGCAGTCAGGACCGGGCCATTGTCGGTCATTCGGGGCCGGGACATTACGCTGCGCTGCAGCAATCGTGCGGTGAACGGCGTCTATCTAGCTCGATCACGCGCGTCCCGGTACCCTGACACATTCAAACAACCGTTTCGCCCGTGGCCGCACGCGCGATTCCCAGGCACCGCCGGTGGCCCCGATGCCGGCCCTACCCACGAGTCATGCAATCGATGAGCGCTGAAGCCAACGCCCTGCCCCCGCGTGAAGTAATGGAGTTCGACGTGGTGATCGTCGGCGCCGGCCCCGCCGGCCTGGCCACCGCGATCCGCCTGCGCCAGCGCGCGATCGAAGCCGGCCGCGAGCTGTCGGTGTGCGTGCTGGAAAAGGGCTCCGAACCAGGCGCCCACGTGCTGTCCGGTGCGGTGATGGACCCGCGCGCGCTGACCGAACTGTTCCCGGACTGGGCCGAGCGCGGCGCACCGCTGAAGCAGAAGGTCACCCGCGACGAATTCCTGTTCCTCAGCGAAACCGGCGCACGCAGCACGCCCAACGCGCTGCTGCCGGAGTGCTTCCACAACGAAGGCAACTACATCATCAGCCTGGGTGAAGTGACCCGTTGGCTGGCACAGCAGGCCGAGGCGCTGGAAGTGGCCATCTTCCCCGGCTTCGCCGCCGCCGAAGTGCTGTACGGCGACAACGGTGAAGTGATCGGCGTGGCCACCGGCGACATGGGCATCGAGAAGGACGGCAGCATCGGCCCGGCTTTCGAACGCGGCATGGCGCTGCAGGCGAAGTACACGATCTTCGCCGAAGGCGCGCGCGGCCACCTCGGCCGCCAGCTGATTGCCCGCTACACGCTGGACGAAGGCAAGGACCCGCAGGCCTACGGCATCGGCATCAAGGAGCTGTGGCAGATCGACCCGGCCAAGCATGAGCCGGGCCTGGTGGTGCATGCCGCCGGCTGGCCGCTGGACAGCGATACCTACGGCGGTGCGTTCCTGTACCACGCCGACGGCGGCAAGGTCGCCATCGGCTACGTGGTCGGCCTGGACTACAAGAATCCGTGGCTGAGCCCGTTCGAGGAATTCCAGCGCTTCAAGACACATCCGTCCATCCGCAAGCACCTGGAGGGTGGCACCCGCATCGGTTACGGCGCGCGTGCGATCACCGCCGGTGGCCTGCTGTCGCTGCCGAAGACGGTGTTCCCGGGTGGCGCACTGGTCGGCTGCGAGGCCGGCTACCTCAACGCCAGCCGCATCAAGGGCAGCCACGCGGCGATCAAGACCGGCATGCTGTGCGCCGACGCCGCGTTCGACGCGCTGGCCGCCGACCGCCAGCACGATGAACTGAGCGCCTACCCGAAGGCATTCGAAGCCAGCTGGCTGTTCACCGAACTGCAGCAGGCCAAGAACTTCAAGCAGTGGTTCAAGAAGGGCCAGACCGTGGCCACGCTGATGACCGGCGTGGAGCAGTGGCTGCTGCCCAAGCTGGGCGTGCGCAATCCGCCGTGGACGCTGCACCGCACCCAGCCGGATCATGTCTGCCTGGAACCGGCGTCCAAGCACACCCGCATCGCCTACCCCAAGCCCGATGGCGTGCTGACCTTCGATCGTCTCAGCTCGGTGTTCCTGAGCAGCACCAACCACGACGAGAACCAGCCCAGCCACCTGACGCTGAAGGATCCGAGCATTCCGGTGAAGGTGAACCTGGCCGAGTACGCCGGTCCGGAAGCGCGCTACTGCCCGGCCGGCGTGTACGAGTTCGTCGGCGAAGCCGACAGCGCGCGGCTGCAGATCAACGCGCAGAACTGCGTGCACTGCAAGACCTGCGACATCAAGGACCCCACCCAGAACATCGTCTGGGTGACCCCGCAGGGCGGCGGCGGCCCGAACTATTCGGGCATGTGAGTGCTCCGGGCTGCGACGGCGTGTCGCAGCCCGCCTGCCCCGCAGCGTCGCTATCCTGCCCGCCCATGCGCGCTTTCTGCCTGCCCATCACCGTTGTCGTGGCCCTGGCGGCCACGGCCTGCCAGCGCCCGCCTGCGGCTCCGGCCACGCCGGAACAGGCGCACCAGCAGGCCATGCAGCGCGCGTTTGAACTGTGTGCCGGCTGCCACACCGTACAGCCCGGCGGCATCCACCGCTTCGGGCCGAACCTGCACGGGGTGATCGGTCGTCGCGCCGGCAGCCTGCCCGACTACGGCTACTCCGAGGGCATGCGCCGCGCCGACATCACTTGGACCGCGCAGACCTTGGATGCGTTCCTGCAGTCGCCCACCCACGTGGTGCCCGGCACACGCATGTACAACGCTTTCCCCAGCGCCGAACGCCGCGCGCTGGTGATCGCCTACCTGCAGCAGCAGCCGGCTCAGTGAGCCAGGCGCTGCAGTTGCTGCTGCAGCCGCGCGACGAACCCCGCCACCGCCTCGAACAACGGCTCCGGATCGGTCTCGGCTGCGTCCTGCAGGCGCTCGACCAGGGCATTGGCCTGCCCGGCCAGCACCGTCGCCCCCACCGCACCCAATCCACCGGCCTGGCGATGCAGGTGCAGTGCGGCAGACATGCGGTCACCGGCCTGCACGGCGCGCCGTACGCCCGCCAGATCACCTTCGCTGGCCTGCAACAGGCTGTCGCGCAGCTGCTCGGCCACCGCGCGCGAGCCGAAGCGCCGCTGCAGGCTGTCCAGATCGGGCAGCGTCCCACCATCGTCGGCAACGGACTCGGCCAGCTCCTCAAACGACTGTCCCTGCGCCTGCGGCAACCAGCGCAGCAGCGCGGTACGCAGCGTGGCCAGTGACAACGGCTTGGCCAGCACTTCGTCCATGCCGGCCTCACGGCAACGACGCGCATCGTCGTCCAGCACACTGGCGGTCAGCGCCAATACGGTCAGCCGCGGCTGGCCGTTGCGGCCCTCGCGTTCGCGCAGCAGGCGGGTGAATGCGAAGCCATCCAGCACCGGCATCCGGCAATCGGTGATGACCAGATCGAACGACTCCGACGCCAACCGATCCAGCCCCTGCTGGCCATCGCCGACCAGCACATGCGGCACGCCCAGTTGCTGCAGGCGCCAGGCCATCATCGCCTGGTTGGTCGGATGATCTTCGATCACCAGCACGCGTGCCTCGCGCAGCGCCGGCGGC
The DNA here is from genome assembly GCF_052045015.1 of Stenotrophomonas sp. 22692. NCBI lineage: Bacteria > Pseudomonadati > Pseudomonadota > Gammaproteobacteria > Lysobacterales > Lysobacteraceae > Stenotrophomonas > Stenotrophomonas sp. 22692. The sequence goes on from NZ_JBQEMR010000016.1 coordinate 16,615, forward strand.
AGCAGCGCCGCTTGTTCCTGCTCAGCGACCAACGCTTCAACATCACCACTGCTGGCTTCCACCAGCGACAGCCGCACCTCGGCGCGGGTGCCCTCACCCAGCGTGCTGTGCAGCTCCAGCTCGCCATCCATCATCTGCACCAGGCGCTGGCAGATGCTCAGGCCCAGGCCGGTACCACCATGGTCGCGCTGGATATACGCACCGGCCTGGGTGAACGGCGCAAACAGGTGCTGCAGCTTTTCCGGTGCGATGCCGATGCCGGTGTCGGTGACGCTCAGGCACAGCGGCTGGCTGCCGTCCTCGGCGGTCGGCCCCAGCACTTCCAGCTGCAGCCGCACTTCGCCGCGCACGGTGAACTTGATGGCGTTGCTGAGCAGGTTGAACACGATCTGACGCAGGCGCACACCATCCACTTCGTGCGCGGCCGCCAGCTGCGGGTCGATCTGCACGTGCAGGTCCAGCTCACGCGCACTGGCCTGCGCCGACAACAACCGGCACACGCTTTCCAGCAATGGCCGCAGCGGCTGCGGCACCGGTTCCAGGCGCAGCGCGCCGGCCTCCAGCCGCGAGTAATCGAGGATGTCGTCGAGGATCTGCCGTAGCATCTGCGCCGAATCCTCGATCACCCCCAGGATGCGCTGCTGCTCGGCATCCAGCGGCGAATGCGCCAGCACCTCCAGCATGCCCAGCACGCCACTCATCGGCGTGCGGATCTCATGGCTCATGGTTGCCAGGAAACGCGACTTCGCTTCCGCGGCCTGTTCGGCGTCGGCCTTGGCCGCAGTCAGGGCCTCGGCCTGCGCACGCGCCTCGCTGACATCCACCCAGTAACCACTCCAGGTCACCGCACCTGCTTCGGCCGCATAGGGATGGGCCTGGCTGCGCACCCAGCGCGCGCCGGCACCTTCAGGTCGCAGCCGGAATTCCAGAATGAGCGGTGCGAACTGGCGCGCCGCCTGCTCGACCGCATGCAGGATGTGCTCGCGGTCGTCTTCCTCGATGCGCTCCAGCAGGCACGTTGCATCCTGTTCGGCCTGCTGCCGGCTGATTCCGAACAACGCCTGCAGGTCACCGGCAATGAACGGGAAGCTGAGGGTTCCGTCTGCCGCACGGCGCGCCTGATAGACCACGGCGGGCAGGTTGTCGGTGACTTCGGCCAGGCGCTGTTCCAGATGACGTCGCCCGGCCACCTCGCGGCGCAGCCGCCAATGCCCGATGGCGTGCACCAGCAGCGCAGTGAGCAGCACCAGCAGCAGCGGCACGCCCCAGCGCGCCACGCGGGTCCAGTCGAGCCCGTTGCGATATTCGACGGCCAGCCAGTCGCCGCGCAGGGCCTCGCGCTGGCGTGGGGTCATCTGCAGCAGCAGGCGGTCGAAAGTAGTGGCCAGGGCGGCATGGCGGCGCTCGACAGCCAGCACCAGCTGATCGTTGAAGCCAGCCGGTGCGGCCACCTGCAGGCGCCCCGGGAAGCGGCTGCGCAGCAGATGGTCAACCACGGCCAGATTGCCTACATAGGCATCGGCGTCGCCATTGATCAGGCGCTGCAGGGCCTGTTCCGCGCTGCGCGCCGCGATGATCCGGGCCTGCGGTGCCTGCTGCAGCACATAGCCACGCACACGCTCCGGATCGGACAGCAGCACCCGCCTGCCCTGCAGGTCGGACAGGCCCAGCAGCGCCGGGCTGTCACGCTGGCTGACGATCACGTTCGGCACGCTGATGAAGGGCTGGCTGAACACCCAGTCCGGGCCCAGGTAGCGCGAATCGGCAGGAATGCCCATTACCGCCTGCAGCTCGCCGCGGCGTGCCTTCTCGCGCACCTCGTACCAGTCATGGCTGTTTTCCACCTGCAGGTTGGCGCCGGCCTGCAGCAAACGCCGCAGGTATTCGCTGGCCAGGCCGCTGGGTCTGCCATCCTGGTCCGCGAACGACAGCGGCGCCGCGTTCGGCGCGAAGCCGATCTTCAACGGCTGCTCCAGTACCCGCTTCTCGGCCTGGCTCAGCGCCAGCTGTGCCGATGCCGACCACCGCGGAGGTGGCAGCCAGCGCTGCACCAGCGCATCGCGCTGGGCCTGGCTGGTCGCGGCCAGCGCCAGGTCCAACGCTTCGGCCAGCGGCTGCTTGCTGTTGGGAATGCCGAAGTGCAGCCGTTCGGGCGGCAGATCGCTGGGGCGCAGCAGCACGACCCCCTGCAGGTCCTCGCGGGCGATCAGTTCGGTGGCTACGTACGCATTGCCGATGTAAACGTCAGCCTTGTCGTCTCTGACCATCTCCAGCGCCGCCAGCGAGCTGTTTGCGACAAGCTGTCGTGCCCGGGGGAAGCGCGCCCGCACCTGCGGGCCGGTCAGGAAGTCCTGCTCGATCACCACCCGCAGTCCATCCAGGTCGGGGATGTCGGAGGCACGCAGGTCATCCGGGCGTCCCACCAGGGCCAGCGGCGCCTCGCCATAGGCGGCGGTATAGACCATGCAGCGGGTGAGGTCGGCACTGAGACCGACATTCATCACCACGTCGATCTCACCACGACATGCCGCGTCCAGCACGGATGTCCAGTCGGAATAGCGCCTCGCCTCGACCTTCATGCCTAGCTGACGGGCGAGAAGCGACAGATAATCGGGTCCGAGGCCGACCTGCTGGCCATCACGGAGGGACTCGAACGGCGGCCAGCCACTGTCATACTGGCCCACGACGATGCTCGGATGCGCGGCAACGTACTCGCGCTGCAGCGGGGTGAGCGGCAACGGTCCAGGCACCGCCTGTGCCAGCGCCGCAGGCAACGCCAGCACGGCCAGCAGCAGGACCAGCCCGCGAACAGCCCAGCTACGCATCGGCGTCGATCTCCTAGAATCTGCCAGGAGCCGCGATGGTCGCGGCTCGGCCTGCCCGGTGGTCATACTAGAGCATGAGCTTGCGCATCATCATCGCAGACGACCACCCGGTGGTCCGTATCGGTACCCGCGCCGTCATCGAATCGAGCGGGGTTGGCCGCGTGGTCGGCGAAGCCGACAGTGCACAGGCGCTGATGGCCCTGCTTGGCAGCCAGCCCTGCGACCTGCTGGTGACCGACTACTCCATGCCCGGCAGCCCACAGGCCGACGGCTTCGCCATGATCGGCATGATCCGCCGGCGCCATCCCGACCTGCCTGTACTGATGCTCAGTGTCTCCAACAATCTGGCGATCCTGCGCATGGTGCTCGACAGCGGCGTGCTCGGCCTGGTCGACAAGAGTTCGTCGATGGACGAACTGCCGCAGGCCATCCAGTCGGTCTACCGGGGCCAGCCCTACATCAGCCGAAGCCTGCGCGAGCGGGTCGAGGCCGCCGGCAGCTGGCGCATGCGCGAGGGCGACGGCAAGCCGCTGTCGCCACGCGAAGTGGAGGTGCTGCGGCTGCTGGGCACCGGCATGACCGTGAAGGAAATCTCGCTGCAGCTGCACAAGAGCGTCAGCACCATCAGCCGGCAGAAGGGTGACGCCATGCTCAAACTGGGCCTGAAGGGCGACGCCGAGCTGTTCGATTACCTGCGCGACGGCAATATCTGAGAGCCAGATCACAAAGAAGGGCATCTGCCACCGCCCTCTTTGACCCGCCGCCGATCTGTGCCAAGATGGCCCGGCATGAGTTCTCAATGCGAGGTCGAAGGAATCGACCGGCTCATGTCCTCGCTCCCGTCCCTGGTGGATGGGGTGCGGTTTCCTGCCGGCCGTCTGGCCCGGCAACGCTGACCATGGAGAGGCGCATGCATCATTCCCCCAAGCTACGTTGGACCCTGCCGGTGCGACCCCTGCGCGCATTCGCGGCGTGCCTGCTCGTCTCTCTTTCCGCTGCCGCCTGCAGCGCCGCCGATCCGGCCCCCTCGTCCTCCCAGCCCGGCGCTCCTGCGCAGGCTGCCAATGCGCCCCGACAGGATGTTGCCCCGATGCAGACCCCCACCCCCGATGCCGCCGTCACCCCGCCCGACGCGCCGACCGTCATGTATTTCACCTACCAGGTGGACGGCGATGGCGCGACCTCCTATGAGGTCCAGAACGGCAGCGTGGCGACCTTCTGGTTCGGCCACACCTTCATCCTCGATGGCACCACGTACTACACGGGTTTCTCCTGGGATACCCGCGAGCACTACGGCAAGCCGGGCGAGCAGACGCCGGCCGGTCCGGATGACCGCGCCAACCTCGCCGAGGCCACCTTCGTGCTGGCCGGCACCGACGCCAGGAAGCCATGGAAGTTCCGTGGCCAGGAATGGACCATCGGCGCACTGGGCGCGTACGACAAGGCCGACGATGTCGATACCCGGCGCAAGCCACTTGAACATCGCACCGCCGACGGCCGCCTGCTGCTGGCGGTGCCGACCCGCAGCTTCGACCGCGGCATCAGCAGCACCGGCTATGCGCTGCTGCTGTTCAACCCCAAGCGCAGCGAAGACGACGTGGACAGCAAGGTCTGGCGCTATGTCGGCTCGGTGCGCACCGGTGAGGACAACAGCGCGGCCTGCGACGAAGGCAACGTGATGCCCTGCACCGGCAGCGACGGCGAACTGGCCTTCGCTGCCGAGGGCAACGGCCTGCCGCGCCTGACCGTGACCTTCAAGGGCACCACCATCGAAGGCCCCGGCAAGACCCGCGCACTGGGTTCCAGCGACGCCGTGCACTACACCTTCGACAGCGCGACCCAGCAGTACGTCGCGCCCTGATAGCACCCGCCACGCGCGGGTTCCCTGTTGACCGACATGTTCTTGACTCACGGATGAGTCCGGTTGGCGATTCGCGGCATGCGCCGCTCCATCAACCCCGAGGAAAACGTCATGGCACAGCATGACTACAGCAGAAAGGAAGTCCTGGACATCGTCGAGCAGGTCGCCCGGCAGAAAGGCATTCCGGTCGATGACTTCATGCGCTTCGCGCACATCGAGACGGGCGGCACCTTCAACGAGCGCGCCCACAACACCTCGTCCGGCGCCAAGGGCCTGTTCCAGTTCGTGCCCGGCTCCGCGCGCCAGTACCACCTGACCGGCCACGAGTTCGACCCCACCCGCAACACCGAGGCGGCCGCGCAGATGTACCAGGACAACCTGGACTCGATGGCGCGCCGCAACGAGCGCACCGGCAACCCGTACCTGTCCGGTGGCAACACGCCCACCGGCCTGGACCTGTACCTGGCCCACCAGCAGGGCAGCGCCGGCTATGGCTCGGTGCAGACCGCCATTGCCACCGGCACCTTCGGCGTGGTGCGCAACAGCCACGGCGAAGAGATCAACATGCGCCGCAACGTGCTGAACCAGATCGGTTCCGACGCGAAGGCGCTGACCGGCCACACCCTGGCCGAGATGCGCGGCATGAACGATGGCGACCTGGCGCGGACGTTCTCCAGCTACTACATCCACAAGTACGCGGCGATCAGCATTCCGGAAAAGAACATCGAACCGCAGGCGGTGGCGCAGGGCCAGGGCCAGACCGCGGCAGCGCCCGCACAGGTCAGCGCAGCCGTAGCGGCCGGTGCTGCCACGTTGGCGGCAACCGCAACAGCCGCTGCCGCGCCGAAGCCGGGCATCGAACTGCAGGCCGCCTACGAGGCCGGCGTGAAGTACGACCACGTCAAGTACGCCATCAACATCCCGGGTCACGCGCTGTACGTGCCGGGCAAGACCGGCAAGAACGTGGAGCAGGGTTACATCGACTGTTCCGGTTGGGTCGGCACGCTGCAGAACCGGACCATGGACGAGATCAACCAGAAGGCCGGGCATGCGGTGTTCAGCAAGGCTGATCGCATCGACCTGGGCAACCTGGGTTCCGGCGGCATCGTGCGCAAGGCGTTCGACCAGTCCGGCGTGCTGCTGGACCGCGACGCGATCCTGAAGCCCGATGCGCTGAAGGAAGGCATGATCATCGGCCTGGATACGGCCAAGACCCGCCATGAGCACTGGAACGGCATCGACCACATTGTGATGGTGGTGCGCGACCCCAACACCGACAAGCTGCTGATCAGCCAGTCCACCGGCAGCAAGGGCGTGCACACCATGCCGGTCGAGGACTACCTCAAGCAGGTGAAGGAACACCCGAACTGGAAGCTGTACGCCTCCGATCCGCTGTCCAAGGCGCGCGACCTGCTGGAAAACCGCACCCAGTCGCACGAGCAGACACAGGGCAAGCCTGCGGCCGAGCACAAGGCCGCTGCCACCCCGCACGCCGAACTGTACAAGCAGGGTGCGCACAGCGAGGGCGTGCGCAGGGTGCAGGAGCAGCTGGGCCACCTCGGCTACGTCGGTGCCGACGGCAAGCCGCTGGTCGAGGATGGCCGCTTCGGCCGCAACACCGACGCGGCGGTGCGCCAGCTGCAGAAGGACAACGGCCTGGTGGCCGACGGCATTGTCGGGGCGAAGACTCTGGAGGCGATCAAGGACGCACGCGAACGGCCGTTGCTGAACGACGAGCGGCACCCGCGCAATCCATTGTTCATCCAGGCCAGCAAGGGTCTGGAACTGATGCCGGCAGGCACCTTCAAGGATCGCCACGCGCTGGAAAGCGCCGCTGCGGCCCTGACCAAGGAGGCGCATGCCGCCGGCCTGCAGCGCATCGACACGGTGGTGCCGAGCCCGAACGGTGAGCGCCTGTTTGCCGTGCAGGGCACGATCGGTGACCCCGCCGCCAGCCGCGTGGCGGTGGATACCCGTGCCGCCAGCGAGCAGAGCCTGGCACTCAGCAGCGGTGCCGTGCAGGGCGCGCCGAACGTGCTGCACCAGCAGCAGGATGCCCAGCAGGAGCAGGCCCGGCAGGCACAGAAGGCGATGGGCGTCTAAGCCCGCAGCGCCTTGGGAGAGAAGGGAGGGCCACGTCCGCGTGGCCTTTTCCCTTTCTGCCAGCTGAGCGGCCGAGGCCGCTTTCAGCCTTGCTTCATGCCGCCTGCCGCTAGATGAATGCGCAAGCCGCACGGTGGACCAGGCAATGTTCCGGCAATGTTGGAACGCCAGCGTGGTCTCCACGGCAGCCGGGGCGCCCCACGCCCTCCCTGCCCAGCGTGGCATGCACCTCACAGGAGAACGAACATGCTCAGTACTTCCGCACTCAGCTTCCGTGGTCTGGCGATGGCTCTGGCACTGGTGGCCGGTGTGGCCGTGGTCAGCGATGCCAGCGCGATGTCGAGGAAGGACAAGCGCACCCTGGTCGGCGCCGTGGTCGGTGGCGTGGCCGGCAACCTGCTCTCCAACGGCGATCCTGCGGCCACCGTGGGCGGCGCCGTGGCCGGCGGGGCGATCGGCAACCTGACCACCTCCGACCGCCGCGACCGCCGTTACTACGATAATCGTCGTTACGACGACCGCTACGATCGCCGTTACGACCGTGGCTACTACCGCAGCGGCTACTACGACCGCGGTGACGACCGTCGCTGGCAGCGCGAGCGCTACTACGACAACCGCTACTACCACGACCGCGGTCGCCATCGCGGCTGGTAAGCAGCGCGGCATCTCCCATGCCGATGCACGGACGGGCGGGTCGATGACCCGCCCGTTTGCGTTGGCCGCGTGCATGGCGTTGAATGCGCAGCCTTGGATGTGACTTTCCCCACCGGGGCTGCGGCATGACTTCTTCTTCCCACCGCGTGCAGGGCCTCAACAACGACGAGGTCGCTGCCGACTGGCCACCGATCAGCGCGGCGGACATCGCGTGGCTGCGCCGGCGTTACCCGCAGCTGGGCGAGCACAGCCAACCGCGCTGGCACAGCCCCCGACCGCTGTCGGCCGCCGCGATCGTCGACGGTGTGGACGGCGCGGTGTTCATCAAGCGCCACCACCACAACGTGCGCAGTGCGGCCTGCCTGGAAGAAGAACACCGCTTCATCGCCCATCTCGCCGCAGCGGGCGTGCCGGTGGTGCAGGTGCTGCCAGCGGCCGATGGCCACAGCGCCGTCGAGCATGGCGAATGGACCTTCGAGCTGCATGCGGTTGGCGTCGGTGAGGACCTGTACCGCGACGCCGTGTCGTGGTCGCTGCTGACCGATGTCGCACAGGCCCGCGAAGCCGGGCGCGCACTCGCACAGCTGCACCGCGCTGCGGCCAGCTATCACTCGGCGCAGCGCAGCACCCATGTGCTGGTCGCGCGCGACGATCTGATCCGCGCCGACGATCCGGTCGCGGCCATCAAGGCAGGGCTGCACGAGCGCCCCGGGCTGGCCCGCTATCTCGCGCGCATTCCGTGGGAAGCGCAGCTGCAGCGTGACGTGTTGCCGTGGCATGCCGGCCTGGCCAAGCGCCTGCGCGACGAGCCGCGGCTGTGGGCCCACAACGACTGGCATGTTTCCAACCTGCTGTGGCGCGATGGGCAGATCAGTACCGTGCTGGATTTCGGCCTGGCCTCGCCCACCAGCGCACTGTTCGACCTCGCCACCGCGATCGAGCGCAACGCGGTGGCGTGGCTGGAGCTGGAGCGCGGCATGGAGGCGGTGCGCATCGATATCGCGCTGGCCCTGCTCGACGGCTACCGCCAGGTACTGCCGCTGTCGGCGGCACGCGTGCACCTGCTGGCCGACCTGCTGCCGGTGGTCCATTTCGACTTCGCACTGTCCGAAGTGGAGTACTTCGAAGGTGTCACCGGCTCGACCGCGAATGCCGACGTGGCGTGGCAGCCCTTCATGCTGGGGCACCCGGCGTGGTTCCACAGCGCGCCGGGACAGGCACTGCTGCAGGCCCTGCACGCGGCAGCCTGAAGGGCGCCGGCTCGCAAATCCGTACCATTTGTAGTGAAATGGTCACCTGAAGCGGGGGTGCCTGGATCTGCCAGGCTGAGAGAGTCCCTTGGAACCTGATCCGGTTTGCACCGGCGTAGGGAGCTTTGAGCCGCAGCCACACCCCCGTCATGGGCCGGTGCACCTGCGCGCCGTCGCTTCGTCTCCCTTGTTGTCCGAAGACGAATCGAATGAACCGCTGCCTTCGCCCCACCCTGCTCTCCCTCGCCCTCTGCGCCGCGCTGCCGCTGCACGCCAGCGAGGCCGAGGCGTCCCCTGATGCGGCTGCCAATGGCGCCGAACGCTCGCCGACCGAACTGGCAGCGGTGCGCGTGCAGGCCGGCAAACCGAAGGCCGATACCTCGCGCGTGAACGCCTTCGGTGGCGGCAGCTGGAAGGACACGCCGGCCTCGGTGAACGTGCTCGAGCGCGATTACCTCGATCGCCGCCAGGTGCGTTCGCTGTCCGAGCTGGCCAGCAACGATGCCTCGCTGGGTGATGCGTATGCGCCGGTGGGCTACTACCAGAACATCGCCATCCGTGGCTTCGCGCTGGACGCCGCCACCGGCTACCGCTTCAACGGCCTGTCCATCGCCGGCGAACAGCGCCTGGCGCTGGAGAACGTGCAGTCGGTGGAGATCCTCAAGGGTGAAGCCGGCCTGGCCGCAGGCGTGATGGCGCCCGGCGGCATCATCAACTACATCGGCAAGCGCCCGGCCGAAGTGCGCACCGCCACGCTCGGTACCGATTCGGAAGGCTCGCGCTACGTCGCCGTCGATGTCGGCCACTGGATCACCCCGCGCTTCGGCCTGCGCCTGAATGCCGCGTGGGATTCCAGCAATTCCTATGTCGAGCACGCCGATGGCCGCCGCAATTTCTACTCGCTCGCGACCGACTGGCTGATCGGCGAACGCGGCAAGCTGGAGGTGGACGCCAATTACCAGACCAGCTCGCAGCGTTCGGTGTCCGGCTACCAGCTGCTGGGCGCGCGTGACCTGCCGCGCGGCGTCGACCGCGAGCACCTGCTCGGCTACCAGCCGTGGCAGCGCCCGGTGGATATCGCCAGCACCAACATCAGCGCACTGCACACCTACGACTTCAATGACGCCTGGCAGTCGCGCGTGTCGGTCGGCCACAGCCGGTCGGTGATCGACGACAACGTCGCCTTCGCCTACGGCTGCTACTACGCCACGCAATGCGCCGATGGCAGCGTGCCGGGCAACTACTTCGCGCCCAATGGCGACTACGACGTCTACGACTACCGCAGCCCGGACGACACCCGCCGCAACCAGCAGGCCCGTGCCGAGCTGCGCGGCCGTTTCGAGACCGGCAGCGTCGGCCATGAGCTGACCCTCGGTGCCGACTACTTCCGCCGCACCGTGGACAAGCGCCCCAGCGTCAACGAGTACGTCGGCACCACCAACATCCACGAGGCACCGGTGCCGGTGTTCGAGCCGTCGCCGAAGATGCCCGGCCCGTCCGCACGTCGCCTGGACAGCCGCCAGACCGCCTTCTTCGCGCTGGACCGGATCAGCTTCGGTGACGACTGGCAGTGGCTGGCCGGTGGCCGCTTCGTGCGCCTCGACGAGCGCGCCTACGACAAGCGCGGCACCCCGCAGCGCCACAGCCGCCTGTCGCGCTTCCTGCCGCAGACCGCGCTGGTGTGGAAGGCCACCGACCAGCTCAACGCCTATGCCAGTTACGTGCGTGGCATTTCGCTGGGCCAGGAAGCGCCGTTCTGGACCAGCAATGCCGACACCTTCCTGCCGTCGGTGCAGTCGCGCCAGCTGGAAGTGGGCGTGAAGTACGTACCGGTCGAGGCGTTGACCCTGGGTGCGGCCGTGTTCCGCATTTCGCAGCCGTACCAGTACGCCAAGCCGGACAACAGCGACGTGGGCTACACCTTCGTCGAGGAAGGCACCCAGGCCCACACCGGCCTGGAGCTGACCGCCAACGGCCAGCTGACCGACGCATTGCAGATCGTGGCCAGTGCCAGCGTGCTGCAGGCGCGTGCGCGCGACACAGGCACGCCGGCTTATGAAGGCCATCAGCTGGTGAATGTGCCGAAGGTGCGGGCCAGCGTGCATGTGGCCTATGCGCTGCCGTTCGTGCAGGGCCTGGATGTCACTGGCGGCTGGCGTTATGCCGGTGCCAACGTCGCACGTGCCGACGGCGGCGTGCGCGCACCGGACTACTCGGTGTTCGACGCTGGTCTGCGCTTCCAGCATCGCCTGCACGAGCGTGCGGTGACCTGGAACCTGTCGGTGGACAACGTGTTCAACCGCTTCTACTGGCGCGATACCGGCAGCAGCGGCGGTGACTACTACCTGTTCCCCGGCGCACCGCGACAGGCCCGCCTGTCGGTGACGTTCGCGCTGTGAGCGGCGTGATGCTCGAGTGGACCGCCGCACTGTGCAGCATCCTTGGCGTCTGGCTGATGGCCCGGCGCCGGCTGGTGGCGTGGCCGGTGGGCCTGCTGTCGGTGACGCTGTACGGGCTGGTATTCGCCGAGGCCAAGCTGTACTCGGACACCCTGCTGCAGGTCGCCTTCGGTGGCTTCCTGATCTACGGCTGGCTCAACTGGCGGCAGCATGCCGCCGATGAGGGCAGCATCCGCATCGTGCCGCTGGCGCGCGGCAAGCTGCTGCGCGACCTGGCCATCGGCCTGTGTGGTGGCGTGGCGCTGGGTGCGGCCATGCATACCTTCACCGATGCCGCACTGCCCTGGCTGGACGCGATGCTGACCGCGCTGAGCCTGGTCGGCCAGTGGTGGCAGGCACGCCGCCACGTGGCCTGCTGGTGGGTGTGGATCGCGGTGGACGTGGTCTATGTGGGTGCGTACCTGTTCAAGTCGCTGCACGTGACCGCCGCGCTGTACGTGTTCTTCCTCGGCCTGGCCGTGTTCGGCCTGCGCGCATGGAGCGCGGCCGCGCGTGAACCGCAGGTGGCAACGCAGTAGAGCCACGCCATGCGTGGCTGGGGGCCACCGGTAGTCGCCAACCTTGGTTGGCGTGCCTGCCGACCAAGGTCGGCATCTACCAGGCATATCCACGCATGGTGTGGATCTACTGGGTAAGCACCAGGCCCAGCCGCAGCGGCTGGCGCATGTCGGCCGGTGGCGCCGCCTGCAACGGCGCTGCCTGCAGGGTCGCGCGCAGGTCTGCATCAACCTGGGCATCGCCCAGGCTGTCGAATTCCAGCTTCGAGATGCGGCCATCCGCCGCGATCCACACGCTCACCGGCAGCGGCGTCGGTGCGTCCGGATGTGCCTGCAGCCATTCCAGCACGCGCTGCGCCTGCGGGTCCTGCTCCTGCTGCAGGCGCTGCTGCAGTTGGCCCCCCACGGCGGCGGCATAGGCCATCCAGTGTGCAGGAGCTTCCTGCGCGGACACCGCAGCGCTCCCCAGTGCCAGCGCACCGAACAACGCGGCCAGCGGCCGCCACCAGCGGCGCATGCCGGTTCTGTTCCCTGTCATGGCCATCACCTGCTCCTGCACTCGCATCCAACAGCAGATGGTCGGGGCGGTAGATGACAGGCAGATGGCGGTCGCCGCTGCCCGGCGCGATCAATCGCCCAGATCGGCCAGCACTTTGCGCGAGGGCGCGAAGAAGGTCACGCCGGTGGTGGCGGTGGAGAAATCGAGGATGCGGTCGTGCAGCGGCGCGGGATTGCCGATGAACATGCGCTCGAGCATCTTCTCGATCACCCACAGGCGGCGGGTGTAACCAATGAAATAGGTGCCGTACTCGCCACGGCCCGGGTTGGCGAACGGCATGTTGTCGCGCAGGATCTCGTGCTCGCCGTCGGCGTCTTCAATGGTGCACAGGGTCTTGTGCGACTTCTGCGCATCCGCCGGCGCATCATCCAGCTCGATGTTGTCGTGCTTGGTGCGGCCGATGATCGCTTCCTGCGCCTCGGTCTTCTGTGCGCGCCAGGCATCAAGGTTGTGCAGGTACTTCTGCACCACCACATAGCTGCCACCGGCATGTTCGGGATCTTCTTCGCCCACGATGGTGGCTTCCGGCAGCGACAGCCCTTCCGGATTGGCGGTGCCATCGACGAAATCGAGCAGATCGCGGCCATCGAAATAGCGGAAACCGGCTACGTCATCGACCGCTTCCACCGCATCGCCGAAGGCCATCAGCAGGTTGCGCTCGAACGCCACGATCAGGTCCATGGTGCGTGCACGGATGTGGTACAGCAGGTCACCCGGCGTGGACACGGCGGTGTGGGTCGCGCCCTTGATCTCGCGGAACGGCTGCAGCTCACGCGGCGGCGTGGTGCCCACCAGCGGCTTCCACACGCGGTGACCAATGGCCACGTTGCAGGTGAAGGTGCGCTCGATCTCGCGGATGGCGGTGTTCTTGATCAGGTCATCGGTGCTGGCCAGGACCTCGCGTGCCTTCGCGATCGACGCCTCGTCGTCCTTCACCTTCAGCACCAGGAACGCCGCCGAATGGGTCAGTGGCGCAGTGATCTGCTGCGGCTCGTTGTCGAGCGTGTGGTTGAGGGCGGTGATCGGTGCGGGCTGGGAGTTCACGGCGGTTCCTGCTGGCTTGAGGCGGGCGCATCGCGTGGCGATGTGCGGGCGATCATAGCGGAACCACCTGGCCGGGGACGGAGCGGTTCTCGTTCCGTCCACCAGCGGAGGTACGAAGACCTCAATCCACATCACTCCAGACCGCCAACTCGTAGCCATCCAGATCGCGGAACTGGAAGCGGCGGCCACCGGGGAACGCGAACACCGCCTGCACCACCTCGCCCCCAGCGGCAGTCACACGCTGCTGTGCATCGGCCAGGTCCGCGCAGTAGAGGATCACCAGCGGCCCGCCGTGGGCACGCACCGGCGCGTCGGCCACGAAGCCGCCTTTCAGGCGGCCATCGTCGAACTCGGTGTAGGCCGGCCCGTAGTCGGTGAAGTGCCAACCGAACACCTCGCCGTAGAAGCGTTTGCTGCGGGCAATGTCGGCGACGTTGAATTCGATGTTGTCGATGCGGCATTCGGCATCGTGGGGTGCGACGTGGCTCATGGCGTGGCTCCGTGGTGGGAGCCCCAGCTTCAATCAGCGCGGCATCGAGGTCTTGAACGAAACGGCCATCATTGGCCCCATTCGAGGCGCAGTTCGCGTGCTGTCATGCCACCCAGCTCACGCGCCTCGCGACTGAGATGGGCCTGGTCGGCATAGCCAGCCTCGGCGGCCAGCATCGCCAGCGAGTGCTGCGGCAGCGCGCGGCTGTGGCGAAGAAAACGTTGCAGGCGCAGGATCCGCTCCAGCGTCTTGGTGCCGTAGCCGAACTGCGACTGGCTGAAGCGCCGCAGGCTGCGCGGACTCAGGCTCAGGCGTGCCGCCAGCGTATCCAGCGTGGCGTCACCAATGGCGAGCGCCTGGAACAGGGCATGTGCACGCTGCGCCGGGGTATCGAGCGCGGACGCACCCATATGCTGTTGCAGGCAGTGCGCCATCCGCTGCAGGCGCTGTGCAGGCGCGGTGTCACCAATGGAGGCCGCCGCCTTGCTCGCCCACGCGCCCTTCAGATCGGCCAGTGGCACGGCCTGGCCGATGATCTCGGCCAGGGGCAGGCCCAGCGCGGCCAATGCCTGGCCGGGACGAAAGCGTGCCCCCAGCACCTGCGCACCGGGTGCCAGCGCCGGGTGCGCGGCCACGCGGTCCGGGCCGACCACGAACAACCCACCGTCGCGCCAGAGGATATCCACGCAGCCATCGGGCAGTACGGTGATGTGCCCATCGGCATCGGCAGGAAGCTGGCTCTGCCACAGCTGGCCAAAGTGGCCGCGCAGCGGCGCAGGCGCCGGATGCTCCTGGTAGGCCGTGCCAGTACCTGCGAGGGGGGAAGAGTCGCCCATGCCGCATTGTCGCGCTACAGGGCCCATAAAAGTGAAGCCCGGCGCGAGGCCGGGCTTCGGTTGGCGTGTGGGAGAGAGAGAGAGTCACACGCCAGCACAACACGCACTAACGACAGGCGTTTGTTACCAGGTGAAGCGCGGGCCCACGAACCACTCGCGGTCGCCAGCCTTGGCCAGCTTCACTTCGCCGCTCAGGCCCCAGTTCTGGTTGAACTTGGCGGTGGCGCCGACACGGCCGTAGAACTCGCCGTCCGGGTTGTAACCGTGCTTCTTGCTGAAATCTTCGTAGCCGGCCATCACGTAGCCTTCCACGTACGGGTTGAACGCGGTGCGCACGCCCACTTCAGTGGAGTAGCCGTTGAAGTCCAGGCCGCGCTTCTCGTCGTACTTCTGGTACGCAACACGGGCCACCAGATCGGTGTTCGGTGCGATGCCGTAGTTGTAGCCGACACCCAGGCGCCACTGGTCGACGTCATTCTTGAACTTGTCGGTTTCCTGGGCGCTGTAGTCGCCAAAGACGTGGAAGTTCGGGTGCACCGCAACGGAACCCTTCACCTTCCAGCCATCGGCGTCGCCGCCCTTGGCATCGGTGTTCACGTAGCCGCCTTCAACGTAGTTGTACGACAGGCCATCGGTTGCCGATGCAGCGAACGGCAGGGCAGCCAGAAGACCCAGGGCAAGCAGCGAATTCTTGTTCATCGGGACACACCTTTAATTATTTTGGTTTCGTCGACCGCCTCCCGGGAGGGGGAGAGAAAGGAGGCGGTCGACAGGTGTGAATTATCCGTTAGGGGGTCTAATCAACCCTGAATATTGAACTGACTGGTGTATAAATAAGGCTGGCGTTCAGGGAACTCTGCATGGCACCGCTGCCGGCTTCTCATACGCACCACGCTCGATGCTTGATGTGGGCACTGATCCTGATCGCCTCGCCGGTCGCGCTGCTGCAGGCACAGGCGGCTGAGCGCATCGTTTCTGCCGGGCACATCGTCGTGCAGACAGACGATGTCACGCGCTTCTTCAAGGTGATGGACGCCAACCAAGGGCGCCCAAGCGCCGATGAACTGCAACACGGCTATCTGGATGCGGGTACGGATGCCCTGCGCAGCTTCACCGACAGCCGTATCGGCTCGATGGAGCGGCTGGCCAGGGCCATCCAGGACAAGCCGGCATTGTTTGCGAAAGCGAGAACCTGCGCGACCGCATTGCCATCGATCCGCACGCGCGTCGCCGCTGCCGTCGATCAGCTGGGCGCCTTGTTGCCGTCTGCGCGCTTTCCCCCGGTCACCGTACTGGTGGGCCGCGGCAACAGTGGTGGCGTGACCACCGAAGCAGGCGTGGTCATCGGCCTGGAAGCGCTGTGCAACGCCGACTGGATGCAGGCCGATGTCAGTGACCGCTTCGTGCATCTGATCGCCCATGAGTATGTGCACGTGCAACAGCCTGGTGCACGCGTGGAGGTCGAGCAGCCCACCCTGCTCTATCAGACGCTGCTGGAAGGCGGCGCCGAGTACGTGGCCGAACGGATCTCCGGGCAACCGGCCAACGCGCATCTGCAGCGTTGGACGCAGGGTCGTGAGTGTGCGCTGGAGCGCGCGTTCCTGCAGGACAGCATGGGCACCGATCTTTCGAGGTGGCTGTACAACGGCCCCGGCGACGATGCGCGCCGTGGAGATCTCGGTTACTGGATCGGCTACCGCATTGCCCATGCCTACGTTGCGCGCGCGCCCGACACGCGCAACGCCATCGCCGAACTGCTGAATGTCCAGCCTGGAAACGCTGCAGCGCTGCTGGAAGCAAGTGGATGGCAGCCTGCGTGCGGAGCAGGCGAAAGCGCGCAGGCGCAGATACCGTGATGCCGGCTTCATGCTGGTGAATGGGTGATATTGAACAGGCACAAGGCGCTTGACCGGCGCAGATCAGCTCGCCTGATCCCGCTTGTTAAGGTTTGTTGATTTACAGGCCTTCACAGCCCATCCACGTACTCAAATTCCAGCTGAAAGCGCTTGGTAGCGACGGGAACAAACGCCGCTATATTCCAGCTTCCCCAGACGAAGGAGGGAGTGCAATGAACCTGAACCCGCAACACATGAAGACGGCCCGCGCACTTGCTGTAGCGCTCATCGCCACCGTCAGCCTTGGCGCCTGCGCCTCTTACAAGAACGAGTTTGCAACCATCAACTCGCGTCTCGATCAGCTCGACGTCAAGGTGCAGGGTGCTGCGCAGAGTGCGGAGTCCGCCAACCAGTCCGCACAGCAGGCCAACCAGCGTCTGGACCAGATCGAAGGCCGCGTGCAGCAGCTTGAAAGGGCACCGGCCGGCCGCAAGCCGCGCGGGTAATCGCTCCCTCACTGCTTGAATTGATCCATCTCTGTATCGGGAACCAGTGGCCTTCGCCGGCCACTGGCGTCCTTCCACCCAAGACTGCATTGCAAGGAGCCGTCTCATTCGTACCTACTCCTCCCCTGCACGCCGCGCCCTCCATGCCGCACTGGCCATGGCACTGGTCGTTGCGTGCAGCGGCGTAGCCAACGCCAGGGACAAGGACGCACCTGCATCACCGGTAGCCGCCGTTGATGAACTTCCGGCTGACCAGAGCGTGTCCGAAACGGTGATCGAACTGGCCGGCTGGGTCGTCGCCAGCAAGGACAACCAGGGCTATCCGTTTGCAGTCATGGACAAGGCGGCGGCGCAGGTTCTGATCTTCAGCGGTGACGGCAAGCTGCGTGGCGCGGCACCGGCGCTGTTCGGTTCGGCTATCGGCGATCATTCCGCACCCGGCGTCGCCAAGCTCGCACTGAGCGCGATTCCCGGCCACGACCGCACCACGCCGGCCGGCCGCTTCATCGGTGGCTACGGCCCCTCCGACGATGCCGGGCGCGTGCTGTGGGTGGATTACGATTCCGCGGTTTCAATGCACCCGCTGCCGCCGGGCAGCCCGAAGGAAAAGCGTGCCGAACGACTGGCATCGCCCACGCCGGACGACAACCGCGTCACCCACGGTTGCATCAATGTCTCGCCCGCGTTCTACGGGCAGATCGTGCAGCCCATGTTCGAGAAGGGCGGCGTGTTCTACATCCTGCCGGACAAGGATTCGATCGCGAAGACCTTCCCGGAGTTCGCGCAGAGCCGCGGGGATGCGAAGGACGAAGACGAGAAGGGCGCGCGGCGCGCAAGCAAGTAATACGCTCGTCGGCAGATTGGAATTCAGGAAGCCGTAGCCCCTGCAGCCCGCGCCAATGCTGCGGCATGCGCGTCGCCCTTCCGCTCGCTGTAGCGGTCCACCAGGTAGTCCGACCGCCCTCGCGTCAGCAGCGTGAACTTCACAAGCTCCTCCATCACATCCACCACGCGGTCGTAGTACGGCGAGGGCTTCATGCGCCCATCGTCATCAAATTCCTGCCAGGCCTTGGCCACCGATGACTGGTTGGGGATGGTCAGCATGCGCATCCACCGGCCGAGCACGCGTAGCGTATTGACGGTGTTGAACGACTGCGAGCCGCCGCTCACCTGCATCACCGCCAGCGTCCTGCCCTGCGTGGGCCGCACGCTGCCATCTTCCAGCGGCAACCAGTCGATCTGGTTCTTGAACACGCCGGTGACCGTGCCATGCCGCTCGGGGCTGACCCAGACCTGGCCTTCCGACCACTGCGACCACGCACGCAACCGCTGCACTTCGGGGTGGCTCGTGTCCACGCTGTCGAGCATGGGCAGCGCATGCGGATCGAACATGCGGGTTTCGCACCCCAGGTGGCGCAGCAATCGCTCGGCTTCCAGTGCCAGCTTGCGGCTGAACGACTGCGGCCGAAGCGAGCCGTAGAGCAGGAGGATGCGTGGTGGCCCCAGCTCTGCGGCGGCAAGCTGGCGGTGATCGGGCTGGGGCAGCGAGGCGTCTACCAGGTTCGGCAGGTGGGCACTTGTGATTGGCTTATTCATTCGACTATTCTAGAAATATGGAAACGTCGAATGCAATCGCCGCCCTCACCGCCCTCGGCCATGCCACCCGCCTGGCTGCCTTCCGCCTGCTGGTGGAGGCTGGCCCGGCAGGGCGCATGGCAGGCGACATCGCCACGGCCCTGCGCGTGCCGCCGGCCACGCTCAGCTTCCACCTGAAGGAGCTGGTGCAGGCCGGGCTGGTGGAGAGCGAAAGCCAGGGCCGCCATGTCTGCTATCGGGCCAACTTCGATGCCATGAACGGCTTGATCGAGTACCTGACGCACAACTGCTGCGCGGGCTCGCCGGACGAGCGGTGCGCGGTGAGCGAACCGGCATGCAGGTGCTGAGATGAAGCCAGACCCCGTGATTCGTGCCGGCACACGCGACGACCTGTCCTCCATCCGGGACCTTCTGCAGCAGGCGCAGTTACCCATGGCCGATCTGGAAAGCAGCAAGGTCGTGTTTTTCGTCGCAGACCTCGACGGCGTCCCCGTGGGCGCCGTTGGATTGCAGGTTTTCGGCGCCTCGGCGCTGCTCCGCTCCCTGGTGGTGTCTGATGACCGACGCGGCACCGGCCTTGGGCGCGCATTGCTGGCAGTGGCCGAAGAGGTGGCCTGCCGTATGCAGGTCAGGGAACTGGTGCTGCTGACAACATCGGCAGGCACGTGGTTCGCGCGGCACGGCTATGCCGGATGTGATCGCGCGCAGATAGCGGAGGCGATCCGCAGCTCTGCCGAGTTCACTCGTCTCTGCCCGGCCAGCGCGCTTTGCATGTCCAAACCGCTCACTGACCATGGAAGCCACATGACCCGCAATGTCCTCTTCCTCTGCACCGGCAACAGCGCCCGCAGCGTGCTTGCCGAATCCACTTTGCGTGCCTGGGGCGGCGATCGCTTCACCGCCTTCAGTGCCGGCAGCCAGCCCACCGGCCAGGTCAATCCGTTCGCACTGGCGCAGCTGCAGGCCGAAGGCATGCCGATCGATGGGCTGCACAGCAAATCGTGGGATGTGTTCGTGGACGCGGCCCCGATGGACCTGGTCATCACCGTATGCGATTCGGCGGCCGCCGAAGCTTGCCCAGTGGTGTTCGGTGACTTCATCCGCAGCCACTGGGGCCTGCCCGATCCGGCGGCCGTCGCGGGTAGCGATGCCGACAAGGCCGCAGCATTCGCGCAGGCCCATGCCATCGTGAAGCTGCGACTGCGTGCATTGCTCGCGCTGCCCGAATCGTTGTGGTCCGACCGCACGACGCTGCAGCACGCGCTGGACCGGATCGGCCGGCTGCTGCCGACCGACGGCGCGCAGTGACGGTGCCACTGCCATGAGCCTGTTCGAGCGACACCTGACGCTGTGGGTTGTGCTGTGCATCGCGGCTGGCACCCTGCTGGGCCACTTCCTGCCCGGCGCTTTTGCCGCGCTGGCATCCGCAGAGGTCGCCAAGGTCAACCTGCCGGTTGCGGTGCTGATCTGGCTGATGATCATCCCGATGCTGCTGAAGGTCGACTTCACTGCGATGCGCCAGTTGCAGCAGCACTGGAAGGGCATCGGCGTGACGCTGTTCATCAACTGGGCGGTGAAGCCGTTCTCAATGGCGCTGCTGGGCTGGCTGTTCCTGCGCCATGCCTTCGCCGACTGGTTGCCCGCAGCACAGATCGACAGCTACATCGCCGGGCTGATCCTGCTGGCGGCCGCGCCCTGCACCGCCATGGTGTTCGTGTGGAGCAACCTGTGCCGTGGCGATGCCAACTTCACCCTGAGCCAGGTGGCGTTGAACGACGCGATCATGGTGGTTGCCTACGCGCCGGTGGTTGCACTGCTGCTGGGCCTGTCCGCGATCACCGTGCCGTGGGATACCCTGCTGCTGTCGGTGGGCCTCTACATCGCGGTGCCGGTGCTGGTGGCGGCGTTGCTGCGGCGCTGGATACTGATGCGTCGTGGCGAGGCGGCATTGCAGCGGGTGCTTCGCAAGCTTGGGCCCGTCTCGCTGTGCGCGCTGCTGCTCACACTGGTCCTGCTGTTCGGCTTCCAGGGCCGACAGATCGTGGAGCAGCCGCTGGTGATCGCACTGATTGCGGTGCCGATCCTGATCCAGGTCTATTTCACTTCCGGCCTGGCCTACCTGCTCAATCGTCGCCTGGGCGTGGCGCATTGCGTGGCCGGCCCTTCGGCGTTGATTGGTGCCAGCAATTTCTTCGAACTGGCGGTAGCCACCGCGGTGGGACTGTTCGGCGTGCATTCGGGGGCTGCGCTGGCGACGGTGGTTGGTGTACTGATCGAGGTGCCGGTCATGTTGTCCGTGGTGCGGATCGTGAACCGTACTCAAGCCTGGTACGAGAGACGCGAAGAGCACTGACACACCGGAGTGCGCCGAAGTCGATTTACGTTCTTCGCCCCGCACTGTCGTCATCGGCCTGGTGGAGTGCCCGTACGCCACGTCATCAACTTCGACCCATGTCGCATATTCCCCATGCCGCTACGGACGTTGCGGCGCCTGCGTCTGCGACGGCTTAACAGCATGCAAAAATGCCAAAAGCGTCTTTGATCCAGCGTTGAATGCAACTCTTCTGATTGGCGTTGCGCAGCGACGGCGGTACAGATGGTGGGCCGCCGGAAAATGGGTGGCCGGGCCTCGAAAACCCGTTAGATCACGAACGTTGTTTGCGCTTGCCAGCCGGCGTCACCCCGCGTGGCGCCGGCTGGCATTCCGTCTGCCGGCTATGGCGGGCGGAGCGTGGAGGCCTTGCGCCTGCCGGTCTTGTTCGTGATCTCCCGGTTTTCGAGCCACGTCTCCGCCCGCCACCTCTATGTGGCGGTTACCGTCTGTCCTGCACGGAGCCCTTGCCATGAGCACACCCGAATCCTCCCGCCTGCGCGCGCAGTACGTGCCCGCCAACGCGGACGCGCCCTCGGAAGCACTGCACCCGCACGATCCGCACGGTTTCATCGCCACGCTCGACCGCATCGGCAAGGGCGCGGCCGCCGACGGCCAGCCCTGGCCCGAACGTCATCAGATGCCAGGGCGCCGCATGGCGCTGGCCGACGCGGACTGTGCGTTGGCCGGGCTGCGCGTGGCGCTGGAAATGCTGCTGGCTGCCGAGCGCGTACGCCAGAACGGGCCCGAGGAGGAATACGTGGGCGACCGCGTGATGGAGGGCCTGATGATGGCCAGTCTGTCGCTGGCCGCACAGGTCAGCGCACGCATGCGGCCGGAAGGGTGATACGGGGAACAACGCTCACTGCAGCGCCGGGCACGGCCCGGCGCTGCAGAGCGCGCCACATCACTCGCAGAGCACGCTGTCTTCCTTCAACGCGGCATCCTGCAGTGGCTGGCGCTGTTCGATCTGCGCACGCTGTTCCGCCGTCGGCTCGCCCAGCCACCACACACGGCAGCGCGCGGTAAGACGGCCGACCAGCTTCGACTGATCGGGCGAGTACAACATCGCCAACGCGGTGCCGGGGCAATCGTGGGCCTGGCAGGCGGTGTAGAACCACCACGGCTCGCCCTGCAGCACCAGCAGCTCGCCAGGGCCACTGGGTCCGCTCAACAGGCGCTTGCGCAGCGACGGAATGTCCTTGTCGCTGGATTCGGCGTCCTGCGTGCCCTTCATCAACGCATCGAACGCGGCCAGCACCTTCGGGTCCTTGCGGCCGCAGTCATCCACGGTGTTGCCGCCCACCAGAGTAAAGAAGTGGGTCGCCAGCGGATTGTCCGCGCAGGTCAGTTCGCCGCCGGCGGCCGGGTCTTCCGGCTCGCCTTCGTTGTCCCACACCGCAGGGTCCACGCCTTCTTCGATGGACGGTTCCTTCTCGACCACGGTGGCCGTGGCGGCCGGTGCTTCGGTGGTCGGCGCTGGCGCCGCAGCAGGTGCAGTCCCGCCAGTCTTCTCCGGTGCCTGTCCGCAGGCTGCCAACAGCGCGGCCATCATCGCCATCCCTGTGATTCGCATCTTCATTCCGTGTCCTTGTCTGATCTGCGCTGCATCCGCCGAATCTGCGGCCGCGTGATTCTAACCAGCACCGCGCTAGGATGCGTTCGCAGCTTCCCGTCATCGCCTGGAGCCGGACGCATGCGCCGTAGACCACTCGCCATGATCTTCTGCAGTGCCCTGCTGCTGGCAACGCCGGCAATTTCCCACGATGCAGAAGGCACGACGTCTGCGCGCCTCCTGCCCGCACCGCTGGATCGCGTACTGCGCGATTACGAGCAGGCGTGGCGCACCGGTGATGCCAAGGCACTGGCTGCACTGTTCGCCGAAGATGGCTTTGTGCTGCAGAGCAACCAGCCGCCGGTGCGCGGCCGCAGCGCGATCGAGGCCGCGTATGCCGGCCAGGGCAGCAGCCCGTTGCGGTTGCGTGCGCTGGCCTACGCCGTGGAAGAAAACACGGGTTACATCATCGGTGCCTACAGTTACGGCAACAACGTGGGCGATACCGGCAAGTTCACGCTCGCGCTGAAGCGTGAGGGGGATGGGCCGTGGGTGATCTTCTCGGACATGGACAACAGCAACGCGCGGCCGCGCGCGCGGTGATGAATGCCGCCGGGCATGGCCCGGCGCTACCGGGCACCAACCAAGGTTGGCAGCTACCAGAAGCGGGTTCCGTCCTAGATCCACGCTATGCGTGGATGGGGCGCGCACAAAAAACCCCGGCACTGGGCCGGGGTTTTTCGATTCACTTGAACAGCGTGTCCGGGTATTCCGGTTTCTGTTCCCGCGCCAGCAGTGCGCGCAGGCCTTCTTCCGGCGTCTGCTCGCCGTGCAGCACGGCGCGCACGCGGTCGGAAATCGGCAGGTCGATGCCATGGCGGCGTGCCTGTCGCATCACTTCGTCGGCGGTCTGCACCGACTCGACAACCTGGCCGATTTCGCGCACGGCATCCTGCAGCGTCTGGCCACGGCCCAGGGCCAGGCCCAGGCGGCGGTTGCGCGACAGGTCGCCGGTGCAGGTCAGCACCAGATCGCCCAGGCCAGCCAGGCCCATCAGCGTTACCGGCTTGGCGCCGATGGCAGCGGCCAGGCGCAGCATCTCGTTGAGGCCACGCGTGATCAGGCCGGCACGAGCGTTCAGGCCCAACTGCATGCCATCGGCCACGCCGGTGGCAACGGCCAGCACGTTCTTCATCGCACCGCCCAGCTCGGCACCGACCATGTCGTCGCCGGTGTAGGCGCGGAACGCTGGGCCATGCATCGCTTCGGCCACCGTCTGCGCGAACTCGGGCACGTCGCCGTGCACGGTGATCGCGGTCGGCAGGCCCTGGGTCACTTCCTTGGCGAACGACGGGCCGGTGACCACGGCCAGCGGCACATCCTCACCCAGCACTTCGCGCGCTACTTCATGCAGGAAGCGGCCCGAACCGGGCTCGAAGCCCTTGGTGGCCCAGGCCACGCCGGCACCGGCCGGGCGCAGCGGCGCCAGCGCACGCACGGTTTCACCGAAGGCGTGCGACGGGGTCACCACCAGGATCCAGGCCGCGCCCTCCACCGCCGACGCCAGGTCGGTGGTGGCACGCAGGCTGTCCGGCAGCGGGATGCCCGGCAGGTAACGCGGGTTCTCGTGGCGCTGGTCGATGGCTTCGACCACGGCAGCGTCGCGCCCCCACAGCACGGTCGGGTGACCGTGCCGTGCGAGCAGGCTGGCCAGCGCGGTTCCCCAGGAACCGGAGCCAAGCACGGCGATCTTGTCAGCGGGAGTGCTCATCCGTGACGTCGCGGCAGGAATCAGGCGTTGCCAGCCGGCTCGGAGTCAGCCAGCGACGGTGCGTCGCCCTGCTCCTGGCGCTGGCGCAGGGTTTCTGCGTACAGGCCTTCGAAGTTGATCGGCTGCAGGAAGAACGGCGGGAAGCCGCCGGCCTGGATCAGGTCGCTGACCAGCTGGCGCACGTACGGGAACAGGATGTTCGGGCACTGGGTGCCGAGCAGCACGTCGATCGACTGCGGGTCCAGGCCGACCAGGCCGAACACGCCGGCCTGCTTCACTTCGGCCACGTAGGCGGTGCGCTCACCGGCCTGGCAGGTCAGGGTCACGGCCAGCACGACTTCGAAGGCGTTCTCACCCAGGCGCTGCACCTGCTGGTTCAGGTTCAGCTGCAGCTCCGGCTGCACCTGGTCATTGAAGATGGTCGGAGCGTTCGGCGACTCGAAGGAGACGTCCTTGACGTAGATCTTCTCGACGGTGAAAGCGGGGCCGGTGGCGGCATCGACCGGCGCAGCGGCGCCGTTGGTGATCTCTTCGGACATTTCCAGTAACTCCAATGAATGCAATGAAAACGATGGTCGAACTACTGCGATGGGGGCGGGATCAGGCCCATACAAGGCCGGATCCGCCACCTGCGGCAATCAGTTGCGGCCCTTGACCAGCGGCAGCTCGGCCTGCTGCCAGGCGGGAATGCCGCCGTCGAGCACGTAGACCTTCTCGAAACCGGCCTTCTTCAGCGCCTTGGCGGCGGTTTCCGAGGCGTTGCCGCTGCGGCACACCAGCACCACCGGCGACTGCCTGGCGTTGGCCACCAGCTTGTGGTCCGGGCCGAAGGCACTGGCCTGGGCGTTGCGGCTGCCGGCAATGTGGCCCTTCTCGAAGTCACCGCTGGCCGACAGGTCGACCACCACCGTGCCGCCCGCGTTGATCAGCTGGGTCAGTTCGGCGGGCTTGATGCCCTTGAAGCCCCGGAACAGGCGGCGGATCTCGGTGACGATGATGGCCACGGTCAGGCCGACCAGGGCCGCGGACAGCATCGGGTTTCGGCCTGCAAAGGCCAGCAACTCTTCGTAATTCACTCAGGTCACGGGTCGATTAAGCGGGCGCCGATTGTCGCACAAGCCGGACGCGGCCCGTCACTGCCCCTTCCACAGGTCCGGCAGGCCGGCGGTCTGCCACCAGCGCTTGGCTTCCGGGTCCCAGCGCCAGCGCTCGACCACCACCACGGTGCGCTCGGCCTGGGTGTTCTGGTTGATCACCCCGATTTCGACTCGGCGCTCGACCAGGCCGCCATCCAGCGCGGCGCTGCTGCGCTCGCGGTAGGACGACACGCGCAGCTGTGCGTAGCGGTTGAGCTCGAACTCGGTCGGCGGCTTTTCCTTGCGCAGCGTGGGGTCCAGATAGCCGATCGCATCGTCCATGCTGCCCCAGCGGATGGTGGCGCCGTAGGCGATCTGGGTCTCTTCCAGCAACTTGCGCTGCTTGCGGCTGAGGTCGTCGGCCGACGCCACGGCGCTGACCAGCAGCAGGGAACACATCAGGAACTGGATGAGGCGGCGCATCGGTGGTTTCCCCAGGACGTCAGCCTGCCATCCTACCCTTTGGCGAAGGCAACGAAGCGACCGCTGAACTCGGCGGCCGGCTTGCCATCGGCGCCGGGCTGGGTGGCGATGATGCTGATGCGGGCCTTGCGGCGCTGCCGGAAGGTATTCAGGAAGGCATCCCAGCCGCTGGCTTCGGCCGCTTCGGCATGGGCATGCAGGTCTTCGTAGACCGGGGCCAGGTAGCGCAGGTTGCTGTCGGCCACGTAGACCTCGGCATCGTGGCCGGCCAGGCGCAGGCGCAGGCTGACCAGTGCCCAGCCGGACAGGGTCAGCACCGAGGCCAGGCTGCCACCGAAGGCGTTGCCCTTGTCGTTGACGTTGGCGGCCAGCGGCGCGGTGATGCGCAGCACGCCATCGGCATAGCCATCGAGCTGGATCTGCATGGCGCGCACCGCCGGCATGCAGTCCAGCACGTCCTGCAGGGCGGCCAGCGAGGAAGTCAGAGCATCAACGGACATCGGAGCAGCGACCACGACAACGAAGGGCCCGCATAATGCAGGCAATGGCCGACCATACGATACCCACTGGCGCCGCCGGTTCCGAGCCGGGCTGGACCTTCATTTCGCTGCGACCGCAGGGCCAGAATTCCGCGCTGCGCCGCGCCGTTGCTGGGCTGGGCGGGCATGTGGTGGCCCTGCCGCCCTGGCGTCTGCAGCGCCTGAACGGCACGCCAGTGGTGCGTCAGCTGCAACGCACGCTGAACTGCGATCGGGTGGTGTTCACCAGCCCAGCCGCCGTTACTGCGGCCGCCACCCTGCTGCCACTGGCCGAAGCACAACGCAGCCCGTGGCTGACCGTGGGCGAAGGCACCGCGCGCGCGCTGCGGGCGCAGGGCGTCGCCGAGGTGCATGCACCGCAGCGGATGGACAGCGAGGGGCTGCTGGCGCTGCCGGTGCTGGCCAATGTACAGGGCCTGTGCATCGGCCTGGTCACCGCCCCTGGCGGGCGCGGCCTGATTGCCGCGCAACTGCAGGCGGCGGGCGCCATGATCGAACGCGCCGACGTCTACCAGCGCCGATTGCTGCGCCTGCCGCCCCGCACATTGGCTCGATTGGCGCATTCAGCGCAGCCGTGGGTGCTGGCGGTCAGCAGTGGTGAGGCGTTGCTGCATTTCTGGCAGCAGCTTCCGCCGGCATTGCAGCAACGCTTTCAGGCGCTGGCCACCGTGGTCGTGGCCAGCGAACGGCTCGGCGAACAGGCGCACGCATTGGGGCTGCAACGCGTGGTGCGCGCGGCCGGGCCCACCACGGCACAACTGGTGGCCGCTGCACACGCCACGCTCACCGTCCCGGCAGCGACCTGAACAGGGACGTGGGTCACGCTTGCCGCTGTGGTCGGCAACAGTGATGCTGTGCACAACGCGGCCTGCCGGAACCTGACCGGCGACGTTGCCGACAAGGAAGCCCCATGAACGAGACTCCGCCCGTTTCCCCGCCCCGTCGACCTGTGCGCTGGCTGTTGCCGCTGGCCGGGGTGGTCGTGCTTGGCGTGGGCGGCTATGCCGGCTGGTACGTCTGGCAACAGCAACAGCACGAACAGGAAGCGCAGGCACAGACCACGGCCGTGCAGCTGCAGGGCCTGCAGGCGACGCTGGATGCATTGCGCCGCGACCAGCGCGCGACCAGCCAGCGCCTGCAGGATGCGGCGACCACCAACCGCGTGCTGCGCGACGAGATGCTGGGCCTTTCGCAGCGCAGTGCATTGCTGGAAGAGAACCTGGCCAAGCTGGCCGACAGCGCCAACCAGGGCCGCCAGGCGGTACAGCGCGATGAGGCCGAGCTGCTGTTGACCCAGGCGGCACAGCGACTGAACTACGCCGACGACGTGGAAGGCGCACGCCGCCTGTATGCACAGGCCGCCACCGCGTTGGCCGATCTGCCCGACAGCGACGGCCTGAATCTGCGCCAGGCCCTGGTGCAGGAGCGCGATGCACTGGATTCCCTTGGTGCCGGCCCGCGCGCGCAATCGCTGCAGCGCCTGGATAGCCTGGCCAAAGCCCTGCAGGGCCTGCCCTCGCAGGTAACAGGCGACAGCGCGCCCGACGCCGGCAAAACCTGGTGGCAGGCCACGCTGGCCCCGTTCGTGGACATCAGCCCCAGCCGCCAGAACGGTCCGCTGACCGCCGCCGAACGCCGCAATGCAGACGATGCACTGCAACTGGAACTGACCTTGGCGCGCGCCGCGATCGAACGTGGCGACCGCACCGGCCGCGATACTGCGCTGGCACGCGTGGAGCATTGGGCGCAACGGCGCTGGCCGGATTCACCGGCCCTGCGCGCGCAACGTGCTGAACTGAAGGCCTTGCGCGAGCTTCCGCTGCAGGCCAGCAATGCTGTTCTTGGCAGCACCCTGCAGCAGCTGCGTACCCAGACCGACCGGAGGTAATCCCACATGAAACCCCTGCAATCCCTGGTCGTGCTGTTGCTGGCCGTGGCCATCGGCGTGGTTGCCGCGCAATGGCTCGGCGCCGATGACCTCAACCGCTTCGGCGAAGTGACTCTGCGCTACGGCGGCTACGACTACCACAGCAACCTGCCCAAGGTGGCGCTGCTGTCGGTGATCGCGGTGCTGGTACTGTGGCTGCTGTGGAGCCTGATCGCTGCACCGTTCCGCGCCTGGGGCCGCTACCGCCGCAAGCAGGGCCGGGTGCGCCTGATCGACGGCCTGCAGGCCTATGAGCACGGCCAGTGGCAGCGTGCCGAGAAGCTGCTGGACGGCGCCGCCAAGGATCCGGAAGTGAGCGCGGTGGCGCTGGCCAACGCCGTGCGCAGTGCGCAGGCGCGTGCCGACGGCCCCGCCGGTGAAGCGCTGCTGCAGCGCCTGGGCGAAAGCGATGCCACCCTGCAGGCGCTGCTGCGCGCCGAACAGCTGCTGGCGCGCGATCTGCCGGTGGATGCAATCAACGCATTGGACGTGGCGGCGATCCAGCCGCTGCCGCCGCGCGGCCTGTGGCTGCGCACCGAAGCACTGGCACAGGCCGGCCGCGCCCACGAGGCGTATGGCCAGCTGGGTGCACTGCGCCAGAGCAAGGTGCTGCCGGCCGACGCCAACAGCGAACTGGAAGCACGCCTGGCCGCACAGGCGCTGCTGGAAGCGGCCGACGTCAACGCGCTGGCCGCGCAGTGGGAAGCCACGCCGAAGGCGCTGCGCCCGACCCCGGACGTGGTCGGCGCGTATGCCAGCCGCGCGGTGGCCCTGAACTGGGACGAGCCGGCGCTGCTGGCGCTGGAACAGGCCCTGGACCATCGCTGGGACGACGAACTGGTGGCGCTGTATGGGCGCCTGCCGGCCGAGCGCCTAGCCACCCGCCAGAGCAACCTGGCGCGCTGGCGCAACGTGCATGACGAGTCGGCCGCGCTGCGCCTGGCACAGGGCCGCGTGGCCCTGGCCCAGCAGCAGTGGGATGCCGCCGATGCGTTCCTGCATGAGGCCATCGCCGCCGGCGCTGGTGCTCCTGCGTGGGAAGCACTGGGTGAGCTGTTCGCGCAGCGTGGCGAGCACGCGCTGGCCGCGCAATGCCTGGCCAATGCGCTGCGACTGCAGCGCGGCGAGGACAGCGTGGAGCTGGTGCGCGGCATTGAAGCACCTGCACGGGCCACGGTGGAAGAGCAGCCCATCACGGTGCAGCCGCCGGTGTATGACGCCAACGAAGAGCGCGACGAATTTGGTAATCCGCGGTTGCCGTAAGCATGGCTGAGGTGTGCCGACCAACGGTCGGCACCCACCGGAGCCACCAACGAAAACGCCGCCCATCGGGCGGCGTTTTCATGTGTGGAACCCGGTAGTCGCCAACCTTGGTTGGCGTGCGGTCGCAACAATCAGCGTTCGACGATCGCCACCACGCCCATGCCGCCGGCGGTGCAGATCGACACCAGCGCGCGGCCGCCGCCGCGTTCGGCCAGCTGCTTGGCGGCCGTAGCAATCACGCGGGCACCGGTGGCAGCGAACGGGTGGCCGGTGGCCAGCGACGAACCCAGCAGGTTGATCTTGTCCGGGTCGATGCGGCCCATCGGTGCATCCAGGCCCAGGCGGTTGCGGCAGTAATCCTCGCTCTCCCACGCACGCAGGGTGCACAGCACCTGCGCGGCGAAGGCTTCGTGGATCTCGTAGATGTCGAAGTCCTGCAGGGTCAGGCCATTGCGCTTGAGCATCTCCGGCACAGCCACGGTCGGTGCCATCAGCAGGCCTTCACCATGCACGAAATCAACGGCCGAGACGTGGGCATCACGCAGGTACGCCTGCGGTTCGTGGCCGTGTGCGCGGGCCCATTCCTCGCTGGCCAGCAGCACCGCGGCAGCGCCATCGGTGAGCGGGGTGGAATTGGCTGCGGTCAGGGTGCCGCGGCCGGAGACCTTGTCGAAGGCCGGCTTCAGCGTGGCGAGCTTTTCCAGCGAGGTATCCGGGCGCAGGATGTTGTCGCGCTCGACGCCACGGAACGGTGCGATCAGGTCGTTGAAGAAGCCACGCTCATAGGCGGCAGCCAGCTTCTTGTGCGACGACACCGCCCACTCGTCCTGCGAGTCGCGCGAGATGTTCCATTCCTTGGCCATGTCCTCGCAATGGTCACCCATGCTCTTGCCGGTGCGCGGCTCGGCCACGCCCGGGAACTCGGGCTTCAGTTCGGAGAACTTGAAGCCGGCGGTGAGCGCACGGATCTTGTCGCCGGTGCTCTTGGCACGGTTGGCGGCCAGCAGGCGCGCGCGCAGCTTCTTGCCGTAGACGATCGGCACGTCGGAGGTGGTGTCCGAACCACCGCCGATGCCGGATTCGATCTGGCCCAGCGCGATCTTGTTGGCGACGGTGATGATGCTGTCCAGCGAAGTACCGCAGGCGCGCTGCAGGGTGATGCCCGGGGTCAGCGGCGACAGGCCGGAGGACAGCGTGGCTTCGCGGCCCAGGTTCCAGTCGCTGGAGTGCTTGATCACCGCCCCCATCGCCACTTCACCCAGCTGCTGGCCGTGCAGGCCGAAACGTTCGACCAGCGCGCCCAGCGTACGGACCGACATGCCGAGGTTGCCGACATCCGAATACGCGGTGTTCTGGCGGCAGAACGGAATGCGGACGCCACCGAGGATGGCGACGGGACGAGCGTTGGGCATGGAGATACCTGGCATGGATGAGGGTGTCTGCAACATGGCCTGCACGGCGGAGCAGGCATAATGGAGCCAAGTGTAGCTGCCGCCCTGTGATGGGCCAACCGTGGAACCATGAGCAAACCCGACCCCGCGATGAATGCCCTTGGCGTGCTGGCCCTGGAACTGGCCGGCGGCGAAATCCCCCGCCAGGCGGTACTCAGCGCCGAACAGGCCGGTGAACTGGCCGATCGCGTCGGCCGCGACCTGTCCAAGCTGGTGCCGCAGGTGGCCGAGCTGGACCTGGTGTTCGCCGCCGCCCATTTCGACCCGGCCGAAGTGCTGCGCCCGGGCTGGCCGATCCATCGCCGGCTGGAAGAACTGCAGATGCGTGCGCCGGGCCGCAACCAGGGCCCGCGCCTGCTGGCGTTCGGTACCGACGCCCAGGGTGACGTGCCGCTGCCGTTCCAGGCCGATGCCAGCCTGGTGGGTGGTGGCCTGCGTGTGGTGCCGTTCCTGCTGGCCGGCAGTGACGTGGCCACCACCCATGCGGTGGCCGAGGCGCTGGAAGATACGCTGCTGGCCAACGGCATGGCCCATGCCGACACCGCGTTGATGGCGCAGAACACCTTTGGTGCCCGCATCGAGCACGCACGCTATTTCACCGTGAATGATCTGGCCGCGATGATGTCGATGCAGTACGACAACCAGGGCCTGGCAGCGCTGTGGCCGCTGATCGAGACGGCGATCATGGCCCCGGGCGAGGACGAGTGGCTCAATGCCGCGCCCGAGCCGCTGCTGCGCTATACCCATGGCGAGGCACGCATGGCGCTGTTCGACCCGGCCGGCTGGTGCGCGCACTACGATCATGGCAAGAACGACTGCGACCGCCTGAAGGGCATCTACGAGCAGTTCCTGATGCGCCAGCGGCAGATGGCCGCCGTGCTGGAAGCACATGGCGTGCCGGTGTTGTTCGTGCACTGCGAGGCCGGGCAGGACGCGCGCGAGCTGCTGGCGCGCTGATCTGCGGATGCGCGCCGCCGGGCATGGCCCGGCGCTACCGTGCAATTGCGTTTCGCCGGGGCGCGACCGCCGTGCGTATTGCTGTAGAGGGGGGAGAAAGAACGCGGCGCGGAACACGAAGGAAAAAAAAAAA
>NZ_JBQEMR010000016.1:48665-78833 GCF_052045015.1 Stenotrophomonas sp. 22692
CCATGCTCGGCTCAGGCCGCCGGAAGCACAGCCGAGCATGGGCTCGGCTCTACAGAAAGCGATGCAAAGAAAAACGCCGGCTTGCGCCGGCGTTTTCCGTTCCCAGCAGGATCGCAATTACGGGGCCTTCTGGATCACCGCACATGCCAGGCGCGCGCCGGCGTTGCCGGTCGGCTGGGTCTTGTAGTCGTCCGCGTCAGCGTGGACGATCAGGCCACGGCCGATGATGTCGAAGTCATCACCCTTGCCGATGTTGACGTTGCTCGACACCGGGCCGTCGATGGTGGCCACGCCCTTGTCGTCGGCCTTGATGTTGGGCATGTCGCCACCGTGGTGCGGATCAGCGGACACGCTGCCGTGATCCTGCTTGCCCGGGTTGAAGTGGCCACCGGCGCTCATGCCGTCCGGGGCGCTGCAGTCGCCCTTCTCGTGGATGTGGAAGCCGTGCTCGCTGCCCGGCTTCAGGCCGCTGATCTGGCCGGTCACGTGGACCTTGCCGTCAACCACCTTGAAGGTGACGCTGCCCTTGGTCTCGTTACCCTGGGTCGGTGCCAGTTCGGCGGTGGCGGTGGCATCGGTGGCCGCTGCAGCGGCCGGCGCCGGCGTTGCGGCCGGTTCGGTGGTGGCGCCGTCGGCCGGTGCGGCCGGCGGGGTTTCAGCCTGCGGCGCGGCCGGCTGCTGGCTGCAGGCCGCCAGGCCCAGTGCAGCAATGGCTGCGAACAGCGACGTGTGGATCAAACGCATGGAATCTCTCCCTGGATGATGCCTGCAGTGATCAGCGGACAACCCGGATCACGCCACAGGCGATGCGGACGCCGGCATTGCCGGCGGGCTGGCTGCGATAGTCGTCGGCGTTGGCATGCACGACCAGTGCACGTCCGGCGATATCGGTGGCGGCGCCTCCGCCAAGGGTAACGCCCTTGAGGTGGATATCGACGTTGGCGCGGCCCTGGGCGTCGGCACGCAGATTGTCCATGTCGCCCAGGTGGTGCTTGCCGGTGCCGGCGCGGCCATGCGCAGCGCCACCGGGATTGAAGTGATTGCCGGCACTGCTGGCATCCACCGCGCTGCAGTCGCCACGCTCATGGATGTGGAAGCCGGCCTGCTGCATCGGCTGCAGGCCACCGATCAGGCCGGTGATGTGGAGGCCACCGGGCTCCACCATCAGCGCGATGCGACCACTGACGATACTGGCCGAGGCCGGCGAGAGATTGGCCTCGGCCTGTTTCGCGGCGCTGACCACGGTCGGTGGTGGCGGGGTGGGCTCGGCCTTCTTCGGCGCGCTGCCACAGGCAGACAGCAGCACGGCGGCGGACAACGGCAGGATGGCAAAGGACAGACGCATCGAAGACTCCTTGCAGGTGACACTACGGACGGCATCGTCCATGAACGATCAACGGTTCGGCAAGCGGGCGCGAGGATCGCGTGCAGGGACCGTTCAATGGCCCCCGCGGCGGCGGCCAGCGCCCAGCTTGCGGGTAAGGGTATTGCGGCCCAGGCCCAGGCGGGCAGCGGCTTCGGCACGACGGCCATGGGTGATCTGGAGCGCGGCCTCCAGCAGGGCATGGTCGACCCGCTCACGCACCTGCGCGTGCAACCCTTCCACGCCTTCGGCCAGCTGACGGCGTGCCCATTCGGCCAGCAGCGCTTCCCACTGGCCGGGATCGGCACCGCTGGTGCTGCCGCGACGGCCGCGCGTGCGGTTCAGCGCGGTATCGACGTCGGCCACGCCGATGGTGTCGGCGGCGGCCAACGCCGCCATCCGCCAGCACACGTTTTCCAGTTCGCGCACGTTGCCCGGCCAGTCGTGTTCGCGCAGCGCCTGCAGTGCGGCAGCGGTCAGGCGCTTCGGCGGCGTATCCAGCTTGCGCGCGGCGGCGGCCAGGAAGGTGCTGGCCAGTTGCGCGATGTCCTCGCGGCGCTCACGCAGCGGCGGCAGCTGCAGGCGCACCACGTCCAGGCGGTGCAGCAGGTCGGCGCGGAACTTTCCCTGTGCAACCAGGCCTTCCAGATCCTGGTGGGTGGCGGCGACCACGCGCACATCGACGCGGATCAGTTCGCGGCCACCCACGCGGAAGAACTCGCCCTGCGCCAGCACGCGCAGCAGGCGCGTCTGCAGCGGCAGCGGCATGTCGCCGATCTCATCGAGGAACAGCGTGCCGCCGTCGGCCTGTTCGAAGCGGCCGATATGGCGGCGCTGCGCGCCGGTGAAGGCACCAGCCTCGTGGCCGAACAACTCGCTTTCCAGCAGCTCGGACGGGATTGCAGCGGTATTGAGCGCGACGAACGGCCCCTGCGCGCGCGGCGATTCGCGATGCAGCGCATTGGCCACCAGCTCCTTGCCGGTGCCGGTCTCGCCGGTGATCAGCACCGCCAGCGGCGCCTGCGCCAGGCGGCCGATGGCACGGAACAGCGCGCGCATTGGCGGGGTATCGCCCACCAGTTGCGGCGGTTGGTCGCTATGCGCTTCCGCCGCAGGTGTGGGCGCCGCCAGTGCCGGCGCAATTGCCGGCAGCACACGCTGCGCCAGCGCCACCGCGTCGTCCAGGTCGAACGGTTTGGACAGGAATTCATGCGCGCCACCACGGAACGCACCGGCCGTGCTGGCCACATCGGTATAGGCCGACATCACCACCACCGGCAGCTGCGGCAATGCGGCTTTCAGCTTGTCCAGCAGCACCAGGCCGTCGTCGCCGGGCATGCGCACGTCGGTGAACAGCAGCGCCGGCGGTGGGCCCTCGTTCAACGCCTGCAACGCGGGCGCAGCGCTGTCGAAATCGACGACCTGGTAGCCCGCCTCGCGCAGCGCGGTGCACAGCACGAAGCGCACGGCACGATCGTCATCGACCACCCAGATGCGCTGCGGGGACGAAGAAGACTCAGACATCGCGCGGGGCCTCCTCGGCCGGGGCGGTGCCACTGACGATCGGCAGCAGCAGGGTGAACACGGTATGGCCCGGGCGCGAGCGGTAGGTCAGCGTGCCGCGGTGCTCGCGCGCCACCTGCTGGGCCAGCGCCAGGCCCAGGCCAGTGCCTTCGGCACGGCCACTGACCAGCGGCAGGAACAGGTGCTCGGCCAGTTCCTCGGGTACACCACGGCCGTCGTCGGCAATTTCCAGGCGCAACGCCAGCGTGTGCAGCTGCTCGGCGATGCGCACGCCATGCTCCACGCGGGTACGCAGGGTGATGTTGCCGGCACCGGCCTGGATCGCGTTGCGCACCAGGTTCCACACCGCCTGGGTGAGGCGGTCGGCGTCGCCATGGAATTCGGGAATGCTGGGGTCGTAGTCGCGCTGCAGGCGTACCGCCCAGCCGGCCTCGTTCTCGGCCAGTCGCAGCACGCGCTCAAGCGCGGCATGGATGTTCAGTTCGGCATGCGGCGCGGCCGGGGCCGGCGACAGCAGCTGGTCGAGCAGGCCGTTGAGGCGCTCGATCTCCGAGCCGATCAGTTCGATCAGCTCGCGTTCGCTGGCATCGCGCTGGGCCGCGCGGCGGGCCAGCAGCTGGGCCGCGCCCTTCAGCCCGGCCAGCGGGTTGCGCAGCTCGTGGGCCAGCCCCTTCAGCGCTGCACTGAGCGCGCTGGGCAGGGCCTGGGTCGGGTCCAGCCCGGGAAATTCATCGACCGGATGCGCTTCCAGCAGCCAGCCGCCATCGTCGCGGCGGCTCATCCAGCCCTCAGCGAAGCGCGGGGCCTCGCCGGGCACCGCCAGCGCCAGCCGGTTCAGGCGCAGGCTGTCGCGTTCATCGCGGGCCAGGAAATGGGCCAGTGCCTCGCCCTGGACTTCCAGTGCGGCCAGCGGCCGACCCAACAGGCGCCGGACGCTGACGCCCAGCCAGCGGGCGAAAGCCGGATTGCAGCCGGCAATGCAGCCATCGGCCCCGGCCCAGGCCAGCGGCGTGCCGAGGGCATCAAGGGACGGCGAGGGTGCGGGGTCGGACATTGCACCAATGTAGTGCAAAACGTGGGTTCGGGGTCAGAGCCCTTTCCGTCAGGAAAGGGCTCTGACCCCTGCCGCAGGTCGAGCAGGCTCGACCACTACCGGGTGCGTGGCCGATTACAGCTTCATGTTCAGGCCAACGAACACGCTGCGGCCCGGGGCAGGCGAGAACATCGGGCGGGCGCTGTCCCAGAAGAAGCTGTCGTACCAGGCGTAGGCGTACTCGCGGCCGGTGACGTTCTTCAGCTGCAGGTCCACGCTCCAGCGCGGGTTGATCTGGTACGCGGCGCTGAGGTCGAGCACGGCGAAGCCTCCGAACTTGCCGGCCGCGTTGCGCTCTTCCAGGTAGTAATCGCCCTGTGCACGCGCCTGCAGGCCCAGCCGCAGCGCATCAGTGGCGCGGTAGTCCACGCCCAGATTGCTGATGTGGCGCGGGGTGGCGGCCACTTCGCGGCCCTGCAGGGAAACGCTGGCATCGCGGTCGTCGCGGGTGATCTTCGCTTCCTGGTAGGCGTGCGAGGCCCAGACCGTCCAGTCGTCGCCCATCTGCAGGCTCAGCTGCGCATCCACGCCGCGTCGGCGGGTCTTGCCCAAGGTGACCGTCGTACCGGTAGCCGGCATGTTGGATACCTCGTTCTCCGCATCCTGCTGCCACACCGCCAGGCGTGCCTGGCTGCCGGCAAACGGCTGGAATTTCAGGCCCAGCTCCGTGCCGGTGTTGGTGGACGGCTGCATCGGCGCCTGCCCCGGGGTGAGGTAGGCCGGTGCGGTGGAGCCGGTCAGTACCTGGAAGGTGCGGCCCCAGTTCGCGTAGACGTGGGTGGTCTGGCCCAGGCTGTGGATGACGCTCAGCTTGGGCTGGCCGATCGTGCCGTAGTCCTGCAGGCGGCCGCTGATCCCGCTCATCAGGTGCGTGCTACCACTGAAGCGGTCGATACGGTAGGCCGGCACGATCTTCCACGCCTCGCCGGGCTGGTAGATGGCCTGCACGTAGGCACCCCAGTTGTCGAAGCTGTGGCGGTCGTTGTTCTGCACGCGCGCCGGTGCCTGGCTGAAATCGGTGGGTTCGGCGTAGGCGTAGCGCTCGCGGACGTAGCCGTTGTCCTGCTGCTCGTAGTTCAGGCCGCCTTCGACGGTAAGCGCGGGGCTGGCCTGCCAGGTGAGCGTGCTGAGCAGGCCGGTCTGGCGCTCATCCCACACGCGGCGCTGACGCGGCAGGTTGCCGGTGGGCAGGTCGCTGAAGGTCACGCGGCGGTCGTCTTCGTAGCGGTTGTAGTACAGCCGCGTGCCGAAGGCGAGCGCGTCGGACAGCTTCAGGTCCACGTGCGCAGCGATCTGCCGCATGTCGCGGTCATCGCCATCGTTGCCGTTGCGCAGGTCGCTGCCACGACGATGCGTGCGCAGTTCGTCGGCCGTCATGAAGCCGGGTTCGTCCGCTTCGTGGTGGTAGGCGCGCGCGATCAGGCCCACGCGCAGGCCGTTGTCCAGCGACCCGTAGAACCATTTGCCACCCAGCGAATACTTCTTCGAGGTGTCGTGGTCGCGGTACCCATCGCTGGCCTGGGTGCCGACGAAGTAGTTCTGCGCGAAGCCATTGCTTTCGCGGCCGATCGCCAGCTGCGCATCGCGGGTGTTGTAGCTGCCGTAGGCCAGCCGCGCATCGGTGTAGTCGCCGCCCTGGCGCGTACCGAAGTTCACGTTGCCGCCGATGTTGTGCAGGCCGTAGCGCGGGTCGTTGGTTCCGCGCACCACTTCGATGTAGCTGATCTCCAGCGGGAACAGCATGTCGATGAAGCGCTGGTTGCCGCTGTTGACGTTGCTGGGGATGCCGTCGATGAGGGTCTTGATGGCGTTGAGGTAGCCCTCGCCGTTGAAGGCGCGGAAGCTGACCTTGCCCGATTCGGCCCCCTGCCGGGTTTCGGTGAGCTGGATGCCGGGCATCTGCCCCAGCAGTTCCCAGCTGTGCGAGACGTTGCGGTCTTCGATCTGGTCCGCGCCCAGCACGTCCACCGAGGTCAGCACCTGGTGTGCGCTGAGCTGGCCTTCGCCATGCTGGTGCACCTGCACCTTGCCGAGGGTGAGCGCGGCATCGGCGGACTGTGCGAAAGCTTCAGGGGCGAACGGAGCGGCCGCGAGGGCGGCCACCAGCGTGGAGGTCTTCATGGGGGGGAAGGGCGCGGATGAAATGTAATCATATAACATTTCACACGCCTGCCATGTAGAGTCCAGCCATGCTCGGCGGCTACTGGCAAACAGCAGTCGAGCATGGCTCGACTCTACACAGCGGGGTGGAGCGGTGCTTACACCGGGTAGCCGGTGGCTTCCCTGGCCTTCTTCCAGGCGCTTTCGAATTCGCGCGCGGAGATTTCGTCGTCCTCGTCGAAATCCAGGAACGACACCGGCTGGTCGGCCAGCAGGAAGCGGTCGTCGCTGTGGGCATGCTCGTCGGCCCAGACCATCTTGGTGCCGTAGATTTCCACCTGGCGCACGATCTTCTCGCCGCGTGCTTCCATCAGCACGTTGCCCTTGCCCAGGCCCGATTCGGCCCAGTGCTTGTAGTACTTCTTTGCGGCGGATTTCGCGCCGGATCTTGCGTTGTGCTTTGCGTAGGTCATTGCGGAGGTCCTGGCCGCAGACGCGGCCGGAAAGTTCGGAATGGCGCCATTATCGCCCGACCTTGCAGCACGCAGGTGAGCGCTTCATTGGGCCGGCGCCGGCAACGCCACGCCCTTCGGCCACAGCATCCAGATGTTGCCCTTCTGCTTCATGTCACCGGCCAGCTTGCCGGCGGCATCGCCGCTGCCCCAGTACAGGTCGGCGCGCACTTCACCGGCGATGGCACCGCCGGTGTCCTGCGCGGCCACCGGGCGCACCACCGGGCTGCCGTCCGGGCGCGTGGTGGACAGCCACAGCAGGCTGCCCAGCGGCACCACGGTGCGGTCCACTGCCACGCTGTAACCGGCGGTGAGCGGCACGTTCAGTGAACCGCGTGGACCTTCCGGGCTGTCCGGGTTGCGCACGAAAAACACGTAGCTGGGATTGCTGCGCAGCAGTTCCGGCACGCGTGCGGGATTGGCTCGGGCCCAGGTGCGGATGGCGTCCATGGTGACGTCTTCCTTCTTCAGCTGGCCCTGGTCCACCAGCCAGCGACCGATGGCGCGGTACGGGTGGCCATTCTGTTCTGCATAGGCCAGCCGCACCTGCGTGCCATCGCCCAGTCGCACCCGGCCGGATCCCTGGATCTGCAGCAGCTGCAGGTCCATCGGATCAGTCAGCCAGGCCAGCACCGGCGCCTTGGCGCCCTTGGCCGCGATGGTACCGGCGTCGTCATAGGGCTTGAGCACCTTGCCTTCGACGCGCCCGCGCAAACGCTTGCCCTTCAGTTCCGGGTAGAGGCTCTCCAGCTGCACCACCACCAGATCATCCGGCGTGCCGTACACCGGCACCGTGGCAGTGGCCGTGCGGGTGAGGCTGCCGGGATAGATCGGTTCGTAGTAGCCGGTAATGAGCCCGTCGGCCTGGTGGCCGCCGGCACGCAGTGCATAGACATCCAAATCGCGCTGCAGGAACTGGCGGATCGCGGCCGGGTCCTTGTCCGCCACCGTCGCGGCGGTGGCGCAGGGTCTGGCCCAGACTGCATCGTTCTTCAGGCGGGTGCAGCTGCTGCGCCAGGCAACGAAGCCGGCCTGCAGATCGCTGTCGGAGACCGGCGGCAGTGCGCTCCATGCGACCTTGGCGTAGGTGGCCGCCGGCGGTGTGACGGCCGTCGGCACTTCGGATCCGGTGCGGGGGGCGGTGGTGGAACAACCAGCAAGCACGGCAAGCGCAAGAAGACTCCAGCACGTGCGGTTGAAGGGGGCGATGAGGTCAGTCATTGCCCCAATGTAGTGCAATCGGGCGTGGCGCAGGACCGGGATCGCATCCTGCGCCACACGACGGCCTTATCGCTTGCCGCCCAGCGACTCACTGCTGTGGGTGGCGAACACCGGCGGCGGCACGTCCAGCACGGTGTCGCTCACGGCGCGGCCAGCGAGGAAGTCGACGATGTTGCGGGCGATGGCGGGGTTGCCGGTCCACAGCTCGTTGTGGTGGCTTGCATTGCGCACCAGCAGCGCGTGGCCGTTGCTGAACCCCGGCAGCAGTGCAGCGGCATTGGCCGGGGGCGTGCGTCCATCCAGCGTGCCGCTGATGAACAGCACCGGCACCTCACTGTGTAGCGGCCGGCGGAAGCCCTCACCCAGATCGGCCAGGCCGAGGCCTTCGCCGATGGCCGGGAAGGGGAAGTTCAGCCCGTCGCCGAACAGGCTCTGGCGTGCCTGTGCTTCGGCCAGCGCCCGGCGCTGCGGGCTCTGCCCGGAAGCAACGTCCATCGCCAGGCCCATGGCCGGGAACTGTGCGAACTGGGCGCGCCCGATCAGCACCAGGTCTGCCAGCGGATCGTAGTTGCCGCGCTCGGCCTCGCGCAGCACCAACGGCAGCCATTGCTGGGTGATGCGCTGCCCCAGCATGTTGGCGATGACGATCTGCGCGTCGTACAGGCCGATGGTGACCTGCTTGCCCGCATGCATGTGGCTGCGGCCCTGCCGCGGCTGCTCACGCAGCGCTTGCAGCACGCGGGTGACCGATCCGGCGAGATCGTCGAAGCCGTCTTTGCGCGCAAGCACTGTCAGCTCCTGCAGCAGCGCGTCGCTGCTCAGCGGCAGCTTCAGCGTAT
Organism: Stenotrophomonas sp. 22692; assembly: GCF_052045015.1. Taxonomy (NCBI): domain Bacteria; kingdom Pseudomonadati; phylum Pseudomonadota; class Gammaproteobacteria; order Lysobacterales; family Lysobacteraceae; genus Stenotrophomonas; species Stenotrophomonas sp. 22692. The sequence continues at coordinate 57,318 of NZ_JBQEMR010000016.1, forward strand.
CGTCGGGCCCTTCGGACCCCATCAGCACCACGCGCTCCAGACCGGCACCATGCAGGCGTACCGTGGCCAAGGCCAGATGGGTGCCGTAGCTCATGCCCCACAGGCTGATCTTCGGCACGTCCAGCGCGCGCCGCAGGTCGTCGAGGTCACCGGCACTCTCGGCCGTGGTGTAAGCGCCGAGATCGACGCCGGCCTGACGCCAGAACGCTACACACTTCGCCGCCGTGGCCTGCACTGCGGCCAGGGCCGTATCGCGCTGCAGGGGTTGGGCGTCGTCGAAACGTGTTTCATGCGGACATTCCGGCGGCGGCTCGGACTGGCCGGCGCCGCGCTGGTCGAGCAGCAGCACGTCGGATTCGCGCCGCACCTGGTCGAACACAGGCCAGCGCGGACCCCGTGCAGTGTCGATACCGGAACCACCCGGACCACCCGCCAGGTAGACCACCGGTGCCGCGCGGCCATTGCCGGCCGTCGCGCGCAGGCGCACCACCTTCAGGTGCAGGCGCGGACCGTCCGGCTCGCTGTGCCGACGCGGCACCTCCAGCGTGGCGATCTCGGCGGGAATATCGCCATGGCCCTTGGTCTGCAGTGTGTAGGGCTCGAATGTCAGCGCCGCCGGACTGGCCTGCGCGGGAAGGGCCGCGGCCAGGGCCAGGCAGAGCACGGCGAGGGTGGCAGCCACGACAGGGCGACGAACCTGGAAACGGCCGGCGGAGGTAGAGGCGCTGCGGGTCATGTTGGGCTCCGATGGAAGGATGTGCACCGCCAGCATCTGCTCCCTCGCCGCGCTGCGGGCGCGTCCATCTGCCGAACGTCTCCAGACGGCAGCCCAATGTCTCCGCGCAGCCGATACGATGGCCGCCATGCAGATCCTACGAACCCTGGCTGTCCTCGTTGTATTGCTTGCGGCCGTCGCCGCGTGGCTGATCGCGACGACGCCCCCGCCCGGAATGGTGCAGCTGCGCGGGGCGGAGATGGCACCTGCGAACCTCGGAGCATCCGGCCCCCTGCCGACGCGACCGGCGCAGGACCTGGCTTGGCAGCCACTGGACCAACGCGCGCTGGCGCGCTGGCGCGGCCCGTACTGGCTGCGCTGGCATGTGCCTGCGCCGGCTGTCGCCGGTGATCACGGCCGCGCCCTGCGACTGTCGCTGCGCGCGGCCAGCCAGCTGTACTGGAATGGCACACCGTGGATCAGCAATGGCGTGGTCGGCCGTACCGCCGAAGAAGAGCGGCCGGGACGCATCGACATCGTCCGCGTGCTGCCGCCTCCTTCGGCCAACGCCAGCGATGAGCTGGTGGCGCTTGCGTCCAGCCAACAGCAACGCTTTGCTCTGCATGGTGCCGATGCGATGGTACTGATCGCGCCTGCCGCCGTGCTGTACGGCCAGGTGATCCTGCCGTGGCTGATCGCCGCGTTCGCCACCGGTGCGCTGGCGGCAGCGTGCCTGTACTTCCTGGCCGTGCTGCGGGGACAGGCGCACAAACCCGGCGCGCGGCTGCTGCTGGCGCTGGGGGTGGTGGGACTTGCACTGCCCGCGGTCGAGGCGTGGCGATCACTGCTGGGCTACACCTACCCGTGGCACGGCGTTCGCCTGGTCGCGCTGCTTGCACTGCATGTCATCGCGGCCGTGCTGCTGCCAGCCTATCTTGCGCGTCGCTTCGAGGTGGTCGTGCCCAAGGCAAGTGGTTTCATCTATCTGGCGCTGATCATGGCCGCGGCCATCGCATTGCCCGGCTTCGACACCCGCTCAGCGGCGGTGCTGCTGTTGAGCCTGCTCGCCTCGGTGTGGGTGCTGCTGCGCACGCCTGCGGGGCAGGAAGACCGATGGCCGATCCTGGCGCTGCTGTCTGCCGGCTTGCTCGCGCTGCTGGTCGCACGCGGCGCCTTCCTTGATGGCCCTTACTTCCTGCTGCTGGCGGTGCTGATGGTGTTCCTGCTACTGCGCCACGCTGCCCAGTTGCAGGCGCTAGACCGGCACAACGCCCGGCTGCGCGAAGAACGCGCGCAGCTGTCGTTGCAGTTGTTGCAACGGGGTATCCAGCCGCATTGGCTGATGAACACGCTGACCTGCCTGCAGGAGCTGATCGAACAGTCACCGATGCGCGCCAGCCTCCTGGTGGAGTTATTGGCTGATCAGTTCGATCGCCTGCGCGACAGCAGCAGCCGCCAGAGCGTACCCCTGCAGGACGAGTTGGCGTTGTGCCGCAGCCATCTGGATATCGTCGGTCTTGCTCTGGACCGGCGCATGATGCTGGACGTCGAGGGCGAGGATGCGGCGATTTCGTTGCCGCCCGGCATCCTGCATGCGCAGGTGGAAAATGCACTGACCCATGCCGGTGCTGTCGCCTGTGCACTGCACCCTTTCCGCCTGCGCGTGCAGCGCGACAACGCGCGCTGGATACTGGAACTGCACAGTGCGCGAGGCTCGGCCCCGCATCGCGGACGTGGCACCGGCACGCGCTACATCGAGGCCAGTCTGGCGGCAGCCAGCCCCGCCGGCTGGAGCTTCGTGCAGGGCATCGACGGTGACCACTGGTGTGGCCGGATCGAGCTGACATGCGCATCCTGATCGTCGAGGACGAGCCGCTGGTGCGACAGCGCCTCCTGCGCCTGTGCGGCGAGGTGGCCGGTGCACGGGCGCGTTTCGATGCGGTGGCCGATCTGGAAGCGGCCGGCGACCGCTTGCAGCGCAGCGTCTACGACGGCCTGCTGCTGGACCTCAACCTTGGCGGCGACGATGGCTTCGAGCTGCTGCGCCGCGCCGTGGCCGGGCGCTACCAGTGCGTGGTGGTGTCGGCACACCGCGAGCGCGCATTGCAGGCGTTCGAACACGGCGTACTCGACTTCGTACCCAAGCCCTTCTCACGCGAGCGCCTTGCCCAGGCGCTGGAACGCCTGCTCGATACCGGTGGCGTCCGCGCCGGTCGCGCGCGGTATCTGGGCATCTGGCGTGCGCAGGGTACAGCGACCGTCGAACTGGCGGATGTGCTGTGGATACGCGCCGACGGCGACTACAGCCAGGTGCGCCTGCGCGACGGTGGCAGTGAACTGCATGACAAATCCCTGGCCGCGCTGGCCAGCGTGCTGCCTGCGGATTTCGTCCGCTGCCATCGTTCCTACCTGGTCAACCTGCGCCAGGTGCGTACCCTGCATGCGGCCTCGGGCAGCCGCTACTGGCTGGTGCTGAGCGACGGCAGCGAGTTGCCTGTTGGGCGCGCGCATGTGGCGGCACTGCGCAGCGAGCTGGGGATGGAGTGAGGCTGCCAGCCATGGGCTGGCACTACTGGCTCATGGGGTCTGCAGCAGCAGTGAATGCAGGATGCGGGCGTCCTCGGCATCCAGCGTCTTCGGCAAGTCGTCGCGGCCACGGAAACGGCGGTGGAAGGCGGCGACGGTGGCTTCGCGGTTGTCCAGCGGATAGCCGAAGCGGGCCAGTGCATTCCACGCATCGAAGCCTTCCGGCGCAGCACCATCCGCAGCGCGCGGCCAGACCCCGAACCCGGCCTCGGCCAGCTGCTGCCAGGGGAAGAAGCGGCTCGGATCCTGCTTGCGCGTCGGTGCCAGGTCGGCGTGGGCGATCACCTGGCGCGGCGGGATGTTCAACCGGGTGGTGAGATCGCGAAGCAGCACGATCAGCGATTCGATCTGCGCCGCACTGAACGGGCTGCGGCCATCGTTGTCGAGTTCGATGCCGATCGAGGCCGAATTGAGATCGGTGATGGTGCCCCAGCGTCCGGCCCCCGCATGCCAGGCGCGGCGCACATCGGCCACCAGCTGGTAGCGATGGCCATCGGCGCCGATCAGGTAGTGCGCGCTGACCGGTCCACCACTGTTGGCCGTGCGCAGCGTGTGCAGGCTCTGCTGCACCGATTTCTGCTCGGTGTGGTGGATGACGATGATGACCGGCGTGCGCGCGTTCTGGTTGGGCGATGGCACCCAGGTGGCGAGCGGGTTGCGGGTTTCCTGCGGCGTGGAGGCGCAGGCGGCCAGCAGCAGGCAGGCCGAGAGCATCAGGGACGTGCGGATCGGGTGCATGGCCTGATTGTGCGCGATCGGGCGCGATGATGCATGCCGCCGTGCCGAGCAAGCTTGGGACCCACCAGAGAGGATGCGGTAGATCCACGCCATGTGTGGATGGGCTACCGGCTGTGCCGACCAACGGTCGGCACCCACCAGAGCAGACCCAGACCCCGTGCCAAGCAAGCTTGGCACCTACCAGAACGAGGACAGTGGAAGTGCCGACCAACGGTCGGCACCCACCTCGTCCATGCACCGCTACTTCAGGCCTCGTAGGCCGATTCGCCGTGCGAGGTCACATCCAGGCCGGTGCGCTCTGCCTCTTCGGTCACGCGCAGGCCGACCACGACCTTGACCACCAGCAGGATGACCGCGGTCACCACGGCCGACCACACCACGGTGAGACCGACACTGACCACCTGCACCCAGACCTGGTGCGCGATATCCAGATCGGCCTTGGTGCCACCCAGCGACTGTGCACTGAACACGCCGGTAAGGATCGCGCCGACGATGCCGCCGACGCCATGCACACCGAACACGTCGGCGGTGTCGTCCACCTTCAGCAGGCGCTTGAGGCCGGTCACGCCCCACACGCAGACCACGCCGGCGACGAAGCCGATGACGATCGCGCCGAGCGGACCGACGGTGCCGCAGGCCGGGGTGATGCCGACCAGGCCGGCCACCGCGCCCGAGGCGGCGCCCAGTGCCGACGGCTTGCCCTTGCTGATCGCTTCCACCAGCGTCCAGCCGAGTACAGCCGCAGCCGTGGCCAGCACGGTGTTGAGGAAGGCCAGTGAAGCTACGGTATCGGCTGCGGCGGCGGAGCCGGCGTTGAAGCCGAACCAACCCACCCACAGCAGCATCGCGCCGATATAGGTGAACGGCACGTTGTGCGGCTTCAGCGCGGTCTGGCCATAGCCCAGGCGCTTGCCGACGAACCATGCGGCCACCAGGCCGGCAACGCCTGCGTTGATGTGGACCACGGTGCCACCGGCGAAATCGATCGCGCCCATCTCACCCAGGTAGCCGCCCCCCCAGACGATGTGCGCCATCGGGATGTAGCTGAGGGTGAACCACAGCGCCGAGAACAGCAGCACCGCACGGAACTTGATGCGTTCGGCGAAGGCACCGACGATCAGCGCAGTGGTGATGCCCGCGAAGGTCGACTGGAAGGCGACGAACAGGTAATCCGGCAGGCCCTTGATCGGCGTGTTGCCGACCGACTCCGGAGTGAAGCCCTTGAGGAAGGCGAATTCGGTGAACGAGCCGAAGAATGGGTTGCCGGCGCTGAATACCGCACTGTAGCCGTACGCCACCCACAGCAGCAGCACCAGCGAGAACACCACCAGGATCTGGCTGAGTACCGACAGCACGTTCTTCGAACGCACCAGGCCGCCGTAGAACAGGGCAAGGCCCGGCACCACCATCAGCAGCACCAGCAGGGTGGAAGTGAGCATCCAGGCCACGTCACCGTGGTCGAACGCCGGGGCCGTTGCTTCGGCAGCGGCAGGTGCTGCGGCCACCGGGGCCTGCAACGGTTCAACCGCTACGGTTTCGCTCGGCAGCGGCGACACCTGTGCCTGGGCATGGGCGCTGCCCGGCCACGCACCGGCGGCGAACGCGCTGAGCAGCATCAACAGCCACACGACATGGAACCGGGCTTGCCACCCGGTGAGAAGGCGCATCTTCATGGGGGAGTCTCCGGAAGGGGGGTTACAGCGCGTCGGCACCGATTTCGCCGGTGCGGATGCGGATGACCTGTTCGACGGCGGTGACGAAGATCTTGCCGTCACCGATCTTGCCGGTGCCTGCCGACGACTGGATCGCTTCGATCACCGCGTCGGCACGCTCGTCGGTGACCACGGTTTCGATCTTGATCTTGGGCAGGAAATCGACGACGTACTCGGCGCCGCGATACAGCTCGGTGTGGCCCTTCTGGCGACCGAAGCCTTTCACTTCGGTCACGGTGATGCCCGACACGCCTGCGTCGGACAGGGCCTCGCGGACCTCGTCGAGCTTGAACGGCCGGATGATGGCGGAGATCAGTTTCATGCGCATGTCCCGATGGTGGATGGGGCCAGCGCGCAGACGCGCGTTGGCATCAGGCAACCCGCGGCCATCAGATGATGGCCGTGGCTGTTGCACCGGACACATACAGGGCCGGGACGGCCGTGCCTCTCTCCTTGCACGACCGACGCGGGAGGGAGGGCGGCCCTGGTCGCGTATCCGGTCTTTCTCTTGCCCCTGGATAAGCGGGCCAAAGGCCCGCGTTCCAATGCAGCGGACCGACAGTCCGCTCTACAACGGCGGGCCTGCGCCCGCCTTGCGGCTCCCCAGCCGCGAGAACGGAAGCGATGGCGGCGGGTGGGAGGGGAAGCCCACCGCCATCGCATCCGGTCAGCTGGCGTAGTACAGCTGGTATTCCAGCGGGTGGGTGGCCGCGCGGAACTTGGTCACTTCCTGCATCTTCAGCGCGATGTAGCCGTCGATGAAGTCATCGCTCATCACGCCACCGGCCTTCAGGAACTCGCGGTCCTTGTCCAGCGCTTCCAGCGCCTGGTCCAGCGAGGAGCAGACCTGCGGGATCAGCTTCTCTTCTTCCGGCGGCAGGTCGTACAGGTCCTTGTCGCTCGGTGCGCCCGGGTCGATCTGGTTCTTGATGCCGTCCAGGCCGGCCATCATCAGCGCGGTGAAGGTCAGGTAGCCGGACTGGATCGGATCCGGGAAGCGCATTTCGATGCGGCGCGCCTTCGGGTTGGAGACCCACGGAATGCGGCACGAGGCCGAACGGTTGCGGGCCGAGTAGGCCAGCATCACCGGCGCTTCGAAGCCCGGCACCAGGCGCTTGTAGCTGTTGGTGCCCGAGTTGGCGAAGGCATTGATGGCCTTGGCGTGCTTGAAGATGCCGCCGATGTACCACAGCGCCAGCTGGCTCAGGCCACCGTAGCCGTCACCGGAGAACAGGTTGGTGCCGCCCTTGGACAGCGACTGGTGCACGTGCATGCCGCTGCCGTTGTCGCCGACGATCGGCTTGGGCATGAAGGTGACGGTCTTGCCATTGCGGTGCGCGACGTTCTTGATGACGTACTTCATGCGCAGCAGTTCGTCGGCCTTCTGCACCAGGGTGCTGAACTTGGTGCCGATCTCGCACTGGCCTGCGGTGGCCACTTCGTGGTGCTGCACTTCCACTTCGATGCCGACCTGTTCCAGGGTCTTGCACATCTCGGCGCGCAGGTCGTGCAGGGTGTCGGTCGGCGGCACGGGGAAGTAGCCACCCTTCACGCCCGGACGGTAGCCGCTGTTGGCGCCGTCGTACTTGGCACCGCTGTTCCAGGCGGCTTCTTCGGAATCGACCTTGAAGAAGGTATTGCCCATTTCATTGGCGAAACGGACCGAGTCGAAGATGAAGAATTCCGGCTCCGGGCCGAAGAACGCGGTTTCGGCGATGCCGGAGGACTTCAGGTAAGCCTCGGCGCGCTTGGCGATGCCGCGCGGGCAACGACCATACGGCTGCATGGTGGCCGGGTCCAGGATGTCGCAGCTGATCACGATGGTCGGATCGGCGTAGAACGGGTCGACGTAGGCGCTGGCAGTATCCGGCAGCAGCACCATGTCCGACTCGTTGATGCCCTTCCAGCCGGCGATCGAGCTGCCGTCGAACATCTTGCCTTCTTCGAACAGCGACGGCTCGATGATACTGACCGGGAAGGTCACGTGCTGCTCGACACCACGCATGTCGACAAAGCGCAGATCGACGAACTCGATCTGGTTGTCCTTGATCAGCTTCTCAACGTTTTCCACGGACATCGGTACGACCTCGGATGGGGATGAATGCCTGCTGAGGTACAGCAACGACCGTGCCAACTTTTCGCAGGCTGCAAGTCATTGATTTCAAAAAGGGTGCCCTGGATCGGTGCAAATCGGTGCGCACCAATTGGGTGCATCCAGCACCAGACGCACCCGTTTGGTGCAGCAGGGATCGTCTATCCTCTCGGCCTTCTTCCTTCCTGCCGCGCGTGCCCGCACTGTCCATGTCCGACCTGCTCTCCGCCCTGCTGCTGGGCATCCTCGAAGGCTTGACCGAATTCCTGCCGATCTCCAGCACCGGCCACCTGCTCATCGCCCAGCACTGGCTGGGTGCCCGCTCGGACTTCTTCAACATCGTCATCCAGGCCGGCGCGATCGTGGCCGTGGTGCTGGTGTTCCGCCAGCGCCTGCTGCAGCTGGCCACCGGCTTGAACCAGCGCGAGAACCGCGAGTACGTGTTCAAGCTGGGCGCGGCCTTCCTGGTCACCGCCGTGGTCGGCCTGGTGGTGCGCAAGGCCGGCTGGTCGCTGCCGGAGACGGTCAGCCCGGTGGCCTGGGCACTGATCATCGGTGGCCTCTGGATGCTGCTGGTGGAGGCCTATACCGCGCGCCTGCCCGACCGCGACCAGGTGACCTGGACGGTGGCGATCGGTGTGGGCCTGGCGCAGGTGGTGGCCGGCGTGTTCCCCGGCACCTCGCGCTCGGCCTCGGCGATCTTCCTGGCCATGCTGCTGGGCCTGAGCCGCCGCGCCGCCGCCGCCGAGTTCGTGTTCCTGGTCGGCATTCCCACCATGTTCGCCGCCAGCGCCTACACCTTCCTGGAGATGGCCAAGGCCGGGCAGCTGGGCAGCGAGAACTGGGCCGACGTGGGCGTGGCCTTCCTTGCCGCGGCCGTCACCGGCTTCGTCGTAGTGAAGTGGCTGATGGGCTACATCAAGTCGCACAGGTTCACCGCCTTCGCCATTTACCGCATCGCGCTGGGCGCGGCGCTGCTGCTGTGGTTGCCGTCCGGCAGCTGAACAGCGCCGGGGCACGGTAACCCCGTTGTCGGCCCTACCCCGTTTCCCCCACGGTTCCCCAAGGAGAATCACCATGAACCGCAAGCTCACCCTGCTCCTCCCGCTGGCCCTGATGGCCGCCTGCAGCCAGACCCCGGCCCCGGCCGGCACCGGCGGCGACGACGTGGCCCCGGCCGCGGCAAAGGCAGCAGACCAGCAGACGCTGGCGCACCTGGACGCGCAGCGCCTGCAGAGCCAGCACTGGCTGCTGCAGCAGGCCACCGCCGCCGACGGCAAGCGCATCGACGCGCTGTTCGCCCGCGAAGACAAGCCGGTCACCCTGGACTTCGCTGATGGCCGCCTGTCGGTCAGCAACGCCTGCAACCACATGGGTGGCGGCTACACACTGGCCGACGGCAAGCTGACGGTCAGTGCGATGGCCTCGACCATGATGGCCTGCACCGACAAGGCGCTGATGGCGCTGGACGAGGCCGTGTCGAGCCGCCTGCAGGGCGAGCTGAAGGCCGAGCAGGATGCCGATGGCAAGCTGACCCTGACCACCGCCAAGGGCGACGTGCTGGTGTTCAACCCGGAACCGACCGCTGAAACCCGCTATGGCGGCGCCGGCGAAACCGTGTTCCTGGAAGTGGCCGCGAAGACCGAGAAGTGCTCGCACCCGCTGATCCCGGACTACCAGTGCCTGCAGGTGCGTGAGGTCAAGTTCGACGACAAGGGCCTGAAGCAGGGTGAGCCGGGCAAGTTCGAGAACTTCTACGGCAACATCGAGGGCTACACCCACGAAGACGGCGTGCGCAACGTGGTGCGCGTGAAGCGCTACGAAGTGAAGAACCCGCCGGCTGATGCGCCGTCGCAGGCGTACGTGCTGGACATGGTGGTCGAGTCGGCCATCGAGAAGAAGTAAGAAAACAGAAGGGCGGCCGCGAGGTCGCCCTTCTTCCATGGGACACCTTGAAGTAGAGCCATGCTCGGCTGGGAAGAAGGCAGTCCAGCATGGCTCGACTCTACATACCCAACCGCCAAGGAGACAGGCATGATTCTTTCCCGCATTTTCGCGCTCCTGCTGGCCACAACGCCTGCCGGCCTCGCGGCAGCCAGTGATGCCAGCGATCTGCAACGCCTACAGGCATACGAGTGGCATCTCACCCACGCAGTCGACGGCAACGGCAAGCGCCTGGATGCACTGTTCATCGCCAGTGATCCGCCCGTCGGTCTGTTGTTCCGCGGCACCAGTGCGAACGTGCTGAACCTGTGCAACGGCATGGGCGGCCCATACACGTTGAAAGACAGCCAGCTCACGTTGGGCAGCATGGAACAGAACCTGAAGGGATGCTTCGGTGCCAAAGGCGAACAGGAAACCGAAGCCAAGCGCAGGATTCTGGGGGCCTCCACACTGATCATGGGTCGCGCGGGGCCGTTGACCCTGCATACCGCACGTGGCGACACGCTGGTGTTCGCGCCGGTGCCACTGAAAAACAGATGAGAAGTGCAGCCGGCAAGGTCGAGCCGGCTCGATCGGGGCTTTATAGAGGCCAGCCATGCTCGACTGGGCGAAAAGCAGGCGAGCATGGCTACAGAAAGCAAAGTCGGGTTTGGCCCGGCCCTGCAGACGCGCTCAACCCAGCGCAGGATTCAATGTGTAGGTACCGTGCAACGCCGCTTCGGCCAGCACGTGGCCGTGCATGGCACGGTACGCATCTGCGGCGGTGAAGCGTGCCGGAAGCTCCAACGAAGCCACGTCCAGCGCAAACACGCGGAAGAAGTAGCGGTGCACGCGTTCGTCGTTGAACGGCGGATACGGGCCGTCGTAGCCCAGATAGTCACCGGCCATGTCCGGATTGCCGGCAAACCAGCCGGTGAAGTCGTTCAGGCCCTGGCGGCTGCCGGCCGGGCCCGCCGGTGCGGTCTTGCCCTTCACCACGAAGGCATCGCTGCAGCTGCCGGCGGCGATCTCCTGCACCGAGGCCGGAATGTCGGCCATCACCCAATGCACGAAGTCGCAGCGCGGCTGGTCGCGCGGCACGGTCATGTCGCTGCGGCCGACCATTTCCGGAACGGTCGGCACATCCGGATCCACGCACACCAGCAGGAACGAACGCGTGCCTTCCGGCGCGCCGTTCCAGGCCAGGTGAGGGTTGCGGTCCGGCGCGAAGCCTGCGGCATCGCCAGCGGCGAACTCGCGGTCGATCGGCGCGCCGTTGGTCAGGCTGTGGCTGCTCAGTTGCATCGGCTTCTCCTTACTCTTCCGGGTAACCCAGGCGCACCGCAATCGGGGTGAGCTTGGCAAAGGCGGCGCTCATCACGTCGCGATAGTTGCGCCAGTGGCCCGGCGGGAAGCGCGGTGCGCCCAGCTGTGCGGCCGGCGGCATCTGCCGCTCGAACAGGCGTCCCAGCAGCTCGGCCATCGCATGCGGATCGTTGCCGATCTGGTCGATGCGCAGCAGCACGTGCGGGTACAGATCTTCCTCGTGCAGGGTGGCAACCTGCGCCAGCGCGCGTGCCAGCCATTCGCTGGCTTCAGCCAGCGAGGTCATCGCCAGCGGTGCGGCGGCGCCGTAGGCCACCCAGTCCAGCAGCATGTCGCGCGGATCACGCAGCACCAGCACCAGGCGCCCCTGTGGCAGCTGCGGGCGCAGCGCCCACAGCAGTGCGTTGTCCCACCACAGCAGCCAGTCGATGACGGCATCACCCTGCACGCCGCGCACGGGCAGCTGCTCGCGCCAGCGCTGCACCAGGCGCTCCGGGGTCAGCACGCCGGAGGCGAGGTCCTGCAGCGTGTGGTAGTTCTGGAATGCATCATCCGGCGGATTGCTGGTGTAACGGTCGCTGCGCAGCACCGGGCTGGCGGCGGCCAGGCCGGTCGCAACCCGCTCCACGCCCGAACCCGGCGCGCCCCACAGGAAGATCGGCGCGGAGCTGGCATCAGCGTCGATCTCGCCCTTGTCCGGCCAGCTCGGCGGCGCCTTGGCCTGCGGCGGCAGCGGCAGGCGCTGCGGCGCCTGGTCGGCCTGCAGCGCCATCCACGTCTGCAACGCCTGTTCCGGCTGGCCAGCGCGATCCTGGATTTCACCCAGCCAGGTACGCAGGTCGGCGCGATGGCCGTCCGGCGCCCTGTCGATCAGCGCCTGCACGCGGGCGATCGCGGCGACCGGATCACGCTGCAACAGGCCTTCGACCAGGCGGGTTTCGCCGCTGACGCGGCCCGGTTCGAGGCTGACGATACGCTCGGCGATGGCTTCAGCCTGTTCGTGTTCGCCCACCATGTCATGCAGGCGCAGGCGCGCTTCCAGGGCCGGCAGATGACCTGGCATCGCATCCATCCAGCGTTCCACGGTCGCAGCGGCGGTCGGGCTGCCCACTTCTTCCACGGCCAGGCGCGCCAGCCACAGGTCGTGCAGCTGCGGGTGCTGCTCCAAGGCGGCGTCCAGGCGCGCGCGGGCCTCGTCTTCGCGGCCCAGGCGCTGCCAGGACATCAGCAGCAGCTGCAGCACCTGGCGGTCGTCGGGGATCGATTCCAGCAACGGCAGCAGGTGGTCCAGCGCCTGCAGCGGCTGGCCACCACGCAGCGACAGTTCACCGGCCAGGCGGCGCATCGACGGTGTATCCATGCCTTCCTGCTGCAGGGCGATCTGCATCGCTTCGGCAGCCGCCTCCAGGTTGCCCTGGCGCAGCGCCAGCTGCACCACCAGGCCATGCAGCGAGCTGATGGCCGGGTTCAGTTCCAGCACGCGGCGGAACGCCTGCTCGGCGAAGGCCAGCATGTCCTTGCCCAGGTAGGCGAAGCCCAGCGCGTACAGCACGCGGGTGTCGTTGGGCTGCGCCTGGTTGGCCGCCGACAGCAGCGTCAGCGCACGATCCGGATCGTCACGGCGCAGCGCGATCATGCCGTCGATGGTCAGCAGTTCCGGGTGATCCGGCTCAACGCGCGAGGCCAGCGTGGACAGGCGCTGGGCTTCATCGAAGTCGTTGCGGCCGATCGCCAGGTGCGCCTGCATCAGGTAGGCGGAGAAGGAGTTCGGGTCGAGCCCGGTGGTGCGCGCCAGCGCTTCGTCGGCGCCTTCGTACTGGCGCAGGGCCAGCAGCAGGCCAGCATGCTGCAGGTGCAGCTGGGCGTCGTCCGGTGCCAGCTGCAACGCCTGCTGCAGGGCTTCCATGGCATCTTCGGCCTTGCCCTGCTGCTGCAGCGCAAGCGCCAGCCAGCGGTGGGCGCCGGCCTGGCCGGGTTCATCACGGGTCCATGCCTGGGCCAGCTGCACGGCCTGGTCGGCCTGGTTCTGGCGCAACGCTTGGATGATCTGGTCTTGCATGGCGGTCCGGTTCAAGTGCAAACCCGCATTGTAGCGGTCCGCGCACCGGTGCCGGTTCAGCCCGCCAGCACCCGCTGCAGGCGCTGCGCCACCCAGCGCTCGGAGAAGCCGTCACCCCGCCAGTTTTCCAGGAAGCCGCAGTGGCCTCCCCAGCAGGCGGTTTCCAGGTGCGCCTGGCGCGGCAGCTGCCAATCGCTGAAGGTCGCGTACGGGATCACCGGGTCGTCCTGCGCCATCAGGATGTCGGCCGGCACCTGCAGGGTGGACAGGCGGTCACCGGCAATCGAGTAGCCATCGAAATAGGCCTGCAGCGAGCCGAAGGTGGTGTGCCGTTCGACCAGCCAGGCGGTCAGTGCACGGATGTCCAGTTTCAGCACGCGGTCGTCGCAGTCGCTCAGCTCGGGGAACAGATCGCGCTTGCGGCGCAGCGAGCCGGCCCACTTGCGGCGGAAGTACCAGTCGTACATCGCCGGGCCGTTCTCGATGTTCTCCATGGTCAACGCCGGATCCAGCACCGGGCACACCGAGGCCACGCGCAGCAGCGGCACGCCGGCGGCCGGTGCACGCAGAGCCAGGCGCAGCACGAAGTTGCCACCCAGCGAATAGCCGGCGGCCACCAGCGGCAGCTGCGGCCAGCGCTGGGCGATGTCGCCTGCGGCGTGCACCACTTCATCGATGAGATTGGAGTGGAAGATGCCGGGATTGAGATGATGGGTGTTGCCGTGGTCGCGGAAGTTCAGCCGCACCACGTCGAAACCCTGCTCGATCATGCGCGCGGCGGCCATGCGCATGTAACTGGATTCGGCACTGCCTTCCCAGCCATGCAGCAGCAGCGCGACACCCTTCGGCTCGCGGCCTTCGACATGACTGTGCCAGCCCTGCAGGCGCACGCCATCACCGCCATCGAGGATCAGCTCTTCGCTGACTGCACCGGTGGCCGCCAGCAGCAGCAGGCCGCGCTGCAGGCGCATGCGGCTGGAACTGAGCATCGACTGCAGGTGCGGATTGCGCAGCCAACGCGGCGGCTGATAGTCAGCCGCATGCAGCGTCGGCGTACCGGCGTCCAGGACAGGTGGCGGTATCAGGGCCACCGCACCCTCACTGCGTGCTCATGGCCGCCACGATGCGCGCGCGCGAGGTTTCCGCGATGCGTCGACGGCCTTCCAGGTCCTGGGTACCGATCGGCTCCAGGAAATGCACTTCGGTATGCCGCGCCGGCTCACCCAGCAGGCGCAGGAAATTGGCGGCGAAACTCTCGCCCGGGCCGAACGCGACGATGGTCTGTGCGTCGCCCTTCATCCCGTACACCAGCGCCACCGGCTGCACCGGCACGCCGGTTTCAACCGCGGCCTGGAAGATGCGGGCATGGAACGGCCCCACTTCGTGGCCACCGCGGGTGCGCCCTTCCGGGAACACGCCGACCGCCTTGCCGGCACGCAGGCGATCAGCCATCACCTGCATCACCCCACCGAGCGATTCGGTGTTGCCACGCTGATGGAAGATGGTCTGGCCGCGCGCGGCGAGCCAACCCACCAACGGCCAGCTGGCGATCTCGCGCTTGGCAACGAAGCCCATCATGCGCTGGCTGTGCAGGATGGAGATGTCGACCCAGCTGACGTGGTTGGCGACGAACAGAACGGCACCGGGTAAGGGCTGGCCCACCCGTGACAGGCGGAAGCCGAAGATCCACATCAGCCCGCCCTGCCACCAGTTCACCACCTTCGCGCCGAAGGTATCCTCGCCCACGCGCAGCTCGCCCCACGGCGGAAGCATGCCGATCAGGATCAGCGGCAGGAACACGGTGATGTGGACCAACAGCAGCGGTACGCGGTACAGGTAACGGCACACACGCGCCACGCCGCCACGGGGGGCCGGAGTGGGGGAAGTCATCCGCGCACGATACCGGAGCGCCGCGGCAGCTGCCAGCCGATTTAGGCCATAACCGCCATTGACCGGGGCAATCGGCGGGGAACGCTGGGTTCTGCCGCCGTCAACACGCCCGATGGGGGCTCAACCGTGGCCGGCGGCCACCACCGCCAGGGTCAGCCGCGAGATGCACACCAGCCGGCCCTGCTCGTCCTCGATGCGGATTTCCCACAACTGGGTACTGCGGCCCACGTGCAGCGCGCGCGCGGTGCCGGTGACAGTCCCCGAGCGCACCGCACGCACATGGTTGGCGTTGATTTCCAGGCCCACGCAGATCTGCTTTGCGGTATCCACGCACAGGTTGCCGGCGCTGCTGCCCAGGGTCTCGGCCAGCACCACCGAGGCACCGCCGTGCAGGATGCCGTAGGGCTGCCGGGTGCGCTCGTCCACCGGCATGGTGGCCTGCAGCCAGTCTTCGCCCGCGGCGCTGAAGACGATGCCCAGCGACTTGATCGCCGTATTGCGGCTGAGCGCATTGAGCTGCTCGATGGAAACAGCTTCGCGGAACACCTGGGTCATGCGGGCACCTTCAGAGAATGGGAACGAGGCCGGCACCGAATGCGGTCAGCATGCGCACCAGCAGCCACTTCGGGCCGACATTGACTTCGGGGAAGTCGCCGACGGCAACGTAGCAGCGATGGAAATCCGGGTCCTGCCGTGGCAGTGGCTGCGGGCAGTCCGGGCCGGGCTTGAACTCGTAGTCGGTGGCATAGCGCCACGGCCAGAAGTCGAGAATCGGCAGCGCTTCGGAGGCCTTGCCGACGCTGTAGTTCAGGCCCGACAGCACCGGCGGCTTGGCCCGCGGCGCCACCGTCCACGAGTTCTGCGGATGGGTATCGCGCAGGATGCTCTCGGCCAGCTGCTCGGCGAAGACCGGATCGTCGATGATCACCGCGCCTTCGGTGTTGTAGTTCTCGCTGCGCGGATCGAAGTTGTGGGTGCCGACCACGCCGATGCGGCGGTCGACCACCAGCGACTTGGCGTGCAGGCCCATGCGGGCACCCTTGCGGGTGACCGGCAACGGCTTGTTGACCGCCTTGCTGCCCAGGAACGACGGACGCGTCTCGGTACGCAGCAGGCGCGTTTCCACTTCGCTGCCAGCGGCACGACGGCGTTCGCGGGCGTTCTGGTAGGCGCTGCCGGTACGCGGATGGTTCACCGGTACCTGCCTGCGGGTCGCGGCCAGATCCCCATCGCTGCCACCGCCGGCATTGCTGCCAGCGGCGCTGCCGCCAATCAGCGGATTGCGCCCGCCGTCGTCGTCGCCCGCGGGCGCGGCGATCGGATCAGGCAGCAGGTTGCGGTAGTCGACCGGTGCATCCAGCGGGAACGGCTTGTATTCGAAGATGTTGAAGCCCAGTTCGCGCATGTTGCGCCGCTTGTACTTGTACGACAGCGCATACACGATCGGGTTGTCGGTGGCCGCGAGGCTGTTGCTCGACACCACCACGCGCGGCGGCTGCGGGCGCTTGCGCAGCTCACGGAACAGCTTCTGCGCCGGCTTGGACAGCACCAGGTACGGGGTCTGCAGGATCACTTCCTTCTGCGCACCGGCAATGAGTGCATCCAGCTGTGGCTCGGTCACGTGCTGGCCGGCCAGCGGGGCATCGGCTTTCTCGCGGCGGTGCTTGCGCGGCAGGTCGGCGACGTAGCGCACCGAGGCCACCGGCAGCGCGGTATCCACGAAGGAACGGGTGACGAAGTCCATGTCATTGGCTTCGGCGCTGACCCGCTGCACCCGCTCGGGGCGGCGGAAGGTGGCCGGTGGCAGCACCGGCACGCCCTCGCGCAGCAGGGTGCGGCCCACGTCATTCAGGCGCTCGGCCGGCACGCTGCGGTGGGCGCGCCAGAACGCATCGAAGTTGGCCGCCATCGCGCGCGCTTCCGGGCCGGCGATCATGACGTCGCGGTCGCGGAAGTTGTACTCGCGGTCCCAGTCGTAATAGTCGTCCTGGTAGTTGCGGCCGCCGACCACGCCGATCGCATCGTCGATCACCAGCAGCTTGTTGTGCATGCGCTGGTTGAACCGGCGGAAGCAGCACAGCACGCTGCCGGCGTAGTCGAAGTAGTTCAGCCGGGCCTTGCCGAAGGTCGGGTTGTAGACCCGCAGCTGGAAGTTCTGGTGGGCACCGGACAACGCGCCAAGGATCTGCAGGTCGGAAATCGCCGAGAGCTGGTCGATCAGCACCCGCACCTTCACCCCGCGCCGCGACGCGGCCAGCAGTTCGTCGATGACCAGCCGCGCGCTGTCGTCCTTGTCGAAGATGTAGGTCTGCAGGTCGATGCTGCGGGTGGCACTGCGCAGCAGGTTCAGGCGCGCCACCAGGGCGCCCTCCCCCTCGTCCAGCAGGGTGGCGTAGTGGCGCGGCTGCTCCGGGGTGGATTCGGTGAACGCCCGGCCGGCCAGCGCACGCAGCGGCGAGTCCTGCGCGCAGCGGTCGGCGCGCTGGCAGTCGACCTGGGTCGATCGCGCCTGCACGGCGATGGCCTCGGCACGGTCGCGCTCGGCAGTGGACAGCGATGCACAACCGCTGCCCAGCAACACGGTTGCCAGCGCCAGTACACGCAGCAGGAGGTTCACGGTTTCGGCGCCTCGCTCAGGCGCGCTCGCAATACGAAGGTCACTCGGTCACTCAAGGCAAGCTGCCAGCTGTCCATTCCATACCGGCCTCGCTGCACGGTACCGCGGCTGACGACGTCGCAATCATAGCCGGGTCGGGCGCACTCCGCCTTCTCGACCTTCAGTGTCTCGGGGTGGCTGATCCCGCGCAGGGTCAGCCGCCCGTTGATGTCGCCCCCGTCTTCCACGGTCTCCGGCCAGTACGGCAGCGAGTCGAACTCGACCACCGGGTGGCGGCCCGCGTCGAAGAACTCCTCGCCGCGCATCCAGCCGGTGTAGCGCGCCTTGCCGGGGATCTCGACCGAGCGCGTGAACATCTTCAGGTGCACCTGGTGGCGGCCATCGGAGAGGACCTCGATGCGACCTTCGAAGTGCGGGAACAGGCCCTCGATGCGCTGTCCGAAGCGGGTGCGCACCTCGAAACCGATCTGCGAGCGTTGGGTATCCAGGCGCAGGACCCGGTGCGCTTCGGCAACCACCGGCGGCAGGGGCGTTGGCGGTGGCGCGGCAGCCCAGGCCGCGCCGGAAACCAGCAGCACGGGCAGCAGAAAGCGGCTGCGCCGCGCCAGGCTCATTGGATCACGGCCACCAGAACGCGTTCAGGCTGGCCACGCCCGGCTCGATCGAGGCCTCGCGCGGGAACCCGAGCACGGCAATGCCAGCCGGCGGCATGCCGCGATAGTCGCTGCTGGTGCCTTCCGTCATCAACGCCACCAGGCGCTCCAGGCCGGGGTTATGGCCGACGATCAGCACCCGGTCGAGGTCACGGCGGTCGTCCACCAGCGCAGCGAGGGTGCCAGGGGTGGCCTCGTAGATACGATCTTCCAGGCGCTTCTCGACGTAGCCGATGGTGCCGAGCACGGCTTCCAGGGTTTCCCGGGTGCGCCGCGCCGGTGAGCACAGCACGCAGTCCGGCAGCAGGTTGTTCTCCTTCAGCCACTTGCCGGCGGCTTCGGCTTCGGCGAGCCCCACCGGCGACAACGGCCGGTCGAGGTCGGCCTGGCCGGGGGTCGCCGGTTCGGCATGGGCATGGCGCAGCAGGATCAATTCACGCATCGCGGGTTTCCATGAAGAAGAGGATGCAGCAGAAAGAGTGATGCAGGCATCAAAGCTTGAGCCAGGACAGCAGCGGCTCCCAGTCGGCCTGGTGCTCGCGCACCTGGGCCGAGCGGTAGTCGAACAGGCTGCGGCCAAGGCCGGTCATGACCACGTAGCTCTGGCTGTCGCGCAGCTGCGCGACCACCGGGTACGGCCATTCACCCAGCATCTGCAGCGCCTGCTGCGAGGTCTGGGTCCATGGCTTGGTACGGTTGAGCACCAGCCCCACCGGCAGCTTGCGGCTGTGCACGCGCGGGTTCCGGGCCAGGCTGTTGAGGAAGCCGACGATCGCTTCGATGTCCAGCGCCGAGGGCAGCACCGGTACCACCACCGCGTCGGCAGCGTCGAGGAAATGAGGAATATCGTCAGCCAGGGCACCGGCCGGCGCGTCGATGATGACGGTGTCGGTGCCATCGGGCAGCTTCTGCGCCCACTGCTTCTTCCGATACACATCGATCGGCAGCACCGCACTTTCCAGCCCGGCACGGCGTTGTGCCCAGCGGGTGCTGGAGCCCTGCGGGTCGGCATCGGCAATCACCGTGGCCTTGCCCTGCAATGCCGCGTACGCGGCCAGGTGGGTGGCGACGGTGGTCTTGCCCACCCCGCCCTTGGAACCGGCCACCAGGATCGTCTTCATGCCAGCCTCGCTTCCGGGTACGTGCCCCGAGCGTACACCGGCGATGGTGACGGGAGGTAGCGTCGTGCTGAACCAGCGGCCATCGCCTTTGCTATCGTGGCGCCCCCGAAGGATCGAACCGGCATGAGCGAACTGCAGGATCTGAGCGCGTTGATCCGCGCCAACACCCCACTGATCGTCATCGAGACCCAGGACGAGGGTCGCATCGTCGAGCTGTTCCGGCAGACGCTGATGCACGTATGGCGGGCGCTGCACCGCTGGTCGATCACCGAGGGCCTGCGCCGGATCGACCTGGACAGCGAAGACCCGCCGGTCGGGCCGCCCGACGCCAGCGCGGCCCTGCAGATGATCCGCCAGGCGGAGCAGCGCGGGGTCTACCTGCTGCTCGATTTCCATCCCTACCTGGGCTATGCCAGTCACCAGCGCGCCCTGCGCGACCTGATCCAGCGCCGCCACAGTGAGCCGCATGTGCTGGTGCTGATTGGTGCCAAGGTGGAGCTGCCGGCCGAGCTGGAAGCACTGGCGGTGCGCTTCAACCCGCGCCTGCCCGATGCCAACGCCCTGTTGAAGATGCTGCGCGAAGAGGCCGACGCCTATGCGCGTGAGCATGGCGGCCGCCGGGTTGAAGTCGACAGCGAGGCGGTGAAGAAGATCCTGAAGAACCTGCAGGGCCTGAGCCTGGTCGATGCCCGGCGCATCGCCCGCCAGCTGATCTACGCCGATGGCGCGCTGCGCGACGACGACCTGCCACAGCTGGCACGGCTGAAGTTCGAGCTGCTCAACCGCAGCGGCCACCTGTTCTTCGAGCACGACAGCGCGCGCTTCGGCGATGTGGCCGGTGCCAACCGGCTCAAGCGCTGGATCAACCAGCGCCGCGTGGCCTTCATTGCCGGTTCGGCCCCGGCCGGGCTGGACCCGCCGCGCGGCATGCTGCTGCTGGGCGTACAGGGCTGCGGCAAGTCGATGCTGGCCAAGGCCACCGCCGCCGGCTTCGGCGTACCACTGCTGCGCCTGGACGTGGGCGCGCTGTACAACAAGTACCACGGCGAGACCGAGGCGAACCTGCGCCAGGCGCTGGCCTCGGCCGAGCAGCTGGCGCCCTGCGTGCTGTGGATGGACGAGATCGAGAAGGGCCTGGCCAGCGGTGGCGAGGACGGCGGCGTGTCACGCCGCGTGCTCGGTTACCTGCTGACCTGGATGGCCGAGCGCAAGGCGCCGGTGTTCATCGTCGCCACTGCCAACCAGGTGCACGAGCTGCCTGCCGAACTGCTGCGCAAGGGCCGCTTCGACGAGATCTTCTTCGTCGACCTGCCCTCGCCTGACGTGCGCGTGGAACTGCTGCGGCTGCACCTGGGCCGGCGCCAGCTCAACGCCGACGACTTCGCACTGCCCGCGCTGGCGGCGGCCGCCAATGGGTTCTCCGGCGCCGAGATCGAGCAGGCGATCGTCGCCGGCCTGTATGCGGCGCATGCCGAGGGCCGGCCGCTGGACACCGAGCTGCTGATGAACGAGATCCGTGCGACGCGGCCGCTGTCGGTGCTGATGGCCGAGCAGGTGGAGGCACTACGGGCGTGGGCGTCGGGGCGCACGGTTTCCGCGGACGATTGAGTTTCCAGCGAACGGCGCAGCCCCTCGTGGCGGCTGGTTGACCGTGAACATCAAAAGCCGCGCTTGGCCGGGCGGGATGGATTCGCGGGGGACGCCGTCAACCCGTCCATGGGGGCTTGGCCGCGACATCCATGCCGCGGACACCCCCGCGAACCCACCCCGCCCGGCCTCTGACAATTTCCGAGTGCGTCCGCCACGGAAAAGAAAAAAGAAAAGCAGAAGCAAAAGCAAAAGCCGGTTGGTTGGCCGCCTTCTGTAGAGCCGAGCCCACGCTCGGCTGCTCTTCGATCAGATATCGAATAGTCGATTCCGATACAGATTCATCCACGCATGGCGTGGATCTACCGTGTCGACCAAGGTCGACACCTACCAGCAGCAGGGAACTGTCGGAGGCGGGGCGGTGTGGGTTGGCAGGTCCGTTGGCGCCATGGATGGCGCCATCGAGCCCCCATGGACGGGTTTACGGCGTGTCCTGC
>NZ_JBQEMR010000017.1:0-64390 GCF_052045015.1 Stenotrophomonas sp. 22692
GGGGGGGGGTATCTTGGTGCTTTTCCCCCCCCCCCCCCCCCCCCCCCCCCCCCCCCCTACCCCCCCCCCCCCCCCCCCCCCCCCCCCCCCCCCCCCCCCCTCCTCCCCACGGAACACCCCAGAGCCGCTTTGGCTTTGGCTTTGGCTTTGGCCTCTGCGGGTGCAGGGTGCAACCCTGCAAAGAAAAAGGCCGCCTTTCGGCGGCCTCACTTCTCTTTACTTCAGCTTGATCTCGCGCAGGCGTTCCTCGAGGAAGCCGTGGGCGGTGATCGCCTCCGGGTACCGGCTCGGGTTCTCCGGGGTGATGCAGGACGGCAGCACGTCGATCAGGAAGTCCGGGTTCGGGTGCAGGAAGAACGGCACCGAGTAGCGCGGCTGGCGCGCCAGCTCACCCGGAGGATTGACCACACGGTGGATCGTCGACGGATACACGTGGTTGGTCAGGCGCTGCAGCATGTCGCCGATGTTGACCACGATCGTGTCCGCGTCTGACGTAAACGGCACCCACTCGCCCTCATGCGACTGCACTTCCAGGCCCGCGGCGCTGGCACCGACCAGCAGGGTGATGAAGTTGATGTCGCCATGGGCACCGGCACGCACGTTCGGGATGTCGTCGGTGGTGATCGGCGGGTAATGGATCGGGCGCAGGATCGAATTGCCGAAGTTGGTCTTGTCGGCGAAGAAGTCTTCCGGCAGGCCGATGTGCAGGGCCAGCGCCGACAGCACGCGCGAACCCAGATTATCCAGCGCCTGGTACAGCCCGTAACCGCGCTCACGGAAGCCCTCGACCTCGGTCGGCCACAGGTTCGGCGCCATCACGTCACGATACTTGGAGTCGTCGGCGATCTCGCGACCGATGTGCCAGAACTCCTTCAGGTCGAAGTGCTTGGAGCCCTTGGCGGTCTCCACGCCGAAGGGGGTATAGCCGCGGGCGCCGCCGCTGCCGGCCACGTGGTACTTGCGCTTGACCTCCTCCGGCAGGGCAAAGAAGGCCTTGAAGGCATCGTAGGCAGCGTCGATGTCGGCCTGCGGGATGCCGTGGTTGCGGATGCCCGCGAATCCCCATTGGCGGTAGGCCGCGCCCAGCTCGGCCACGAAGGCCTCGCGGTCGCTGTCAAAACGGGTGATGTCGAGGGTGGGGATCTGGCTCACAGCGGTTCCTGGCTTGTCGTTGGGTCTGGGAGGGCCAGCGCATTCATGGCCCACCTGAACATTGTGACAGATCGCCCCGGGGACGCCACTCGATACGAAGAAACAAACCGATACAATGCGCAACCCGCGCGCGGATTAACGATTCCGTCACAACCGGGACTCCCGCCCTGTTCCACCTGCCCCCTCCGTCCTTCATGCGTCCTGCTGCTCCTTCTGCCGACACCTCCCTGCCCTCCGGCCCGGCACGCCATTGGCGACGACTGGCCTGGTGGTCGCTGTTCGTGGCCGGCAACGCATTGCCGGCCATGGCGATCACGCTCGGCAACGTGCCGTTGGCCGACAACCCGGGTGGCAGCGTGGGCCTGGCCTATCTGGCCGTCGCCCTGCCCGGCCACCTGCTGGCCTTCGGCGCCCTTGCCGGCCTGCTGCCTCTGCTGCTGGGCCTGTGGCCGCGCAGCGCACGCACGCTGAGCATCAGCGCCGTGCTGCTGCAGGGCCTGTGGCTGTGCCTGTTGCTGGTTGATGCGAAGGTTTTCACTCTGTATCGGTTCCACCTCAATGCCATGGTCGTGAACATGGTGTTCGGCGGTGCGCTGCAGGACCAGGTCGCGTTGTCGTGGAAAACCTGGCTGCAGGCCGGACTGCTGGTAGCCGCCATCTTCGCTGCCGAAGGCTTGTTGGCCTGGGCCTGCTGGAAGCTGCTGCCTGCCCCGCCGCGCCGCCGCCGGGTCCTGCAGGCCTGGGCCGTGGTTGCACTGCTGATGGCCGGCGGCCAGGTCGCCACGGCCTACTACGATGCCCGCGGCGACCGCGACGTCATCGCGCAGTGGAACTACCTGCCCTGGGCACAGCCGATCACCGCCAAGAGCTTCATGCGCAGGCTCGGGGTCATCAGCGAACAGCAGGCCGGCCTGCCCGACCCGCGCCATGCGCAGCTGCTGTATCCGCTGCACCCCCTGCGCTGCCAGAACCCACACCGGCCGAATGTGCTGATGGTGGTGCTGGAGTCGCTGCGTCAGGACGCCATGACCCCCGAGCTGATGCCCAACACGACGGCACTGGCCCGGACCGCGCGCGTGTACGACCAGCATTTCAGCACCGGCAATGCCACCCGCTACGGCCTGTTCGGCCTGCTCTACGGCCTCCCCGGCGGCTACTGGCAGAGCATGCTGGACGAACAGCGCGGCTCGCAGCTGTTCCAGGTGCTGGGCCAGCAGGGCTACGACCTGCACCTGTACGGCAGTGCACCGCTGTACAGTCCGGAGTTCGATCGCACGGCCTTCGCCGACGTGCGCGACCAGCTGCACCAGGGCCCCTCCGCCCTGACGCCCGACAAGCGTGACGCAGCCATCGTCGCCGCACTGCAGACCGACATCCGCACCAGCCAGGCCGCGCAGCGCCCGTGGTTCGGCTTCGTGTTCCTCGACTCCACCCACGCCGGCTACCACCTGCCCACCGGCTACCCGCCGGTGGCCACACCGATGGCCAAGGAGATCGACTTCCTGTCCTTCGGACCGGACCACGACCCGACGCCGGAGCTCAACCGCTACCACACCGCCGTGCACTACGCCGACAGCCTGATCGGCTCGCTGCTGGACGACCTTCGCGCGCAAGGCCTGGCCGACGACACCATCGTGCTGGTCACCGGTGACCATGCCGAAGAGTTCAACGACCTCAAGCTGAACTACTGGGGCCACAACGGCAATTTTTCCGACTACCAGTTGCAGGTGCCGTTCGTGCTGCACTGGCCCGGCCAGGCCAGCGGCCATGAGGCGCGCACCAGTTCGCATGAGGACTGGGTGCCGACGTTGATGCGCCACGCACTGGGCTGCGAGAACGCATTGAGCGACTTCAGTACTGGCCAGGACCTGCTGGCGGCACCCACCACCGGCAAACGTGCGCTGGTGGTGGAGAGCTGGTCGCAGCGCGCGGTACGCCATGGCGATGCCATCTACGTATTCGACAAGTTCGGCAACGCCACCGCGCTCGACCGGCACTACCGCCCGCTGCCGCAGCAGGCTCCGGACGCCGCCGCCATCCGCTCCGCATGGGAAGCGCTGACCCGCTTCCGCAACCGCTGATTTTCAAGGGCCGATCCTGCATGAACCGTCCGCTGCGCATCCTGCATACCGAAGCCGCCAAGGGAATGGGCGGGCAGGAGATCTACATCTTCCGGCACATGCAGGTGATGCGCGCGCGTGGCCATGAGGTGTCGTTGCTGTGCCAGCCCGATGCGCGCCTGGCCACACTGGCACGCGATGACGGTTTCACCGTGCATACGCTGCGCATGGGAGGCCTGGCGCGCCTGCTGCGTGGCGTGTGGTCGGTATCGCGACTGGTGCGCCGCGAACATTACGACGTGGTCAATACCACCAGCCGCCGCGATGCGCTGATCGCCGCCGCCGGTGCACGCCTGGGCGGCACGCCGCTGGTGGTGCGCTCGCGCCATCTGATGAGCCCGGTCAATTCGCTGCTGACCTATACCGGGCTTCCACACCGGGTATTGACCGTCAGCAGCTTCGTCAAGCAGCTGCTGGCCGACCGCGGCATTCCGACCGAGCGCATCGGCATCGTGCCGCCGATCGCAGTTCCGCCGCGCTGGAGCGAGATCCGCAAGGCCGATCCCTGGCAGTGCCTGCAGGAGGTGCGCACGCAAGTACGTGCCGAGCTCGGCTTCGGCAAACAGGACATCGTGGTCGGCTGCGTGGCGGTGCTGCGCGAGCCCAAGGGCCACGCCGACCTGATGCAGGCGATGGTGCCGTTGTGCAAGGCCAACCCGGACCTGCACCTGGTGATCGTCGGCGATGGCCAGGCCGTGACGGAACGACTGCAGGCGATGTGCGCCGAGCACGGGCTGCAGCGCCAGGTGCACCTGCTCGGCTACCGCGATGGAGCCTGCCGGCTGATGGCCGGCTTCGACATCTTCGCACTGGCCTCGCACAAGGAAGCAGCCGGCACCGTGTTCCTGGAAGCGGCTTACGTGGGCGTACCGATCGTGGCCACGCGAGTGGGTGGCGTGCCGGAGATGGTGGTCGATGGCAGCAATGCGATCCTCACCCGTTTGGGTGACAATGCCGCCCTGACAGGTGCATTGCGCCTGCTGGTGGACGACCCGGAACGGCGGCGGCAGATGGGGCGCGCTGGCTGGGACTGGATGCACGGCGCACATCGCTTCACGCCGGACGGCCACGGTGAAGCCACCGAGCACTACTACCACCAGTGGCTGAAGGAGCTGGGACATGGCTGATGCGCGAACCGTTCCGGTGCTGATGCACCACCATGTCAGCCCCTCGCCGGGCATGATCACCGTGTCGCCGGAAAACTTCGAAAGCCAGATCGCGTGGCTGGCAGGCAATGGCTGGACCTCACTGACGCTGGACCAGTACGCAGGCTTCCTGGCCGGCAAGCCGGTGCCGCGCAGGTCGATCGTCATCACCTTCGACGATGGCTACCTCGACAACTGGGTGTATGCCCATCCGATCCTGCAGAAGTACGGCATGCATGCGGTGGTGTTCGTGGTCACCGGCTGGATGGGCGAAGGCCCGGAACGTCCGCACGCGGGCATTGCCGGGGCGACGCTGCCGCCGACGCCGGACCATCGTGGCTGCGAAGCAGCGATCTACGAGCAGGACCGCAGTGACGATGTGATGATGCGCTGGAGCGAAGCACGTGCGGCCATCGCCGCCGGCACCTTCGAAGTGCATTGCCACACCCATACCCATACCCGCTGGCTGCGCCGCGACGATCTGGACCGTGCGCAGCGCCGCGCAGGCCTCAGCCGGGATCTGGCGATCTCGCGCGAAGTCCTGCAGGACAAGCTCGGCGACGTGTCCGATACGCTGTGCTGGCCGTACGGTGATTTCGACCAGGATCACATCGAAGTGGCGCGCGAGCAGGGCTTCCACTACCTGCACACCACCCACCCGTTCGGCCGCAACGTGATCGGCGGCGACCCGGAACGCATCTATCGTTTCGCGATCCGCAACCGGCCGGCCAACTGGCTGCGCAAGCGCATCCGCCTGAGTTACAACCCGCTGATCGCGCCGCTGTTCAATGGGTTCAAGGCACGCCAGAAAAAGATGGTGCCGGGGCCGTAGGCGCGACACAGCCCTGCCCGCAAACAGAGAACGCCCCGGGATTCCGGGGCGTTTTTTTTCCTGTACCGACGGGCAGGCGCCTCAACTGGCGGCTTCACGCACCGCAGCGGACAAGCGGTCCAGCGTCTGCTGCATCAGCGTGGCGTCATCGGCCTCCACGGTGACCCGCACCACCGGCTCGGTACCGGACGGACGCAGGAACGCGCGGCCACGGCCGGCTACGGCCTGCTGCGCCACAGCCAGCGCGGACTGCACGCTTTCAGACTGCACCGTGGCCTTGGCCGAGACATTGCCCAGGCGCACGTTGACGGTCTTCTGCGGCACCCGTACCAGGCCCTTCAGTGCCTGGCGCAGGGTCTGCCCACTGTTGCGCAGCGCGACCAGCACCTGCAGGGCGCTGACAATGCCATCGCCGGTGGTGGCCCGGTCCAGGCACAGCAAGTGGCCCGAGGCTTCGCCACCGAGTACACCACCGCCCTCGACCAATGCCTGGTGGACGTAGCGGTCACCGACGTTGCTGCGCACGAACGGGATCTGCAGATCGGCGAAGGCCTTCTCCACACCGTAGTTGCTCATCAGCGTGCCGACCACCGGGCCGCGCAGGCGGCCTTCGTCCTTCCAGGCGCGGGCCAGGATGTACAGCAGGTCATCGCCGTCGACCGGGTTGCCCTGGTCGTCGGCCATCAGCACACGGTCGCCATCACCATCGAAGGCGATGCCAAGATCGGCGCGGGTCTCGCGGACCTTGGCCGCCAGGTTGTCGATATGGGTGGAGCCCACGCCGGCGTTGATGTTGACGCCATTGGGCTCGGCCCCGATGCCGATCACTTCGGCACCCAGTTCGCGGAACAGCAGCGGTGCGATCTGGTAGGTGGCGCCGTGTGCGCAATCCAGTACCAGGCGCACGCCACGCAGGTCGAACGCGCGCGGCACGCTGGCCTTGCAGAACTCGATGTAGCGGCCGACCGCCTCGCGCGCGCGCGACGCCTTGCCCAGCTTCTCCGATTCGGCGGTGGTGAACGGAATGTCCAGCGCCGCTTCCAGGGCCAGTTCGGTGGCGTCGTCGAGTTTCTCGCCCTGGGCGGAGAAGAACTTGATGCCGTTGTCGTAATGCGGGTTGTGCGAGGCGCTGATGACGATGCCGGCGTCCACACCCAGCGTACGGGTCAGGAATGCCACCGCCGGGGTCGGCATCGGGCCGAGCAGCTGCACGTCGGCACCGGCGGCCACCAGGCCTGCTTCCAGAGCCGCTTCGAACATGTAACCGGAAATGCGGGTGTCCTTGCCGATCACCACGATCGGCCTGCGCCCGTCCTGGCCGCGCTGGGCGACCAGGACACGGCCCAGGGCGTTGCCCAGGCGCAGCACGAAGTCGGCCGAGATCACGCCCTGGCCGACCCGCCCACGGATGCCATCAGTACCGAAGTACTTGCGGCCTCCCATCAAGCCACCTCCGGCGCCGGCTGACGGCCCAGCATCGCCAGCAGATCGGACAGGCGGTCGCGCATCTCGCGGCGGTCGCAGATCTGGTCGATGGCACCGTGCTCCAGCAGGAACTCCGAACGCTGGAAGCCTTCCGGCAGCTTCTCGCGCACGGTCTGCTCGATCACGCGTGGGCCGGCGAAGCCGATCAGCGCCTGCGGTTCGGCGATGTTGATGTCGCCCAGCATTGCGAACGAGGCCGATACGCCACCGGTGGTCGGGTGGGTCAGCACCGAGATGTACGGCAGGCCAGCTTCACGCAGCTTGCCCAGCGCGGCCGAGGTCTTGGCCATCTGCATCAGCGAGAACAGGCCTTCCTGCATGCGCGCGCCGCCACTCTGCGAGAAGCACACATACGGGGCACCGATCTCGACTGCGGTTTCGGCGGCCAGCGCGAAACGCTCCCCCACCACCGAGCCCATCGAGCCGCCCATGAAGGCGAAGTCGAACGACGAGGCCACCAGCGCACGGCCCTTGAGCAGGCCGCGCATGGCGATCAGCGCGTCATATTCGCCGGTGTTCTTCTGCGCGATCTTGATGCGCTCGCTGTACTTCTTCTGGTCCTTGAACTTGAGCAGGTCGGTCGGCCCCAGGCGCGCACCGATCTCGGTGGTGCTGTCGGCGTCGAACAGGGCGGCCAGGCGCGCGCGCGCGCGGATCGCCATGTGGTGGCCGCACTTCGGGCAGACCTCCAGATTCTCTTCCAGTTCCGGACGGTACAACGCGCTGCCGCAGTTGCTGCACTTTTCCCACAGGCCCTCGGGGACACTGCGCTTCTTGCTGGGGGTGTTGTCGGTGCGGATGCCGGACGGCATCAACTTGCTGAGCCAACTCATGCGGGAGGACACTTCCGTTCAGGGCGGCCCAAGGGCCGCAAAGGCGGACAGTCTAGCTCCGCTTTCCCCGCCCGTGCACCCCCTTGCCGGCCACGGGGCAGCCTGAAAAAACCATGCTGGGACGTACGTTTAGGTGCTGGGTCGTGCCGGCCGCTGGCCGGCAGCCCTTGCATGCGAGCCGTCAGGAGGATGCCGGCCAGCGGCCGGCACCACCGTTACGCATCCAGCGCCTGCCGCAGCGGGGCCAGGAAGGCTCCAGCGCGCTGCGCGGCCTCTTCAGCCGAGCCCGCTTCGGCCAGCACCGCCACCAGTGCACTGCCGACCACCACGCCATCGGCCTGGCGCGCCATCGCCGCCGCACTGGCCGCATCCTTGATCCCGAAGCCAGCCACCACCGGTACCGAAGCGCGCGCACGCAGGGCCTGCAGGCGGGCGCTGGCAGCATCACTGTCCAGCCGCTCGGACGCGCCGGTGACACCGGCAAAGCTGACGTAATAGAGATAGCCACGGGCCAGCGCCAGCAGCTTGTCGGCACGTGCCTCGCTGGTGGTCGGCGAGGCCAGCAGCACCAGCGCCAGGCCGGCCGCATCGAAAGCCTGCTGCGCTTCACCGGCTTCTTCCGGCGGCAGGTCGACCAGCAGCACACCATCCACACCGGCCTCCACGGCCGCCTTGGCGAAGGCGGCGTAGCCGTGGATCTCCACCGGGTTCAGGTAGCCCATCAGTACTACCGGCGTCTGCGCGTCACGCTCTCGGAACTGCGCCACGGCCTGCAGCACGTAGCGGCTGCCCGCCCCGCGTGCCAGTGCACGTTCGGAGCTGCGCTGGATGGTCGGGCCATCGGCCATCGGGTCGGAGAACGGCACGCCCAGTTCGATCACATCGGCGCCGGCATCGACCAGTGCATGCATGACCGGCACGGTGGCCTCCAGCGAGGGATCACCGGCAGTGATGAAGGGAATCAGCGCCTTGCGCTGCTGCTCGCGCAGTCGCTGGAAACAGGCATCGAGTCGGGATACAGGCATCTCAGGCACATCCTTCAATCAGTTCAATCGCATCGCTGGTCCCCCAGTACATCCGGGTGACCTTCCCTTCAAACAGTTCCAGGCGGATGCCCAGGTCCGAACCCGGGTCCTGCCAGGTGAGGTACTCGCCCTGGTCACCGTCGTAGGCATGCGGGCTGGACACCGGCGGTTTCGGGAACTGGGCCACGGCCTGGGCTCGGGTCATGCCGATGCGCAGGCCGAACGGCCCCGGCTGTTCGACCGGCAGTTCCGGCTCATCGCCCGGCTTCAGATCAAAACGGACCACGCGGTCGTCGTCGGTCATCATCGACACGCCCGGCGGCAGCCCCTTGCCGTCGTAGTACTCGCAGTCGCCTTCGAAGAATTCCTTCGCGCCCTGCGCCTTCCAGGGACCCAGCGCCTTCAGGTCAGTCATGTGCTGGCCAACCAGCACGTCACCGGCATGGTCCAGTGCCACCGAAGCCACCGCAGGCGCGTCATCGCCGCTCGTCCCTTCTTCGGAGGGGGCATCGACAATGGGCGTACGCGCCATCGGGTCAAGATCATCGTTGGCAGCCTGCTGCACAGGCTGCGTGGTGGCCTTGGCGGCCGGTGCCAGCACCGGCGGCTCCGGCGGCTGGCACGCGGCCAACCCCAGTGCCAGCAGCAGCACGCCACTGTTCCGCAGCAGCGCGCTCACAGCACCAGCCCTTCGCGCGCGGCGATGGTATGCACGTCCTTGTCGCCACGGCCGGACAGATTGCAGAGCACGATCTGGTCACGCGGACGCTCACGCGCCAGCTTGATCGCCTGCGCCAGCGCATGGCTGGATTCCAGTGCCGGCAGGATGCCTTCGGTGTGCGCCAGCAGGTGGAAAGCCTGCAGCGCTTCCTCGTCAGTGATGCCGAGGTACCGTGCACGACCGGTATCGGCCAGGAATGCGTGCTCCGGGCCGACGCCCGGGTAGTCCAGGCCGGCCGACACCGAGTGGGTCTCGATGATCTGGCCGTCGTCGTCGCACAGCACATAGGTGCGGTTGCCGTGCAGCACGCCGGGGCGACCCGCCGCGATGGAGGCGGCATGGCGACCGGTGCTGATGCCATCACCGGCAGCTTCGGCGCCGACGATATCGACCTGGCGATCGTTGAGGAAAGCATGGAACAGGCCGATGGCATTGCTGCCACCGCCCACGCAGGCGGTGATCGCATCGGGCAGGCGACCGTATTCGGCCAGCATCTGCTCACGCGCTTCGCGGCCGACGATGGCGTTGAAGTCACGCACCATGCGCGGGTACGGATCGGGGCCGGCCACGGTGCCGATGATGTAGAAGGTGTCCTGCACGTTGGTCACCCAGTCGCGCATCGCTTCGTTGAGCGCGTCCTTCAGGGTGGCCGAGCCGGAAGTGACCGGTACCACCGTCGCGCCCAGCAGCTTCATGCGGTAGACGTTGATCTTCTGCCGCTCGATGTCGGTGGCGCCCATGTACACCACGCATTCCAGGCCCAGGCGCGCGGCAACCGTGGCACTGGCCACGCCATGCTGGCCGGCACCGGTCTCGGCAATGATGCGCTTCTTGCCCATGCGCGCGGCCAGCAGCGCCTGGCCGATGGTGTTGTTGATCTTGTGCGCGCCGGTGTGGTTCAGGTCCTCGCGCTTGAGCAGGATCTGCGCGCCGCCGACGTGATCGCTCAGGCGCTGGGCGTGATAGATCGGGCTCGGCCGGCCCACATAATGCGCCAGGTCGCGGTCATAGGCCGCCTGGAATTCGGGGTCCTGGCGGGCCTGGTCATAGGCCTGGGCCAGTTCCTGCAGCGGGCCGACCAGGGTTTCGGCAACGAAGCTGCCGCCGTAGCGGCCGAAGTGGCCCTGGGCATCCGGGAAGGCGTGGTAGTCGGCAATGGGGGAGGCAGACATGGATACGACCGGTGGTTCAGACAGGTGGATACTCTAGCGCACGGGTCGTGACCGGAAAATGGATATTATCTGGCGCATACCGTCAGGAAATCTCACATGAACCGTTCCCTGCTTCCGCCGCTCAATGCACTGCGCGCGTTCGAGGCCACCGCACGCCTCGGTGGCGTGGGCCGCGCCGCACAGGACCTGCACGTCACCCACGGTGCGGTCAGTCGGCAACTGAAGCTGCTGGAGGATCATCTGGGCCTGGCACTGTTCCAGCGTGCCGGCCGCGGGCTGCGCCTGACAGCGGCTGGCACCCGCCTGCAGGCGGCGTGCAGCGAGGCCTTCGGCGGGATCGAGGACTGCGTGCGCGAGCTGCGCCGGCCAGCGGCCTACCCAGCACTGGTACTGGGCTGCAGCGGCAGCGTACTGGCGCGCTGGATGATTCCGCGCCTGCCCGTGCTGCAGGCCGCCCTGCCCGGCGTGCGCCTGCAGTGGTCGGCGCTGGATGGCAGCTTCACCGAAGCACAGGCGGCGCTGGACGCCGTGCTGCTGCTGGCGCAGGGTCCGTGGCCACGGGGCTGGCAGGTCCGCGAGCTGGCACCGGAGCGGGTGGGCGTGGTGGTGGCCCCGTCACATCCGGCGGCGCAGCGCCTGCGGCAGGCACCGCCCTCGGCACTGCTGCAGGAAACAGTGCTGCACACCAGCTCGCGGCCACAGGCGTGGCCGGCATGGGCGCAGGCACATCGCCTGGACCCAGCAAAGCTGCAGCTGGGCACCGCTTTCGAACATCTCTATTACCTGCTGGAAGCAGCAGTCGCCGGGCTGGGCCCGGCGATCGCGCCCGAGCCGCTGGTAGCCGAAGATCTGGCAGCAGGCCGGCTGGTCGCACCGTGGGGGTTTGCCGCCACCGGCGGCTTCTGGGTGCTGGCACGGCCGGATGGCCCGGCCGATGCAAGGGTGGACGCCCTGGCCGAGTGGGCAGCAGCGCAACTGCGATGAGACGAGGCCCCGGGCGGCATTCACCTCCCGGAGCCGGCAACGCAGGCCTCAGCGACCGCCCATCGCGACCCGCTGCTGCTCCTCATGCACCTGCTGCTGGTGCGACGGATCTGCCAGCAGCTTGGCACTGGTCTGCTCCAGCGACGGCGGCGCCTGGGCCAGATCGACAGCGGTGCGGAAGCCCGGCGTCGTGCCCATCACGAACGCCTTGCCATCCTGCACCGTGATGCTCTGCAGCTTGTCGGCCGCGTCGATACCGTTCTGCTTTGCATGCAGGGTGATATTGGCCGCAGCCTCTTCGGAAAACACGCTGGGAAGCTTGCTGCGGACGGCGTTGTGCAGTGCGTGGTCCGGATGCGATGCATCGTTCAGCGACGGCCCCTTCGGCGCAGCCGCTGCAGGTTCATGGCCCTGCGCACGGCCCGCCGCCAGTGCGGCAGTGGTCTGGCGACCGACAATTCCATCGGCCGCCAGCCCCTGCTGCTTCTGGAACGCGATCACCGCTTCGCGGGTGTGGTCACCGAAACGGCCATCCTCCGACAACCGATGGCCCTGCGCATCACGCACGCCGAGCTGATTGAGGGTCTGCTGCAACGCCTGCACGTCGGTGCCACGCTGCCCCTGCTTCATCACCTCGCTGGCCGCAGGGTGTGATGCAGCCGGCTGCACGGTGGCGCCAGGCCGGGACAGCGCAGGTTCGCCATTGCCATGCAGCGGCGCGCGCACCTGGAATTCCGGCTTCGGTGTCAGCGCACCAACGATGCGGGTGCTTCCGCCATCCCAGTACCCGCCCGGCCGGATGGTGACTTCGGCCGGCCCCGTGCTTCCCTGCGAACCGATGAACTGGATGTTTCCCTGCGCGTCGTAGCCTTTGAAAATACCGACATGCTGGCCCTGCGACGAGGAGAACATCAGGATGTCGCCCTGCTTCAGCGATCCGTTCGGCTTGCGTGCTTCGGCAGCCGAGGTCACGTCGAAATGCTCGCGTGCGTAAGCGGTCGTGTTCGCGCCATTGAACAGCGTCGAGGTAGTGAACCCCGCGGCGTTCTCGCCACGCACGTCGTAACCCGCGTTCTTCAGGCCACGCCATACGAATGCCGAGCAATCCACGCCCAGGCGTCCGTCACCATCGAGATCACGCTCCAGCCGGCTGCTGTCGCGACCGGGACGCGGATGGTCGGGGCGCCCGTATTCGTACTGGCGGCCCGAGGCCATGAAATGCTGATAGGCCTCGTTGTAGAGCGCGGCACTGCCGACTGCAGCCGCGGTCTGGCCCGCCGCGGGCGCAGCTGCCGAAGGCGTCTGTACCTGCGTTTGGGCCTGGGCCTGCACGGGCGTGGCCGCCTGTGCGCGCGTGGGTGGCTGCTGCGTGGCAACCTCACCCGGCTGCCAGCCCTCGAAACGGCGAATGCCGTCGGCCAGCACTTCACGCTCGCGCACGCTCATCTGGCCGACGGTCTTCGAACGCAGATCGACACCCTGGCGATCGCCTTCGGCATAGATGGTGGCCGCCTGCTCCTTGTGGTGGGTGGTGCCGCTGTAATCCTTCGTGGAGTAGCTCGGCAGCATTTCCTCCACGGTCTTGTCGCCGAACCGGCGTTCGAGCAGCTGGATCTTCGCCACCCGGCCCGCTTCATAGCTTTCGAAGACCGCGTTGCCCCATTGGTCGAGATCGACCACGCCCTTGTAGCGCCCCTGCGCCGATTCCAGCGCCTGCTCGCGGGTACGCGGATTGGTCACCGTCTTGTCCGCGCTGCCGGCGAATTCAAACTTGAGATTGCCAGGATTGTTGTTGCGCCACGAGACGCTGCCACCTGATCGTTCGATGACACTGCCATCGTCCATTTCCAGCGTGCGCGTGGTACCTACGCTGCTGACCAGCCGGGTGATTTTTGGATCCGACATGAGCTGTTCCTTTGCCAGTGGTTGATTGGACCGCTCCCCTGGCGGTGATTACATTCCGTTGGAAAACACGTCGAGCACGTCCGCACTGACCCAGCCCTGTGCGCAGTTCCCGGCGTAACGTCCCGGCGCCGCCGCATGGCAGGCCTCGCCCCCTGTGCTGGCCAAGCCAGTGATCGGCCTGTCGCCATAGGTGTCACACAACGTGTTGCCCTTGCACTTGCCGACCGTCGCGGCGGGAACCGCAACGACGTAATAGAACAGGGGATTCTGTCCGGTGCGCCCGATGCCCTGCACGCAGACCAGCTGCCCCTTCGACAGCTTCGCGGTCACGCTGGCCTTGCTGCCGGTGGATGGCACCGCATTCAACGTTTCCACGCCTTTGGCGTCGGCTACGCCGGCGAAGAAACCCTGGTCGCCACAGTCCGGCGACAGTTCAACATCGTAGAAATCGCCGCTGTCCACATCACCGGCCGTGCAGCCGCTGCCCGTACTGGCGTTGCTGCATTTCACGCCACTGGCCTGAATCAGCGCAGCCAGGCCGTCGGCAGCCGGAGCCGTGGCCGGCGCTGCGGCAGGTGCGGCCGCCGGTGCTGCAGCGGCCGGTGCCGACGCTGTCGGGACGGATGAGTCACCGGCCGCACATGCGCCCAAGGCGAGCAGCAGGCCGGGCACGAGCGTCAGGCGGGCCAAGCCGAGACGGTGGGAAGAAAGATGGGGCATATCCATTGCGTCCTCGTTCGAAAGGTAGGGCATATCTCAAGGGTGCGGCCAGCGACACGCACACGGCATCGCACCCGGCCAGGTAAGGCTGGGCGCATTGTGTCCGATCAGATGTTCGGGGGGTGTCGACTTTTTGGCGCTGGAACCTGAATTACCCGGAAGCGTGACTCCCATCACACTAAGGTGACGCGGATCACTCCAGAACGGTGCAATCCGCGCGACGCACTTCCTCGACGAAGGTGCGCATCCTGTAGCCATCCTTGATGCCCGGCTCCAGTTCGATGCCACTGGAGACGTCCACGCCCCACGGCAGCGTCGCCAGCACGGCGTCGTAGACATTTTCCGGGTTCAGGCCACCGGCCAGCAGGAACGGCCGGTGCAATCCGGTCGGAACGCGGCCCCAGTCGAATGCCACGCCGGTGCCGCCGCCACCACCCGGGGCGTGGCTGTCGAACAGGAAGCCGGCAGCGCTGGGATAGCGTAGCTGCAGGGTGCGGGCGTTGACCTCTTCACGACCCCCCATGGCGATCGCCTTCAGGTAAGGCATGTTGAAGCTGCGGCAGAAGCTCTCGTCTTCCTCACCGTGGAACTGCAGCAGGGTCGGCCGCACCGTGCGCAGGACCTCGCGCACTTCTTCCTTGCTGTTGTTGCGGAACAGCGCCACCACGTCGACCATCGGTGCGATCGCCTGGCGCATCGCGCGGGCCTCAGCCGGTGCGACCCGGCGGCTGCTCTCGCGGGCAAAGATGAAACCCACTGCGTCCACGCCCAGCTCACCGGCCAGGCGGACGTCGCCAGCACGGGTCATTCCACAGAACTTGATGCGCGTACGGTAGTAGGAACGGCTCATAGCGTGACCTCGGCGGGCAGATGCCAGTTGTCGGGGTACAGGGGCCCAAGGAACACCAGGCCCTGCGGCGGTGCGGTGGGACCAGCTACGGTGCGGTCGCGCCCGGCCAGCAGTTCGGCGATCCATTCCACCGGTTTTTCACCGCTGCCCACCAGGATCAACGATCCGACGATATTGCGGACCATGTGATGAAGAAATGCATTGCCACGTACTGCGACTTCGATCACTTCGCCATCGCGGCTGACCTGCAACGACTGCAGTTCACGCCGCGCATGCAGCGCCTGGCACTGCACCGAACGGAACGCGCTGAAGTCGTTCTCGCCAAGCAGGGCCTGGCCGGCGGCGTGCATCAGGGTCTCGTCCAGCGCCCGGCGCTCCCAGCTCAGGGTCTGCCGGTCCAGTGCCGGCCGTACCTCACGGTTGAGCAGCCGATAGCGGTAGCGGCGCGCACGTGCGGAGAAGCGGGCGTGGAAATCATCGGCCACCGGCACGCACCAGCGCACCGCGATCGAGCGCGGCAGGCGGGTGGTGGTGCCGAGCATCCAGGCGCGCGGATCGCGCACCACGTCGGTATCGAAATGCACGACCTGGCACTGGCCATGCACGCCGGCATCGGTGCGGCCGGCGCAGACCACCTGCAGCGGCGCATCAGCCACCGATGACAGGGCCTGCTCGAGGCTGGCCTGCACGCTGGGACCACCCTCGCCCAGGTTCTGCCAGCCCCTGAAATCGCTGCCGTCGTACTCGACGCCAAGCGCATAACGCATGTGCTACCTCGATGTTGCGGATGGGGCGGCGCTCAGGCCGGATCGCGTTCGGACCAGACCGCCAGTTCGTTGCCACCGGGCTCGACGAACTGGAAGCGGCTGCCACCGGGGAAGGAGAACACCGGGCGCACGATCTCGCCGCCGGCGTCGCGCACGGCGGCCTCGACCGGTGCCAACTGGTCGGCATACAGCACCAGCAGCGGTGCACCGCTGTCGCTGGCCCGCTGCGGCTGGCCGCGGAAGAAGCCGCCCTGCAGGCGGCCATCGTCGAACGCCGTGTAGTCGCTGCCGTAGTCGACAAACGACCAGTCGAACACCTTCTCGAAGAAGGCGCGGCTGGCGGCCGGGTCGCTGGACGCGAATTCAACGTAGTCGATGCGGCGTTCGCGGCTCATGGCAAGGCCCTTGTCGGCAGGTTCGGTCACGGCAGGCGCGCCAGCAGTTCGCGGGCCTGGGCCTGGCTGTGCAGGTCGCCGCCTTCGGCGACTTCCAGCAACAGGGTGCGCGCGGTCTGTGCGTCGCCCAGATCGAGGTAGGCAATGGCCAGTTCCAGGCGCTCCTGGCCGGCACGTGGCGACCAGCCCGCGTCGCCGGCAGGCGCAGCCGCGCTCGACGCGATGTCGTCGGAATGAGAGGCCTCGACGGCGCCATGGTCGATGCCGTCGATGGCTTCGCGACGGGCGGCGTCCACCGGAGCCTCGTTCTCATGCGCGTCGGCCGGCAGATCGAACACGCCGCGGAACTGCGGCTGCTGTTCGGCATGCAGTGCGTAGTCCGGCACCACCACTTCGACCGGCGCCTGCGGTGCAACGCGCTCGTCCTGCAGCGGCTCGGCGACGACACCCTCGTCGCCGGTGGTTGCGGGATCGTCCCAGCGCGGCAGATCGGTCACCGCTTCGGGCAATGCCACCGCGTCCTCCTCGCGCAGCCTGTCGGTCTGCCAGCCGGCCCGCGCCAGGTCCTCGGCAACGGGTTCGGCGACCACCACGTCATGCACTTCGGTTTCGGTGGCCCAGGCGGGCATCGCCGGTTCCTGGCGGCCATTGTCGGCAACAGCCGACGACCATGAGGACTGCTCGGCCAGCGTATCCAGCGCCGCACCCGCCGGCACCGCCGCGGTCAGGCCGGCGGCATCGTCTTCCTCACGCAGCGGCGGCAGCGGCGACGGCTTGCGACGACGCAGCAGCCAGGCCGCGCCCGCCGCCAGCAGCAGTACCGGCAGCCCCAGCCAGTACCACGGCGTTGCCGCATCGCGGGCATCCGGTGCCTGCGCCAGGCGCTGCTGCGCGGCGGCCAGGTCGTTGTCCTTCATCGCGATCAGCGACTGCTGCTGTTCCTTGAGTTTCTCAAGGTCGGCCACGCGCTGCTTCAGCTCGCCGATCTCGGCATCGCGGGTGGCGATGTCCTCACGCGCCTGGCGCAGTTGTTCGTTGCCCAGCATGTCACCCTCGCTGCCGGCAGCGGTGCCGGTGGTTGTGCCCGCGTGCGCGGCGTCGGACGCCAGCGCCGGAGCGATCTCAAGTCGTGCCCCGTTGGCGGCAGGCGGGGAAGAAGCGTTCGTGGTTGCGGCCTTGGCGACCGGGGCGACGGTACCCGCGGGTTGCGGCACGGTACGCGCCTGCCGCCATTGCGCAGCGTGCTCGCGCACGAGCGTCGCCGCTTCGGCAGCGTCGACCGCAGCAAGCGCATCGCTGCCTGGCATGCGCAGCACCGCCCCCTGCTTGAGCAGGTTGACGTTGCCCCGGATGAAGGCTTCGGGATTGGCACGCAGCAGGGCGATCATCGCGCGGTCGCGACTGACCTGGTTGCCACGTGCCACTGCACTGGCGATCTGCGACAGGGTCTGCCCGCGCTGCACGGTGATGCTGCCATCGGCCGCCGGTGCAGCAACCGGCGCGGAGGCCGCACGCGGGCGTGCCGGTGCAGGCACCACCGCAGATGGCGGCGTAGTGGGCGTCTCTGCTGCCGGCACCGTTGCCGAAGCCGGTGCAGGTTCGCGCACGATGGTATTGGAGAGCGTGCCGGCCGGTGCGACGATCTCCGGCTCGGCCACGGCCAGCGCACTGGGCGGCGCATCGACCAGCGCCGAGTACTCACGCACCAGGCGGCCCTGACCCCAGTCGGCTTCGATCAGGAAGCTCAGCGACGGCGTCTCCACCGGCGCCTGCGAGGTGACGCGCACCACTGCCCTGCCCTGCGTGTCGCGGGTCAGTTCGAACTGCAGTTCACTGACCAGTCCGGTTGGCCGCTGCAGGCCGACACGTTCGAAGGTGACCGGTGAGGCAAGCGCCACCCGCAGGTTTTCCAGCTCGGACGGATCGGCCGAGACCACCGGGATTTCAGCCAGCAGGGGCTGGCCCGGCTTGGACAGGACCCGGATGTCACCCAACCCCAGGGCGAGCGCCGAACTGCTGGCCAAGGCGAGCAGTGCGGCGGACAGATAGGTGAGCGGGCGCTTTGCGCCCTTGGCCCGTTTATTCATGGGCGACACTATAAAGCGTGCGGACCGGGGTCCGCACCCATGTAGAGCCGAGCCCATGCTCGGCTGCATGGCCTGAGCCGAGCGTAGGCTCGGCTCTACAGAAAAGGCCGGGGATTGCCCGGCCTCTCCATCAGCGCTGCTCGGCGGCGACCAGCTCGGCCAGCTGCACGGCATTCAACGCCGCGCCCTTGCGCACGTTGTCCGACACGATCCACAGGTTCAGGCCGCGCGGATGCGACAGGTCTTCACGGATACGGCCGACATACACCGCATCGGTGCCCGAGGCATGGGTGACCGGAGTCGGATAACCACCGGCTTCATGGCGGTCCACCACTTCAACGCCCGGCGACTGTTCCAGCAGCGCGCGCGCTTCGGCCACGGTCACCTTGTCGCGGGTTTCGATCGCCACCGATTCGGAGTGGCCGTAGAACACCGGCACGCGCACCGCGGTCGGGTTCACCAGGATGCTGTCGTCACCGAGGATCTTGCGGGTCTCCCAGATCAGCTTCATCTCTTCCTTGGTGAAACCGTTGTCCTGGAAGTCATCGATGTGCGGGATCAGGTTGAAGGCGATCTGCACCGGGAAGCGCTGCGGATCGATCTCCTGGAAGCTCAGCAGCTGGCCGGTCTGCTTGCCCAGTTCCTCGGTTGCCGAACGGCCGCCGCCAGACACCGACTGGTAGGTGGAGACGTTGATGCGCTCGATGCCGTACTTGCGGTGCAGCGGTGCCAGTGCCACCAGCATCTGCATGGTCGAGCAGTTCGGGTTGGCGATGATGCCGCGCGGACGGTTGGCGACCTGCTCCGGGTTGACCTCGGACACCACCAGCGGCACGTCATCGTCGTAACGGAAGGCCGAGGAGTTGTCGATCACCACAGCGCCCGCTGCTGCGAACTTCGGCGCGTATTCCTTGGACACGCTGCCGCCGGCCGAGAACAGGGCGATCTCGACGCCGCTCGGATCAAAGGTAGCCAGGTCCTGAACCTTGACCTTCTGGCCGTTGAACTCGATCTCGCCGCCGGCCGAACGCTCGGAAGCGAGAACGCTCAGGGTACCGACCGGGAAATCACGCTCGGCCAGGATCGACAACATGGTCTCGCCGACCGCACCGGTGGCACCGACGACGGCGACGTGGAAACTGCGCTGTGCATTGCTCATGGGGGAAACTCTCACGAAAACGGGAATGGGGAAGAAACACGCACGACAGCTGGGTTCGGGGAACCTCCTCAAGCGGGGCGCGCGGAGGTTCCCTATCGTTTCCCGGTTTTTTTGCCCAGAGTCACGCGCGCGGCCATCGCCGCGTCAGCGTTGATCGCGCTCGGCATGCGCGACAGGCCGCCGTCCAGGCCGAGCCCGGCAACCAGATTATCCACGGCCAGCTGTACCATCGCCGTGCGCGTGGCCAGCGAGGCGCTGCCGATATGCGGAGTCAGCACGACATTGCGCAGCGCCAGCAGTTCGGGGCGCACCTTCGGCTCGCCTTCGTACACATCCAGGCCCGCTGCGGCAAGGCGACCGTTGGCCAGCGCATCGGCCAGCGCGATCTCATCAACCAGGCCACCACGGGCGATGTTCACCAGCGTTGCCGACGGCTTCATCTTCGCCAGCGCGACGGCATCGATCAGATGGTGCGAGGCCGGCGTGTACGGCAGCACCAGCAGCAGGTGGTCGGACTGTGCCAGCAGCGTATCCAGGTCCACATAGGTGGCGCCCACTTCCGCTTCGGTCGCGGCCGGCAGCTGCGAGCGGTTGTGGTACAGCACCTTCATGCCGAACCCGTGTGCACCGCGGCGGGCAATGCCCTGGCCGATGCGGCCCATGCCGAGGATGCCCAGCGTGCTGCCGTGGATGTCGGCACCGAGCATGGTCTGGAACGACCACTGCTGCCACTGCCCTTCGCGCAGCCAGCGCTCGGATTCAGTGATGCGGCGTGCAGTGGCCATCAGCAACGCGAAGCCGAGATCGGCGGTGGTCCCGGTCAGGACGTCCGGCGTGTTGCTGGCGAGAATGCCGGCGGCGCTGAGCGCGTCGACATCCAGGTTGTTGTAGCCGACGCCGACATTGGCGATCACCTGCAGCTGTGCGGCGTCGGCCACCTGGGCCGCACCAATGCGCTCGTTGAGCGTGATGATTGCGCCGTCGGCGCTGGCCAGCTGTTCGGCGATCTGATCGGGCGACCAGGCGGTGACAGTGTCGGTGCTGCGCAGCTGTACGCGATCGCGCAACGGCGCGATGGCCGCGTCGATCAGCGGCTGGCTCACCCACACCGTCGGCCGCGTGTCAGCCATCGATCTGCCCGGGAATGCGCGGGGTGATCGTGCCGACATCGCCACACTGCGCGCGATGACGCAGCGCCTGGTCCATCAGCACCATCGCCACCATCGCCTCGGCGATCGGGGTGGCACGGATGCCGACGCAGGGATCATGGCGGCCGGTGGTGACCACCTCGACCACGTTGCCGGCCGTGTCCAGCGACGGGCCCGGCAGGCGCAGGCTGGAGGTCGGCTTCAACACGATCGAGGCGACCACCGGCTGGCCGGTGGAAATGCCACCGAGGATGCCGCCGGCATGGTTGCTGGCGAAGCCCTGCGGGGTCAGCAGGTCACGGTGCTCGGTGCCCTTCTGCGCTGCGCTGGCGAAACCGTCGCCGATCTCCACACCCTTCACCGCGTTGATGCTCATCAGCGCAGCGGCCAGTTCGCCATCGAGCTTGCCGTAGATCGGCTCGCCCCAGCCCGGCGGCACGTTGTCGGCGACCACGTCCACGCGCGCACCGACCGAATCACCGGACTTGCGCAGCGCATCCATGTACGCCTCCAGTTCCGGCACCTGTGCGGCGTGCGGCCAGAAGAACGGATTGTCTTCCACCGCCGACCAGTCGAAACCGGCCGGCGTGATGTCGCCCAGCTGCGACAGGTAGCCACGCACGGTCACGCCGAAGCGCTCGGCGAGCCACTTCTTGGCGACCACGCCGGCGGCCACGCGCATGGTAGTCTCGCGTGCCGAGGAACGGCCGCCACCGCGCGGGTCGCGGATGCCGTACTTGTGCCAGTAGCTGTAGTCGGCATGACCCGGCCGGAACTGCTGGCCGATGTTGGCGTAGTCCTTGCTGCGCTGGTCGGTGTTTCGGATCAGCAGCGCGATCGGAGTGCCGGTGGTCAGGCCCTCGTACACGCCGGACAGGATCTCGACCTCATCGGCTTCGCGACGCGCCGAGGTGTGCCGGCTCTTGCCGGTTGCGCGACGCTGCAGGTCGTGGGCGAATTCGGCCGCGTCCAGCGCCAGCCCCGGCGGGCAACCATCGATCACGCAGCCGATGGCCGGCCCGTGCGACTCGCCGAACGTGGTGACGGTGAACAGCTTGCCGAACGAATTGGAGCTCACGGGCGCTGCGCCGCCAGTTCGGTGATGCGGGCGCTGTGGGCGATCAGTTCGCGGCACTCGACCGCGAAGATGCCCATCTGGCCAACCTTGAACTCGATCCAGGCGAAATCGACTTCCGGCAGCAGCTTGACCAGATGCTGTTCGGACTCGCCCACTTCACAGATCAGCAGACCGTCTTCGCTCAGGTGCAGCGGGGCATCGCGCAGGATCTTCAGCACCAGGTCCAGGCCGTCATCGCCGGCACGCAGACCCATCTCCGGCTCGTAGGAGTATTCCTGCGGCAGGGCATCGGTCTCGTCGTTGGTGACGTACGGCGGGTTGGTGACGATCAGGTCGTAGTGGCGGCCGGTCAGGCCGTTGAACAGGTCCGACTTGAGCAGGGTGACGTTGTGCGCCTGCAGGCGTTCCTTGTTCTCTTCGGCCAGCGACAGCGCGTCGTCGCTCAGGTCGACGCCATCCACTTCCCAGTTCGGGTAGTAATGGCCCATGGCGATGGCGATGCAGCCCGAACCGGTGCAAAGATCCAGCGCGCGGCTGACATCGCGGCCGGCCAGCCACGGCTCGAAGCCGCATTCGATCAGTTCGGCGATCGGCGAACGCGGCACCAGGGCGCGCTTGTCGCTCTTGAAGCTCAGGCCGGCGAACCAGGCCTCACCGGTCAAGTAGGCGGCCGGGATGCGTTCATCGATGCGACGCTGGAACAGTTCCAGCACGCGCAGCTTTTCGGCCTGCAGCAGGCGCGCCTGGCCATAGGCCGGGCCCAGATCGTGCGGCAGGTGCAGGCTGTGCAGCACCAGCTGGGTGGCCTCGTCCAGCGCATTGTCGTAGCTGTGACCGAAGGTCAGCCCGGCTTCGTTGAAACGGCTGGTGCCGTAGCGGATCAGATCGATGATCGTGTGGAGTTCGGCGGCCGTTTCAGCGGTCATGGCGGTACTGCGGGCAAAGTGGCCCCCGATTATAGGGGCTGGCGCCCGCGGCGGCATCCGTTGCGGCAGAAACGATCGGGCCGCAGCCGGTATGATGGAGCCCACTTCGCGCGGGGGCTCCCATGTTCAATCGCAACGCCGGCATCATCCTGCTGATCGCCCTGGCGGCGGGCCTGGGCCTGCTGGCCGCCCAGCAGGTGTTCGCGCCGAAGCCACCGGCCAACGCCCCGGCCACCGAAGCGATCACGCTGTACCCGCAGCCGCGCGAACTGCCCGACTTCAA
Source organism: Stenotrophomonas sp. 22692 (assembly GCF_052045015.1). NCBI lineage: Bacteria > Pseudomonadati > Pseudomonadota > Gammaproteobacteria > Lysobacterales > Lysobacteraceae > Stenotrophomonas > Stenotrophomonas sp. 22692. The sequence continues at coordinate 22,788 of NZ_JBQEMR010000017.1, forward strand.
CCTGGCCCAGTCCGACGGCACCCGCCTGATTCCGGGCGAGCTGAAGGGCCACTGGACCCTGGTGTTCCTGGGCTTCACCTTCTGCCCCGACGTCTGCCCCACCACTCTGGCCGAGCTGGCCGGCGCGCAGAACCAGTGGGAGGCCCTGCCCGACAGCCTGCGCCCGCGCGTGCTGTTCATCTCGGTCGACCCGGACCGTGACAGCGCCACACGCCTGGGCGAGTACGTGCACGGCTTCCACAAGGACACCCTGGCCGCCACCGCCGATATCCCGTCGCTGGAGCGCTTTGCCACGTCGCTGGGTTTCGTGTTCCAGAAGGTGCCGGGCAAGCACTTCGACGAGAACCCTGAGGATTACACCGTCGAGCACTCGGCCAGCCTGGCCGTGCTCGACCCGCAGGGCCGCCTTGCCGGCCTGGTGCGGCCCCCGTTCAACGCGCCGGCCATTGCCCGCGACCTGCAGAAGCTGACCGAGAAAACCGCCCCATGAGCCTCACCACCGCCCTGACGTACGCCCTGCCCCACCGCCTGCTGTCCTCGATGGCGCGTTCGCTGGCGTACTCGGACGATCCGCGCGTGTCGCGCTGGCTGATCGACACCGTCACCCGCAAGTTCAACGTCAACCTGGACGAAGCGGCCAACCCGGACCCGCGCAGCTATGCCACCTTCAACCAGTTCTTCACCCGCGCGCTGAAGCCCGGCGCACGCGTGGCCGATGCCGATCCGCGCAGCCTGGTGATGCCGGCCGACGGCCGCATCAGCCAGCTCGGAAGGATCGACGCCGGCCGCATCTTCCAGGCCAAGGGCCAGTCCTTCACTGCCGCCGAGCTGCTGGGCAGCGCCGAGGACGCCAAGCCGTTCAACGAGGGCCTGTATGCCACGGTGTACCTGTCGCCGCGCGACTACCACCGCGTGCACATGCCGTGGACCGGCACCCTGCGCGAAACCGTGCACGTGCCCGGCCGCCTGTTCAGCGTTGGCCCGGCCGCGGTGAACGGCGTGCCGCGCCTGTTCGCCCGCAACGAGCGCCTGGTCTGCCACTTCGATACCAGCTTCGGCCCGATGGTGAGCGTGATGGTCGGTGCACTGCTGGTGTCCGGCGTGGAGACCGTATGGAGCGGTGAGGAGATCCCGGCCTACGGTGACCGCATCACCCGCAAGGATTACCGCGGCCAGGGCATCCAGCTGGAGCGCTTCGCCGAGATGGCGCGCTTCAACTACGGTTCGACCGTGATCGTGCTGCTGCCGCCGGGCGTGGCCGAGTTCGCGCCGCAGCTGGGCGCCGAAAGCCCGGTGCAGCTGGGCCAGGCACTGGCGACGCTGCGCTGAGGTACATGTAGAGCCGAGCCCATGCTCGGCTGCTGGCTGCAACCGGTCATGCATTTCTGTGGGCAAAGGAAGCCGAGCATGGGCTCGGCTCTACAGCCAGAAGCGCGTTACTGCAGGGCCGGGGCTGGACCTACGTCCATGCCGTCGTAGTCTTCCACGCCCTTCTCCGCGGCCAGCGCCGCGAACTCCTGGTTGCGACGGTCCAGCGAGGCTTCGTCGTGAATCTCCACACGCTCCACATGCAGCACGTGGAACGGCGCGTCGCCTTCTTCCGGCTCCTGCTCGAACAGTTCCACGAAGGAGTAGCCCTGCGCCTGCAGATGGTCAGCCAGTACCTGCAACGGCTCAGCAGTGGAATGCACGAAGAAATACCCCCACAGCAACGGGCCGGTGATGTCCCAGTCGGTGTTTTCGCGGAGGTTGGCGAACAGGTTGCGGGTGTCTTCGAGGTCCATGCGGATTCCAGGGGTCGGGAGGATTACTTGTCGCAGCCCTGCAGCTTCAGCGTCTGGCCGTGGCGCAGGCTGTAGGCCGGGGCCTTCAGGCCGTTGGCGCGGGCCAGGGTCGGCACGTCGCACTGGAATTTCGCGGCGATGGCGCCCAGGGTCTCACCCCGGCCCACCTTGTGGCTGCGCACCGGCTTCGGCCGTGCCGGCGGGCGCGGCGTAGCTACCGGAGCGGCCGGTGTGGTCGGCACGCTGGTGGACGCGGCGGCATCGGCCACCGGCACCACGCCGCCCACGGCCACGCTGCCGGTGTAGCTGGCAGCGGTCGGACGCTTGATCGCTGCGTTCAGATCGGCGGTGATCAGCGTGCGGGCCAGATCGGCACGCGGGCCGCTGACGCAGTTGCGCTGGTACAGGCCGGCGATGCGGGTGGTGGCATTGATCAGCGTGCCGGCCGGAATCCAGCCGTCGGCTTCATAGCGCGGGTTGAGGTTGCGCAGCGCGCGCATGTAGCCATCTCGGGTACCGTGGCTGCCCAGGCAGATGGTCAGTTCGTAGATGGTAGTGGACTTGGCCAGGCGCAGCGTGGCCGGCTGCGCGCTGATCTTCGGGAATTCCACGCCGTACTGCTGCGGGTGCAGGAAGATCCAGGCGGCGGCGATCACCATCGGCACGTAGTCCTTGGTCTCGCCCGGGAACTGGTTGTAGACGCTGTCGGTCCAGAAGCTCTGGCCAGCACTCTGCTTGAACACGCGCGCGGCACGGCCTTCACCACCGTTGTAGGCGGCCACCGACATTTCCACGTTGTTGTTCAGCTCGCGTAGACGCTCGTTGAGGTAACTGGCGCTGGCCTCGGCGGCGCTGCGCGCGTCAAAGCGCGTATCGAAGCCGGTGCCGTCCGGGCCGAGGCCGAAGCGGCGACCGGTGGCCGGCATGAACTGCATCAGGCCGGCGGCGCCGGCGCGCGAGGACGCATGCACGCGGCCGTTGGACTCCTTGGCCATGATGCCGAACAGCAGCGCCTCGGGCAGGCCGCGCTTCTCCCACTCCGGCCACATCACCGCACGCAGGTTCTGGTAGTTCTCGTAGCTGGTCAGCAGCGCGGGACGCATGTCGGTCAGCCAACGGCGGATGCCGGCCTGCACGGCCGGGTTGTACTCGACCATGCTGTCGAAGGCATGCCGCTTGTCGTTGAGCAGCGCGGCGGCGCGCGCGGCCTCCGGCACGTCGGCGGTGAGCGGGCCGATATGGTCGGGGTCGGCTTCCAGGCGGTCACCGCCCTCGTCGGCCACGTCGTCGCTGGCAGCGGCATCAGCGTCGTGCTTGAGCAGGCGCTTGTAGCTGGCAAGCAGGGTGCCCATCTGGCAGCCCTTCTGCTTCACGCAGTCGTTGAGGACATCTTCCATGTCTTCCAGCGCGGCATCGGCCTCGTTGCTGCCCTTGGGGTCGGCATTGGCGACCAGCAGCAGGGCGTCGCTGTAACGCTTTTCGGCGACGGTCATGCGCTGCTGCAGCGCATCCACCTTCACCTTGTCCCGGGCCGAAACCCGCTGCGCATGGGCGTCGGGCGCCAGGGAAACCAGGCCGGCCAGGGCCAGCAGCGGCCAACCGCGGGAAATCAGGACAGGAACGGGCATTGATGGCACTGTGTGCGAAACAGGCAGGCAGAGTAGCGGCGCCGCCAAGGTCCGGGCAAGCCGACCTTCGGCCCGTCACCGCCGGCGGTTAACATTGGGCTATTCACCACAAGGGCTGGACCATGGATCCGATTCTGCTCGGCAAAGGCATTACCGACGATATTGCCGTCACCCTGCTGCCGAAACTCGGCAACCGCCACGGCCTGGTGGCCGGCGCCACCGGCACCGGCAAGACGGTCACCCTGATGACCCTGGCCGAGGGCTTCTCGCGGCTGGGCGTGCCGGTGTTCCTGGCCGATGTTAAGGGCGATGTGTCCGGCCTGGCTGTTCCCGGGACCGGTGCCGAGAACCTGCTGACGCGTGCTGCCGAGATCGGCGTGGCCGACTATGCGCCGGCCGCCAGCCCCACCATTTTCTGGGACCTGTACGGCAAGCTCGGCCATCCGGTGCGCACCACGGTCAGCGAGATGGGCCCGACCCTGCTGGCGCGCATCCTCGAGTTGAACGACACCCAGTCCGGCGTGCTCGACATCGTGTTCAAGCTGGCCGACGACCGTGGCCTGCTGCTGCTGGACATGGACGACCTGCGCGCCCTGCTCGGCCTGGTGGCCGAGGAGCGCAAGGACATATCCACCGAGTACGGCCTGGTCAGTGCGCAGTCGATCGCCGCGATCCAGCGTTCGGTGCTGCGCCTGGCGCAGGATGGTGGCGAGAATTTCTTCGGCGAACCGGCGCTTGAGCTGGCCGACATCATGCGGGTCAATCACGACGGCCGCGGCGTGATCGGCATCCTCGCCGCCGACCAGCTTGTGCTCAAGCCCAAGCTGTATTCCACCTTCCTGCTGTGGCTGCTGTCGGAGTTGTTCGAGCAGCTGCCGGAGGTGGGCGACCTGGACAAGCCGAAGCTGGTCTTCATCTTCGACGAGGCCCACCTGCTGTTCGACGACGCACCGCCGTCGCTGGTGCAGCGCATCGAGCAGGTGGTGCGCCTGATCCGCTCCAAGGGCGTGGGCGTGTATTTCTGCTCGCAGTTCCCCGACGACGTGCCGGGCAACATCCTCGGCCAACTGGGCAACCGCGTGCAGCACGCGTTGCGTGCGTTCACCCCGCGCGACCAAAAGGCGGTGAAGACCGCGGCCGAAACCTTCGTACCCAATCCGAAACTGGACGTGGTGAAGGTACTGAGCCAGCTCGGCACCGGTGAAGCGCTGGTATCCACCCTGCAGGACAAGGGTGTGCCGATGCCGGTGCAGCAGACGATGATCGCGCCGCCGCGCTGCCGGATGGGACCGATCACCGAGACCGAGCGTACCCAGGTGCGTGCCGGCAGCCCGGTCGGCAGTCGTTACGACACGGCGATCAACCGTGAATCGGCCGCCGAACTGCTGGCCCAGCGCGCGCAGAAGACGGTCGAGCAGGCGCAGGCGCCGGCCGCCCGCAGCCGCGAGCAGGACGAAGCGCAGGAAGGCGGTTTCGGCCAGGCGATCAAGGATGCGATTTTCGGCACCAAGCGCCGCCAGGGCATGATCGAGACGATGGCCAAGCAGACCACGCGCACGGTCGGCACCAAGCTGGGCAACCAGATCGTGCGTGGCCTGTTGGGCGGCATCTTCGGCGGCAAGCGCTGATTCACCGCCACTGGCGGTCAGAGCTCTTTCCACGGGAAAGGGCTCCGACCCCATCGTTCCCCTGAAAAGAAGTCTTACCGCATGTCCCGTTGGCGTCCCCCCGCAGAAAAAAGCACGGCCCTGATCACCGCCTCCGGCCACGCACGGCTGAAGGCCGAACTGGATGACCTGTGGCGGGTGCGCCGCCCCGAGGTGGTGAAGGCACTGGCCGCAGCCGCCGCAGAAGGCGATCGTTCGGAAAACGCCGAGTACACCTACCGCAAGAAGCAGCTGGGCGAGATCGACCGTCGCGTGCGCTACCTGACCAAGCGATTGGAATCGCTGCGCGTGGTCGACACCACGCCGACCGATCCGCAGGCGGTGTTTTTCGGCGCGTGGGTGGAACTGGAGAACGTGGACAGTGGCGACACCAGCCGCTATCGCATTGTCGGCCCGGACGAGACCGATGCAGGCCTGGGTTGGATCAGCATCGATTCGCCGCTGGCACGTGCGCTGCTGAAGAAGCGGCTGGATGATGAGTTCTCGGTAGAGCTGCCCGGCGGGCAGTTCACCTTTGCGGTGATCGGGGTGGAGTACGAGCCTGTGTAGCGTCGAGCATGGCTCGACTGCCTGCCCTTTGTAGAGCCGAACCCATGCTCGGCTGATGGGCAAACGCAGCCGAGCATGGGCTCGGCTCTACAACGGCAACCCCACCAGCGGCAACGGATACTGGCGACCGGCACGCAGCGGGCGGAAATAATCGGCATTGCGATAGAAGGCGGAATCCTGCACGCCATGCCAGCCGGGAATACCGGCCAATGGCAGGGGCCGCAGCTGCAGCGGATCGGTCACTGCCCTGCCCTCGGCGATGGCCGCGGTCACTGCGTCAACGCAGGCATCATCGACTTCGTCGCGCACCACCACGCACTTGCCCACCAGACGGCGTTCCGGCAGCAGCGCCTGCTCCATCAGCGCGTGCCCGAATACCGCAGCGATGGCGATATCGCCGCTCAGCCAGTGCGCTGGCTCGAACAATGCATGCCAGTCATGCCCATCCCACGCACGCATAAACGAGTCATCGCGCACGCGCACGATCACGCCGGTCTCGTCGAACTGGGTCAACGCGGCCTGCGCACGGTTGCGCTGGCCCGGCGGCATCGCCTCGATATGCCGGCACTGCTGCACATTGAGGGCCTGCTTGAGCTGCGGGTAACGGGCCCACACCAGTGCATTGAACAGGTCGTGCCAGTTGTCGGCGCGGGTGGCGATAAGCCCCTGCGCGATGCGGGCTTCGTAGTGCAGGCCGTCGGCCAGCAGCGCGGCATCCTGCTCGACCAGGTGCTTGCCGGGCAGCGTGAGGCGTGCCGCGAGCGCTGCAATGGACGGCCACTCCGGGCCTTCCAACAGATCACGAACGTCGCGCAATCCGGCAAACACCGGGTGCGCGAACACTTGCGGATCGACCGCCGCACGCGGCGGCGGCACGAAGCGGCGGACACCGCTGCCGTCACCGGCGGCGGTCGTCGCTGTGGTCACAGCATCTTGAGATCGAATGCCGGGCGGGTAGCGGCCGGCAGCGCGTCACCGTACAGGTCGTGCTCGTCGCTCTCGGTGATTTCCACGTCGACGAATTCACCCACGCGCAGCGGCACCTGGTCGGCATTCTGGATGTGCACCAGGCCATCGATCTCCGGGGCATCGGCCTTTGAGCGGGCCACGGCGATATCGCCTTCGATGGCGTCGACCAGGCACTGCTGCACGGTGCCGATTTTGGCTTCCAGGCGCGCAGCGGAAATCTGCGCCTGCTTTTCCATGAAACGGGCCAGCCGCTCCTGCTTCACTTCCTCCGGTACCGCATCGGGCAGGTCGTTGGCGGTGGCGCCTTCCACTGGCGAATAGGCGAACGCACCGACGCGGTCCAGCTGCGCTTCGTCGAGGAACGACAGCAGCTCTTCGAACTCGGCCTCGGTCTCGCCCGGGAAGCCAACGATGAAGGTCGAACGCACGGTGATGTCCGGGGCGATACGGCGCCAGTTCTGTACGCGCTCCAGGGTCTTCTCGACCGCGCCGGGGCGCTTCATCAGGCGCAGGATGCGCGGGCTGGCATGCTGGAACGGAATGTCCAGGTACGGCAGGATGCGGTTCTCGGCCATCAGCGGCACCACCTCGTCCACGTGCGGGTACGGGTAGACGTAGTGCATGCGCACCCACGCATCCAGCTCGGACAGGCCTTCGCACAGCGCCTTCAGGCGGGTCTGGTAGGCCTTGTTGCGCCACATCTTCTCGGCGTACTTCACGTCCACGCCATAGGCCGAGGTGTCCTGCGAAACCACCAGCAGCTCGCGCACGCCGCCCCGCACCAGGCGCTCGGCTTCGCGCAGCACCTCATCCACCGGGCGCGAGACCAGCTTGCCGCGCATCGACGGGATGATGCAGAAGCTGCACTTGTGGTTGCAGCCCTCGGAAATCTTCAGGTAGGCGTAGTGGCGCGGGGTCAGCTTGATGCCGTAGTCGGGCACCAGGTCCACGAACGGATCGTGCTTGGGCGGCAGCGCTTCATGCACCGCTTCCATCACGCTCTGGTAGTCCTGCGGGCCGGACACCGCCAGCACGTTGGGGTACGCCTCGCGGATCTGCTCCGGGCGCTTGCCCAGGCAGCCGGTGACGATGACCTTGCCGTTCTGGTTCATCGCCTCGCCGATCGCGTCCAGCGATTCGGTCACTGCCGAATCGATGAAACCGCAGGTGTTGACCACCACCACGTCGGCCGAATCGTAGGACGGCACGATGTCGTAGCCTTCCGAGCGGAGCTGGGTAAGGATGCGTTCGGAATCGACAAGGGCCTTCGGGCAGCCAAGGCTGACGAAGCCGACTTTGGGGTTCAGCTGGGACATGGAATCGCGGGACTCTGGGGGCCTGGGCCCCTGCCGCCGTGGCAGGGGTTCCTGGGGGCCGGGGCCTGAAAGGGCGCCAGTATACCGGGGTTGGCGGCCGCGCTCTGAATGGCCAGCCGCCCGATCCCGCACAGCCGCTGACATCGCGCTAACCCACGCTGCACCGACAATGCCGTTCTGTTCCCCACAACGAGATGGAAACGATGGCCGAGTGGATCACCCTGGATACGCATCACGGCCCGGTACGGGCCTGGCAGGCCCTGCCGGAGGGCACCCCGCGTGGCGGGCTGGTGGTGGTGCAGGAAATTTTCGGCGCCAACCCGCACATCCGCGGCGTAGCGGAGCGCTTCGCGGCCGAAGGCTACGCGGTGCTGGCGCCGTCGTTCTTCGACCTGGTCGACGGTGCAGAAGCCGATCCGGATGCCCTGCCCTATGACGCCGAAGGCGTGAAGCAGGGCCTGGAACGGGTGACCGCACTGGGCATGGAGAAGGCGCTGGAGGTCGTGCGTGCAGCCGCCACCCGGCTGGCGCCCCAAGGCAAGGTCGGCACGGTGGGCTACTGCTGGGGCGGCACGGTGGCGATGCTGTCGGCCCTGCGCCTGGGCCTGCCCTCGGTCAGCTATTACGGTGCGCGCAATGTCCAGTTCCTGGATGAGACGCCCAAGGCCCCGGTGATCTTCCACTTCGGCGCCCAGGACAAGAGCATCCCGCCGGAGGCGGTCCAGGCCCATCGCGAGAAGCTGCCGCAGATGGCCACCTTCGTCTATCCGGCCGACCACGCCTTCAACCGGGAGGTCGGACATGCGTATGATCCAGACAGCGCCACCCTGGCGCTGCAACGCACCCTGGACTTCTTCTCGGAGCATCTTGGATGAGCGATTTCGAACTCGATTCACGCCTGGCCACCGATAGCGTGCTGGTGGCCGAAGGACCGTTGTCGCAAGTGCGGCTGATGAACGACGAACGATTCCCCTGGCTGGTGCTGGTACCGCGCTTGGCCGGGGTGACCGAGTGGATCGAGCTGGACGGCGAGCAGCAGGACAAGCTGCGCACCGAGCTCAACCGCGCCTGCAAGGCCCTGAAGGGCACCGACGGGGTGGAGAAGATCAATATCGGTGCGCTGGGCAACATCGTGCGCCAGCTGCATTTCCATGTGATCGGCCGCCATGACGGCGACCCCGCGTGGCCGGGCCCGGTCTGGGGCAGCGGCCCCGCGCACCGCTACGAGCCGGGTGCGCTGGACCAGCATGTCGCCTACTGGAAGGAACGGCTAGGATATCCAGCCCAGTCCTGAGCGTTTGCCGACCCGATGCGATTCAACCTCGTTGCCGCCGTCCTGCTGATCCTGATCGGCCTGTTCATGCTCGCCAGCAACCTGGGCTGGACGCACCTGAACCTGTCCAAGCTGCTGCTGACCTGGTGGCCGGTGGCATTGGTGGGTGTCGGCATCGCGATGCTGTTCGGTCGCGGGAAATAAAGAAGGCGGCGCATTGCGCCGCCTTCCTTCATGTAGAGCCGAGCCATGCTCGGCTTCACAAATCGCCTGCAATCTTCAGGTCCGCGGCAGCGTCACGCCGGTCTGGCCCTGGTACTTGCCGCCACGATCGCGGTACGACGTCTCGCAGATGTCGTCGGCGGCCGCCTGGAAGAACAGCATCTGCGCTACGCCTTCATTGGCGTAGATGCGCGCCGGCAGCGGCGTGGTGTTGCTGAATTCCAGGGTCACGTGCCCTTCCCATTCCGGTTCCAGCGGGGTCACGTTGACGATGATGCCGCAGCGCGCGTAGGTGCTCTTGCCCAGGCACACCACCAGGGTGTCGCGCGGGATGCGGAAGTACTCCACGGTGCGCGCCAGCGCGAAGCTGTTGGGCGGGATGATGCATTCATCGCCGACGATATCGACGAAGCTGCCCGGATCGAAGTGCTTGGGATCGACGATGGTCGAGTTGATGTTGGTGAACACCTTGAACTCGCGCGAGCAGCGCACGTCGTAGCCGTAGCTGGAGGTGCCATAGCTGACGATGCGCTCGCCGTTGGCCTGCTTGACCTGCCCGGCCTCGAACGGCTCGATCATGCCGTGCTGCTCGGACATGCGGCGGATCCAACGGTCACTCTTGATGCTCATGCTTTGTCCTGGGGTACGAGGGGGCGCGAGGATTCTAGCAGGGGGCCGGGCGTCGCCGGCGGCCCCTGCCCGGGCACTTACAGCAGCGACGACAGGATCGGGATCGAGGCACGCGGACGCTTGCCAACCTCCTCGATCAGGCGCTGCGCGGCATGGCGGTAGGCCTGGGCCGGGACCGAATCCGGCTGGGCCACGGTGATCGGGGTACCGGAATCGCCCTGCTCGCGGATGCCGATCTGCAGCGGCAGCGAACCGAGCAACGGCACGCCGTACTGCGCGGCCATGCGCTCGCCGCCGCCCTCGCCGAACAGGTGCTCGACATGCCCGCAGCTGCTGCAGGTATGCACCGCCATGTTCTCGACGATGCCCAGCACCGGCACCTCGACCTTCTCGAACATCTTCAGCGCCTTCTTCGCGTCCAGCGTGGCGATGTCCTGTGGCGTGGTGACGATCACCGCACCGGCCAGCGGGATCTTCTGGGTCAGGGTCAGCTGGATGTCGCCGGTGCCCGGCGGCAGGTCGATCAGCAGGTAGTCCAGGTCGTCCCACAAGGTGTCGTTGAACAGCTGGGTCATCGCCGAGGTGGCCATCGGCCCACGCCAGATCATCGGCGTGTCCTCTTCGATCAGGTAGCCGATCGACATGGTGTCGACGCCGAACGCACGCAGCGGCTCGATGCTCTTGTTGTCCGGGCTTTCCGGACGGCCGGACAGGCCCAGCATGGCCGGCACGCTGGGGCCATAGATGTCGGCGTCGAGCACGCCCACGCGCGCGCCGAGCTGCTGCAGCGCCACGGCCAGATTGACCGCGGTGGTCGACTTGCCGACGCCGCCCTTGCCCGAACCAACCGCGATCACATTGCGGATGCGGGCATGCGGCGTGAGTCCCTTCTGGACCTGGCTTGCATGGGGACGGCGGGGAGAACTGTTCACAACGAGCACCGGCGGGGTCAGGGGGAATAACCGAGCATCATACAAGCTGGACGTAACCTGACTGAAATTCAGGATTGCTACAGATTCGTGCACAGATTGTTAAGTTCATGTTACGTTCGACCCGCACTGTTTTGGGCTGCGGAGCTGGCATTTCCAGCCCGCGCGATGGCGCATGCGCAGTGCCGTTTTTGTTTTTGCTCTCCAATGGAACTACATGAACTACGTAAGCAACACCGCACGTCGCAACACGCTCGCCGTCGCCCTGATTTCCGCTCTGATGGCCGCCGCCCCGGCAATGGCCCAGGACAAGGCGACCAACCTGGACAAGATCACCGTCACCGGTTCGCTGATCCCGCAGACCCAGGTTGAAACCCAGACCCCGGTGATGTCCATCACCGCCGAAGACATCCAGACCCGCGGCTTCAGCAGTGTTGCTGAAGTGCTGCAGCAGTCGTCGCTGACCACTGGCGGCCTGCAGGGCGGCCAGACCTCGGGTTCGTTCACCCAGGGCGCCGAAGCCGCCGGCATGTTCGGCCTGAATCCGGGCTACACCAAGTACCTGATCAACGGCCGCCCGATGCTCTCGTATCCGGCGCTGTACAACGGCAGCGAAACCTTCAACAACATCAGCGGCATTCCGATCGACATCGTCGAGCGGATCGAAGTGCTGCCGGGCGGCCAGTCCTCGCTGTACGGCTCGGACGCGATCGCCGGTGTGGTCAACATCATCCTGAAGGAGCGCATGGACGGCGGCACCATGACCCTCCGTGGCGGCACCTACACCGAAGGCGGCGGCAGCAACATCCGCTTCAGCGCTGCCAAGGGCATCAACGCCTTCGACGACCGCTTCCATGCGCTGTTCAACGTGCAGATCGAGAACGGCAGCCCGATCTGGGGCTACCAGCGCGACATCACCCGCCAGAACAACCCGGTCGGCTACACCGCCCAGGTTCCGTCGAACGACTTCGCCGTCATCACCAACGCTGACAACAAGCTGCTGATGATGGACCCGAGCCGTTGCGCCAACGTCGCTGGGCTGTATGACGGCACCACCGTGGTCGGCCAGCGCGCGTCGGGCGAGTCCTGCGGTTCGGTGTACAGCGCCGGCTACAAGACCCTGAAGAACGGCAAGAACAGCGGCCAGTTCTACTCGTCGATGACCTTCGACGTGAACGACAACTTCCAGCTGTTCGCCGACGTGCTGTACAGCAAGGAAAAGACCGAGTTCACCTCCGGCTCGAGCGCCCTGTGGTGGGGCACCAAGTCGGTCATGGGCGGCTTCTACGACCAGGGCCTGGGCAAGGTCGTGAACCTGCAGCGCGCCTTCGCGCCGGAAGAAATCGGCCCGGGCCACTACAACAACATCATGAACTCCGACGAAAGCCGTGCCTACCAGGTCACCCTGGGCGGCAAGGGCATGGTCGGCGACTGGGACTACAGCGCCAGCTTCACCCGTGGCGAGTACCGCCTGGACCAGAACCGCTTCGTGCGCTGGAAGGACAAGATCGAAGACTTCTTCGGCCAGACCGTGCTGGGCCCGCGCCTGGGCACCTCGGCTGGCGGCTTCGGCATCTACAACCCGGACTATGCGGCCTTCTACTCGCCGATCACCCCGGACCAGTTCGCCAGCTTCACCGGCTACGGTACCCACCGCAGCAAGACCTGGCAGAACCTGGGTCGCGTGCAGGTGACCAACGGCTCGCTGTTCAGCCTGCCGGGCGGTGATGCCGGCCTGGCCGTCGTGCTGGAAGGTGGCAGCGAAGGTTGGGATTACTCGCCGGACCAGGCGTTCGTTGATGGCAATGTGTGGGGCACCACCGCCGTCGCCGGCGCCGGCCACCGCAGCAACTACGCGGTCACCAGCGAACTGCGCATGCCGCTGCACGACACCCTGACCGTCAGCGCCTCGGGCCGCTATGACGCCTTCAAGATCGCCGACAAGACCGTCGACAAGGCCACCTACAGCATCGGCCTGGAATTCCGTCCGATCGAGAGCCTGCTGCTGCGCGGCAAGTACGGTACCGCCTTCCGCGCACCGACCCTGTCCGATGCCTTCCAGGGCATGAGCGGTTCGTACTCGTCCGGCCAGAACGACTACTACCGCTGCAGCCAGATGGGTTACGGCCTGCGTGATGAGGCCTGCTCGTTCTACAAGAACACCTCGGTGTACAGCGAAAAGTCCGGCAACCCGGACCTGAAGCCGATCACCGCCGATGTCTGGAGCGCAGGTGTGGTGTGGGCCCCGGTCAGCAACTTCTCGCTGTCGGCCGACTACTACAACTGGAAGATCAAGAACGAGGTCAAGACCCTGAGCTCGGACCAGCTGCTGCTGGCCGAGTACCAGTGCCACAACGGCCTGCCGAACAACACCTCGGCCAGCTGCGGTGACGTGACCAACTGGATATCCCGCGACGCCGGTGGCAACCTGACCCGCGTATACACGCCGAAGCTCAACGTTGCCAGCCAGAACCTGGAAGCGGTGACCGTGGCGGCCAAGTACCAGCAGGATATCGGCCGCTTCGGCTCGCTGATGTTCTCCGGCAACTACACCAACATGCTGAAGCGTGAAGTGCAGCCGATGCCGGGCGCCGCCAAGCTCGACCTGCTGAGCGACCCGTACAACATGTGGTACTACGACAACTTCGCCAAGGTCCGCGGCGATCTGTCGGTGGCCTGGAACATCGCCAAGTTCACCACCACTGTGTACGCCAACTACGTCGGCAGCACCCCGAACTACCTGGCCTACACCGGCCGCAGCTACGGCTACGTCCACTCCTCCGGCGCCAAGGCCGGCAAGTGGGGTTCGTACACCACGTACAACCTGAGCATGAACTACCAGGCACAGGAAGATCTGGTCCTGTCGCTGATGGTCAACAACGTGTTCAACAAGCTGCCGGAAGGCCAGCGCTACAACTACCCGGGCAACGAATCGACCCCGTTCAACGACGGCTTCTACAGCGTCTACGGCCGCCAGATCTCGGCCCAGGTCAAGTACAACTTCTGATCCCGTCGTTTTCCGGACTCCGTGTCTGGACCAGGCCCCGCTTCGGCGGGGCCTTTTTTTTTGGTTCCAGGAAGCCTTCGGTAAAGCACTGATGCAGAAGCAGCAAATGCACTACGACAGATTGACCTTCATATCGCCATCTTTTGAAACACACCAAAACAATTGGCGTTAACCATTGATCTGCCGACATTTTTCAGGCCAAACCCCGATTGACGAAATGACGATCGTGTGCACTCTGCGTTAAGTGCGTGTTACGGTCCGGCTGAATGGAATGCAACTGAACAGATCGTTAAACCGACATGGAAGCCGGTCGCCAAGACATCTCACTACGGGGATTTTCCATGTCTCGCCATCGTTCCACACTCTCGCGCCACCCACTGACCCTCGCCCTCCTCGGCACGCTGCTCGCCTCCGGCACGGCCCTGGCGCAAAGCAACAATGCGCCGACCCAGCTTGACCGCGTGACGGTCACCGGTTCGCTGATTCCGCAGACCGAGATCGAGAACCACACGCCGGTCCTGACCGTGACCGCCGAGGACATCCAGACCCGCGGCTTCACCAGCGTTGCCGATGTCCTGCAGCAGTCCTCGCTGTCCACGGGTGGCCTGCAGGGCGGCCAGACCTCGGCCTCGTTCACCCAGGGCGCCGAAGCCGCCGGCATGTTCGGCCTCAGCCCGGGTTACACCAAGTACCTCATCAACGGCCGCCCGATGCTTTCGTATCCGGCGCTGTACAACGGCGGCGATACGTTCAACAACATCAGCGGCATTCCGATCGACATCGTCGAGCGCATCGAGATCCTGCCGGGCGGCCAGTCCTCACTGTATGGCTCCGATGCGATCGCTGGCGTGGTCAACATCATCCTCAAGGAACGCATGGATGGTGGCGTCCTCAACGTACGTGGTGGCGCCTACAGTGAAGGCGGCGGCAACAGCTTCCGCCTCAGCGGCGCCCGCGGCTTCAATGGCGTGGATGATCGCTTCCACGCGCTGGTCAACGTGCAGTATGAGAAGACCAGCCCGATCTGGGGTTACCAGCGCGACCTGACCAAGGTCAACAATCCCGACGGCTACAGCCCGCAGTACGTCTCCAACGATTTCCTGGTGCTGTTGCCGGCCAACAACAACCGTTACGCGATGATGGACCCGAACCTGTGCGCCAATGTGGCCGGGCAGTTCGATGGCACCACGGTGCTCGGCACCCGGCCCACCGGCCAGGCATGTGGCTCCACCTATGGCACCGGCTACAAGACCATCAAGAACGGCAAGGAAAGCGCGCAGATCTAAAGTTCTGCCACCTTCGACGTGAATGACAACTTCCAGTTGTTCGGCGATGCGCTGTACAGCCTGGAAGAGGTCAAGTACGCGACGGGTTCCGGCTACACCTGGTGGGGCACCTCGTCCGGCTGGGGCCGCTTCTATGACCAGGCCAGCGGCCAGTACATGAACCTGCAGCGGGTGTTCGCCCCGGAAGACATCGGTGGCGCCGGCTACCGCGACATCATGAACACCGACCGCAACAAGGCCTACCAGGTAACGCTGGGCGGCCGCGGCACGGCCGGCAACTGGGACTACAGCCTCAGCTTCACCCGCGGCGAGTACAAGCTGACCGAGCGCAACTTCGTGCGCTGGAATGACCCGATCAACGATTACTTCGAACAGCGCGTGCTCGGCCCGGTGCTGGGCACCACCAGCACCGGTTACGACATCTACAGCCCGAACTGGGAAGCCTTCTACGCGCCGCTGCCTGCCGGAGACTTCCAGACCTTCACCGGTTACAGCTACAGCCAGAGCCGTACCTGGCAGAACCTGGCCCGTGCACAGGTCACCAACGGCTCACTGTTCAAGCTGCCGGGCGGCGACGCCGGCCTGGCCGTGGTCGTTGAAGGTGGCAGTGAAGGCTGGGACTACAGCCCCGATCCGGGCCTGATGGATGGCAGCGTCTGGGGCACCACGGCGGTCTCCGGTGCCGGCCACCGCAGCAACTATGCGGTGACCGGTGAGCTGCGTCTGCCGCTGCATGACACGCTGACAGTCACCGGCTCCGGCCGCTACGACGCCTTCAAGATCGGCAGCAACACCGTCGACAAGTCCACCTACAGCATCGGCATCGAGTTCCGCCCGATCGAGAGCCTGCTGTTCCGCGGCAAGTACGGCACTGCCTTCCGCGCGCCGACCCTGTCCGACGCATTCCAGGGCCGCAGCGGCTACTATGCCAACGGCTCCACCGACTACTACCGTTGCGGTCAGCTGGGCTACGACCCGGCCAACACCACCGGTTGCCCGTATGACAGCGTCTCGGTGTTCGGCACCCGCGCCGGCAATCCGGACCTGGAACCGATCACCGCCGACGTCTGGAACGCAGGTGTTGTGTGGGCACCGATCAACAACCTGTCGCTGTCGGTGGACTACTACAACTGGAAGATCAAGA
This sequence comes from Stenotrophomonas sp. 22692, assembly GCF_052045015.1. NCBI lineage: Bacteria > Pseudomonadati > Pseudomonadota > Gammaproteobacteria > Lysobacterales > Lysobacteraceae > Stenotrophomonas > Stenotrophomonas sp. 22692. Next base: position 39,192 of record NZ_JBQEMR010000017.1, read on the forward strand.
ACGAGGTCGATACGCTCAGCTCCGACCAGCTGCTGCTGGCCGAGTACTACTGCCGTGGCGGCCAGGCCAACAACACCTCGGCCAGCTGCCAGAACGTCGACGACTGGATCACCCGCGATGCGTCCGGCGTGCTGGACGAGATCTACACCCCGAAGATGAACGTCGCCCGCCAGAACCTGGAAGCGCTGACCGCCAGCTTCAAGTACGTGCACGACATGGGCCGCTTCGGTTCGTTGCAGTTCTCGGGCAACTACACCGACATGCTCAAGCGCGAACTGCAGCCGCAGCCGGGCGATGAGTTCCTGGACCTGCTGCGTGACCCGTACGCGATGTGGGTATATGACTCCTACGCCAAGGTGCGCGCCGATGGTTCGGTCGGCTGGGCCAAGGACAAGTGGACCACCACCCTGTATGCCAACTACATCGGCAAGACGCCGAACTACATGGCCTACGTGGGCAATGGCTACGACTACGTCCACAGCTCCGGCTACAAGGCAGGCAAGTGGGGGTCCTACACCACCTACAACCTGAGCGTGAACTATCGCGCGCTGGACAACCTGACCCTGTCGCTGATGGTCAACAACGTGTTCAACAAGATGCCGGACAACCAGCGCTTCAGCTTCGCCGGGACCAGCGGCCAGCCGTACAACAATTACCTGTACAACGCCTACGGGCGTGCCATCTACGTCCAGGCCAAGTACGAGTTCGGCGGCAACTGATCTCCGCCCTCGCCACACCGAAGACCCCGCCCCGGCGGGGTCTTTCTTTGGGCTTACTCCCCCCGGCAGGACAAATCCACAGGGCTTTCACGCCAAGTTGACTAACCCCACGCCTTCGTTCATCTTCAGGTCATGTTGATGTGCCCGCCACAAGGACCCTGCCGACCATGGAACTGCGCTTGACCCCCGCCCGCCTTGGCGCCGCCGCTCTGGCGGCGCTGTGCATTGCCCCTGCCCTCGCAAGCCCTCTGCCAGCCGAGGATTTAGCCAAGATCCCAACCATCCAGTCGGTCACCATGAGCGCCGACGGCAAGCAGTTGGTGGCCATCGTCGCCGCGCCTGGTAGCAACAACAGTGATACCGCTCTGGCCAACTGGAACCTGGACAACCTCGGCGCCGGTCCAGTCGCCATCACGCCATCCGGTGACCGGATGAAGTTCATCGCGGCAAGCGCACTGAAGGCGGGACGCAACCTCGTCATCGGACGCCAGGAATGGACAGGAAAACTCGGCGGCTGCGGTGAAGGCAACAGTACGGGAGCCACCAAGACCTTCCTGACCAAGGCCTACCTCACCGACGCCACCCAGACCAAGTTCGACGAGGCTTTCGCCAACAACACCCGCACGCTCGGGGTCAGCCCCGAGACCCTTCGCTGCCTCGAACTTGCGGGTACCGCCTCGCTGGTCCATGGACTGCCGCTGGATGCAGACAGGGTCATCATCAGTCAGCTCAACGAAGCCACGCTGCAGGCCAACTACTACCGCTTCAACCTGCGCACCGGCCAGACCGAACTGCTGTTCAAGGGCAGCTCGCGCACATCACCTGGCCTGTTCCACCCCCGGACAGGTGAAGTCCTGACGCAGACCCAGGTCGAATCCGCCGGCTCCGACGATTTCGAACAGCGCATTCTGATCAAGAACAGCGCCGGCCAGTTCGAAGTGCACGCCCCCCTGACCACCCGACTGAGCGAACGCTATACGGTGGAAATCGTCGGCATAGACGATGACAGCGGCAAGCTGTACGTGCTGACCGACCAGTTCTCTGACCTGGTGCAGGCGCGACTATACGATCCCGCCAAGAAGGAGTTCGACAAGGAGCCCTTGGCCGCCCATCCATCCTTCTCGATCAGTTCACTGATCCTGGGCACGCGCAAGAGCAACTTCAACCAGGTCCTCGGCTTCTATATAGACGGCCCCCAGCGGCAGGCCGTGTACGTGGATCCGCAGATGAAAGCCCTGCAGGAGGGCCTGCAGAAAGCCTATCCCGGCCTGAGCGTCTACATCACCGGTTACAACGACGACCTTTCGCGCGTCCTGTTCACCACGGAGAGCAACCGCAACCCGAAGAGCTACTTCATCCTGGCCGATCGCAAGGATGTCGTGCCGCTCGGCAATGAGCGGCCCTGGGTGGACAGCAAGCAGATTGGCGAACAACGCTGGGTGACCTACACCGCACGCGATGGCCTGCAGATTCCGGCGATTCTGGACCTCCCGCCGGGCTGGAAGCAGGGCGACGGCCCGCTGCCGGCACTCGTGCATCCGCACGGCGGGCCGTGGGCGCGCGACTACACCGGCTGGGATGCATCAGGCTGGGTACCGTTCTTCACTTCGCGAGGCTATGCCGTGTTGCGCCCGCAGTACCGCGGCAGCTCTGGCCTTGGCCGCAAGCTCTGGCTGGCAGGTGACGCCGAGTGGGGCCAGAAGATGCAGGACGACAAGGACGACGGCGCTGCCTGGCTGGTCTCGCAAGGCATCGCCGCCAAGGACCGCATCGCGATCTTCGGCTATTCCTATGGCGGTTTCGCGGCTGCCGCTGCAACGGTCCGGAGCCCATCGCCCTATCAGTGCGCCATCGCTGGTGCCCCGGTCACCGATCTTGGCCGGCTGGGCACCTCCTGGAGCCAGAACCGCCTGCAACGCATCCTGCAGGGGCGCACGGTGAAGGGCATGGACCCGATGCAGAACACCGCGAAGGCCACGATTCCTCTGCTGACGTTTGTCGGCGACCGTGACGTACGCACGCCGTCCTTCCATGCAAGGAACTTCTACAACGGCGTACAGGGCAAGGTGCCGGCCCGGTTCGAGCTGATCCCCGACATGCCGCACAGCATGCCCTGGTACCCCGTGCACTTCCGGACGACATTGACGCTCATGGCCGACTACCTGAGCAAGGATTGCGGCCCCGGCGGCCTCTGATCTCTCCCCCGCATCCAGCATCTCCCTCCAAGCCCCTGCCCGCGCGGCAGGGGCTTTTTCATGCGTGAACCCCTGAATTTCCCCTTACTAACAACAAGTTAAGGATCCCTATCATTCATGTTGCATTTACTTTACGCGACACATACACTCCATTAACCGAAGCATAACAAGTGGGGATCAAAACGAAATGCGCACCGCCAACCGCCAAACCAAGCCAAGCCGCGTCCCGTTGACTCTTGCTGTGCTGGCCTGCCTGCAGGTCGCACCGGCTCTGGCCCAGGAATCCACCCAGCAGGAAGCAAAGGCGTCAAGCACCTCCTCGTCATCCCAGCGCGCGACGGATCTTGACAAGATTACTGTCACCGGCTCCCTGATCCGCCGCGCGGACTACGAGACCACCTCGCCGGTGTTCACCATCAACGCCGAAACCAATGCCAAGCAGGGCCAGGTCAACGTGGCCGAGTTCCTGCAGAAGTCGGCCATCGGTTCGGCCGAAACCCAGATCACCCACCAGTTCGGCGGCTTCGTCGTGGACGGCGGTACCGGTGTGCAGACGGTTTCGCTGCGTGGCCTGGGCGCCAACCGCACCCTGGTGCTGCTCGATGGCCAGCGCCCCGGCCCGGCCGGTACCCGTGGTGCTGTCGGCGCCTTCGACCTGAACGTCATTCCCACCGCCATCCTGCAGCGTGCCGAGATCGTGAAGGACGGTTCGTCCTCCATCTATGGTTCCGACGCCGTGGCCGGTGTGGTCAACCTGATCACCAAGAAGAACATCGAGCGCCCGGAGCTGACCGTCACCGGTCGCGTGCCGACCGAAGGCGGCGGCGAAGTGTTCGCTGCCTCGCTGGCCAACGGCTGGAACTTCGAGAAAGGCAGCATCGTGGCTGCGGCAGAGTGGTACAAGCACTACGAACTGAACCGCAACGACCGTGACTACCTGAACTGCAGCAATGATCTGGTCAAGGATGCCGATGGCAACCGCATCGACCGTCAGGATCGCTCGATCACTGCCGGCACCAACCTGGCAAACTGCAACAACCTGCTGCATAACGTCGTCGACGTAGGTGCCATCCGTTATGTTCCTTCACCGGAAGGCAACACCATCGGCCCACTGCCCGGCTATCGCCCGCGTACCACCCGTACCTACGCAGGCGGCGGCCAGGCCTACTATGATGAGCCGCTGAACTTCGCACGCTTTGGTGAAGAGCAGATCATCAACCAGCAGGAGCGCAAGAGCGTCTTCGTAGCCACCGATTTCGCCTTCGACTCCGTCAACTGGAAGACCCAGTGGCTGTTCAACCGTCGCGAGACCGAATCCTTCCGCTGGCGCCAGTTCTTCCCGCGGATCCAAGCACCGGCAGGTTCAGGCTTCACCGGCGTCATCCGTCCGATCATGCCGTTCAAGTCACAGCAGGACGTCACGGTCGACTACTTCTACGGCGCCACCAAGCTCGATGGTCTGTTCAAGGGCACTGACACTTGGGCATGGGAAGTCAATGCCAACTTCAGCCACTCCAAGGGCAAATACGGCAACTTTGGCATCCAGGCCTCCAAGACCGGCGACGTTGACTACACTGACAACGCGCCGACACTGAACTACCTCGATCCGGGCTACCTGAGCGGGGCCAAAGTCGATGAACTCAGTAATCTGCTGGGACAGTGGGATTGGGGTAAGACGATCTACAAGCAGGCCACGATCAATGCCGTCGTCAGCGGCGACCTGTTCGAGCTGCCGGCAGGTGCTGTGGGCGTAGCCGCGGGCTTGGAGTACCGCTACTACTCGATCGATGATCAGCCGGGTGAACTGTCAAAGGCACAGGACCTTTGGGGCTCGAGCTCGGCCAATGTCACCAAGGGCGACGATAGGGTCAAGGAAGCATTTGTTGAATTCGATGTCCCGCTGCTGAAGGGCCTGCCGGCGATCGAGTCGCTGAGCCTGAACGCGTCCGGCCGCGCATTCCAGTACGACTCGGTGGATGGCACCGACGAGGTCTGGAAGGTGGGCCTCAACTGGCAGGTCATTCCGTCGCTGCGGCTGCGCGGCTCGATCGGCACCTCCTACCGTGCTCCGGGCCTGTATGAGCTCTATCTGGGCAACCAGACCGGTTTCCTGGGACAGACCGGCATCGACCCCTGCATCCGCTGGGGTGAGAGCTCCAACACCAACTACCAGCGCAACTGTGCCGCGGCAGGCATTCCTGCCGACTACGCAGGCGCCGGCAGCAGTGCAACTGTGTATTCGGGCGGCGGTGCAGGCCAGCTGATTCCGGAAACCTCCCGTGCCAAGACCGCAGGTATCGTTTTCACCCCCACTTTTGCCAATCTGAGTGTGGCAATCGATTACTTCGATTATCAGGTGAAGAACGAGATCGGCCAGATCACCACGGCTGACATCGTCAAGGGTTGCTATGGCGCTGCGGTGTATCCGAACGCCTTCTGCGGCCTGCTGGTCCGCAACCCCGGTACCGGCGACGAGGCTTGGAACATCACTGATGTGTACAACCAGTACGTCAACATCAACAAGCAGCGCACTCGCGGCTACGACCTGACTGCGAACTTCGACCACGACTTCTCGTTCGGCAAGTTCTCTGCCGAAACCCAGGTCACTTACACCATCGAGGATACCCAGCAGGTCTTCTCCAGCGCTGAAGAAAGTGGCCTTTCGTCCAATGAGCTTCTCGGTGACATCGGGCGTCCGAAGGTTGTGGGCAACCTGGCACTCAGCCTGACCCGTGGAGACTGGACCTTCAACTGGCTGACCACCTACATCCACAAGACCAAGGACATCGACCTGGATCCGGTCTTCATCTACCAGGGCCGTGCGAACTCCTACCGTGACATCGTGGTCGATTCGCGTACTTACCACACCGCATCGGTCAGCTACTCGCAGGCCGACTGGGAAATCCTGGTGGGTGTCAGCAACATCTTCAACAAGACCCCGCCGCTGATCTCCACCGGCGTCAGCGATGCCCGCTACGGCAACATTGCGGCATTCGCGACCCAGTACGACCTGTACGGCCGCACCCCGTTCGTGCGTCTGAAGTACAAGTTCTGATCCACGCCTGATCGCAGTACCCCGACAGACCCGGCTTTTGCCGGGTCTGTCTTTTCCGGGCCACGAAACGGCCCCCTTGCGCCCGGCCATGACCTTCGACACCCTTGCAGGGCAGGCCGGCGGCGTATTGTTCGGCCCACGGCCGTCCCCGCGGCCCTTCCCTGACTCACTCGGCCTGGAGGCCATCAAAGTGACCCGTACTCCCAAGATCGTGCTGCTGACCCTGGCCGTTTCGGCCGCGCTGGTCGGCTGCGGCAAGAACGAAACCCCGGCCAAGGACGCCACCGCCTCCACGCCGGCTGCGGCCGAAGCCACCCAGTACACCCTGGACGAGAGCAAGCTGCCGGCCTACAACGCCTTCCAGCCCAGCGATCTGGATACCAGCAAGGACGCCTGCGGCGCCTTCGGCGACTACGTCAACAGCAAGTGGCTGGCCGCCAATGAAATTCCGGGCGACCGCACCAGCTGGGGCGCGTTCACCATCCTCGACGAGCGTTCGGTGGCCGTGCAGCACCAGCTGGCTGAACAGGTCGCGCAGGTCAAGAACCCGAACCACATCGAGAAGATCGTCGGCGACCTGTGGGCCACCGGCATGGACGAGGCCAAGATCAATGCCCAGGGCATCGAGCCGCTGAAGGCCGACCTGACGGCGATCGACGGCCTGCAGGACAAGGCGGCCATCGCCGACTACCTGCGCAGCAGCGCGGCCAAGGGTGACAACGTCCTGTTTGGCTTCGGCGCCGAAGCCGACTTCAAGAACTCGGCCGTCAACCTGGCCTACGCCAGCCAGGGCGGCCTCGGCCTGCCGGACAGCACCTACTACACCGATGCCAAGAACGCCGACAAGCTGAAGGCCTACCAGGCGCACGTCGCCAAGGTGCTGGAGCTGTCCGGCGTCGCCGCTGCCGACGCTGCCAAGCAGGCCGAGGACGTGGTCAAGTTCGAGACCCGCCTGGCCAAGGCCTCCAAGTCGCGCGTCGAGCTGTCACGCAACGTCGAGCTGTACTACAACCCGGTCACCCTGGCCGACGCCGACAAGCTGACCCCGAACTTCAGCTGGACCGAGTTCTTCAAGTCGCAGGGCGTGGCCGCACCGGAGAAGTTCTCGCTGGCGATGCCGGCCTTCCATGAGGAAGTGAGCAAGGCACTGGGCGACACAGATCCGTCGGTGTGGCGTGCCTACCTGCGCTTCCACACCGTGGACAGCGCCTCGCCGTATCTGGCCGACGCCTTCGTGCAGGAGAACTACGAGTTCTACGGCAAGACCCTCAACGGCCAGAAGGAACAGAAGCCGCGCTGGAAGCGCGTGCTGGGCACCATCGAGAACGATGCCGGCGAAGCCTTCGGCCAGCTGTACGTGAAGGTTGCCTTCTCGCCGGAAGCCAAGGCGAAGATGGAAGAGCTGGTGAAGAACCTGGCCGCCTCGCTGAAGGAACGCATCCAGGGCCTGAGCTGGATGAGCGATGAAACCAAGGCCAAGGCCATCGCCAAGTGGGAAACCTTCACCCCGAAGATCGGTTACCCGGACAAGTGGCGTGACTGGGCGGGCCTGCAGACCCAGCGCGACAGCTACCTGGGCAATGTGCGCGCTGCCAGCGAGTTCAACTACAAGTTCAACCTGTCCAAGATCGGCAAGCCGGTGGACAAGACCGAGTGGGGCATGACCCCGCAGACGGTCAACGCCTACTACAACCCGCTGCAGAACGAGATCGTGTTCCCGGCCGCCATCCTGCAGCCGCCGTTCTTTGACCCGAAGGCCGATGACGCGCTGAACTACGGCGGCATCGGTGCGGTGATCGGCCACGAGATGACCCACGGTTACGACGACCAGGGCGCACGCTTCGGGCCGACCGGCAACATGGAAGACTGGTGGACCGCCGCTGACAAGAAGAACTTCGAAGGCCTGACCGGCAAGCTGGTCAAGCAGTTCGACCAGTACAAGGTCGACGGCCAGGCCGTGAACGGCCACCTGACCCTGGGCGAGAACATCGCCGACCTGGGTGGCCTGGCTACCGCCTACGACGCGCTGCAGAAAGCCTCCGCCGGCAAGGAAGATGCAAAGGTCGATGGCTTCACCCGTGACCAGCGCTTCTTCTTCAACTGGGCTACCGTGTGGCGCACCAAGTACACCCCGGAAAACGCCAAGGTCCGCCTCGCGACCGACCCGCACGCGCCGGCGCAGTTCCGCGCCATGGGTGCGCCGTCGAACCTGCCGACCTTCGCCGCCGCATTCCAGTGCAAGGCCGGTTCGCCGATGGCCCGCACTGGTGAGCAGCAGGTGGTGATCTGGTAAGCCACGGCTGACGCCAAGGCAGACCTGCAGAGGCCCGGGAATTCCCGGGCCTTTGTTTTTCTGGGGTGTCTTTCATCCACGCATGGCGTGGATCTACTGATCCCGGCGCTCCCCGGTAGCTGCCGACCTTGGTCGGCGAATGCACCGCGACGCGTGCATGCCGCGTCGATGCCCGGCTTGCTATAGTGCGCGCGCCCTCAATCCATCACGGATTCGTTCCACATGCCCAACTTCCGTCCGCTTGCCATCGCCCTGGGCATCAGCCTGGCGACCCTGGTCCCGACCCACGACGCGTTCGCTGCCAAGAAAAAGGCCGCGCGTGCCCCGGCTGTCAGTGCCCAGTGCAGCGACTTCTATGACGCCACCAATGCAGGCTGGCTGAAGGCCAACCCGGTGCCGCAGACCGGCGCCACCACCGCGCTGGGCCAGCTTGTCGACCGCAGCCGCCAGCAGCAGCGTGAACTGCTCGACGCCGCGATGAAGGCGCCGCAGGGCAACGTGCAGAAACTGCTGGGTGACTTCTGGGCCAGCGGCCTGGACGAAGCCGCCGTGGAAGCAGACGGCTCCAACCCGATCGCCCCGCTGCTGACCCGCATCAATGCCATCAAGAAGGCCAAGGATGTGCCGGCCTCGATCGCCGCACTGCACCAGGTCGGCATCCCGGTGGCATTCAACTTCGGCCCGGACGTGGACCTGAAGGCGCTGGACCGCCACATCGGCTACTTCATGCAGGGCGGCATGGGCCTGCCGGACCCGGCGTTCTATACCCGCAGCGACGCCGACACCGTGGCGCTGATGGGCCGCTACCGCAACTACGTCAAGCAGATCCTGGCGCTGACCGGCACCCCGGCTGCCAAGCTGGATGCCGAGTCGCAGGCGGTGATCGCGCTGGAAACCGAGCTGGCACGCAATGCGCAGTCGCTGGCAGGCATCAACAACCCGTTCAACAACTACGCGCCGATCTCCACCAAGGAGCTCAACAGCCGCTACCGCAACCTGCAGCTGGATGCCTTCCTGAAGGCACAGGGCGTGGATGACGACCTGGTCTCGCTGGCCGACCCGGGCCTGTTCAAGCAGCTCGACGGCATGGTCACCAAGCTCAAGCCGGACCAGTGGAAGGCCTACCTGCGCTGGCGCGTGGGCGACTCGATGGCACCGTACCTGTCCAAGGCCTATCGCGACGCCGAGTTCGAATTCCGCGGCCGCGTGCTGCGTGGCGAAACCCTGCCGCCGCAGCGCTGGGAAGATGTGCTGGAGGCGATCAACGTGGCCGCCGGCCCGATGGTCGGTCGCGAGTACGCTGCCCGTTACCTGTCCGCCGAAGATCGCCGCCAGGCGGCGTGGATCGTCGACAAGGTGCGCGAAGTGCAGATCGAGGCGGTCAAGAACAGCAGCTGGATGAGCGCCGAAGCCAAGACCGAAGCGCAGGCCAAGCTGGCCGCGCTGAAGATCGAGATCGGCACCCCGCTGCGCGACCTCGACTACAGCGTGCAGCCGATGGGCCGCGGCTCGTTCGGCGGCAACATGCTGATTGCTTCGACCTGGCGCCATCGCGAAGAAATGAAGCGCATCGGCAAGGGCAACGCCGACCGTCGCTGGGACGTGCTGCCGCAGCAGCCGTCGCTGGCCTACGACCTGGCGCAGAACCGCCTGATCGTCACCGCCGCGATCCTGCAGGGCCCGGTGTTCAACGCCAAGGCCGATGCTGCCGACAAGTTCGGCAGCTTCGGTGGCCTGGTCGGCCATGAGCTGACCCGCGCGATCGATGCCAAGGGCGCGCTGGTCGACGCCAAGGGCGAGCTGCGCAGCTGGTGGACCCCGGCCGACAAGACCGCTTGGACCCTGCTCGGCAGCCGCGTGGCCGCGCAGTACAGCGCCTACGACTTCCCGGGCGTGAAGGGTGCCAAGGTCAACGGCACGCTCACCCAGGAAGAGAACCTGGCCGACATCGCTGGCCTGGAACTGGCCTGGGCGGCGTATGTCGCGCAGGAGCCGAAGGCCAAGCAGGCCCAGCAGCAGGGCTTCTTCCGCGCCTGGTCTGCGCTGTGGGCGCAGCAGCTGGCGCCGAACGAGGCCGTGCGCCGCCTGACCGCCGACATCCGTGCACCGGGCCTGTGGCGCAGCAACGGCACGCTGGCCAACCTGCCGGCCTTCGGTGCTACTTTCAGCTGCAAGGCCGGCCAGCCGATGCAGCGCAGCGAAGCGGAACAGATCAAGGTCTGGCGCTGAACCTGCTGCCACACGGATGATGCAGAGGGCGCCTTCGGGCGCCCTTTTTTGCGGGTGCAGCACGATCCCGGGTTAACACCCGGCATGCTATCGCTGCGGCTTCGTCCATCGCGGAGCCCCGACATGGCACACAAGAACACCATCTGTGTCTGGTATGACAACGGCGCGCTCGAGGCCGCCACCTTCTACGCCAGTATCCTGCCCGACAGCGCAGTAATTGCCGTACATCACGCACCGGGCGACTATCCCGACGGCAAGGAAGGCAACGTTCTGACCGTCGAATTCACCGTCTGCGGCATCCCCTGCGTCGGCCTCAACGGCGGCACCGCGTTCAAGCACAACGAAGCCTTCTCCTTCCAGATCCAGACCGAGGACCAGGCCGAGACCGACCGCCTGTGGAACGCGATCGTGGGCAATGGCGGCCAGGAGAGCCAATGCGGCTGGTGCAAGGACCGCTGGGGCATCTCCTGGCAGATCAGCCCGCGCATGTTGATCGAAGCGGTGACCAGCCAGGACAAGGCACTGGCCAAGCGCGCCTTCAACGCGATGATGCCGATGAAGAAGATCGACATCGCCACCATCGAAGCAGCGATCAAAAAAGGGGACGGAGGGGATTAAGTCGTTTTTCCCCATTGCCGGTGACCCCATGCGAATTGCGACTTGATTCCCTCCGTCCCCTTTTCCCGAGGTGCTGATGTCCTGGGATGCAATCATCATCGGCGGTGGCCACAACGGGTTGGTCTGTGCAGCCTATCTGGCACGCGCCGGCAAGCAGGTGCTGGTGCTCGAACGGCGTGGTGTGCTCGGCGGCGCCGCGGTCACCGAGGAGTTCCATCCCGGCTTCCGCAACTCGGTGGCGTCGTACACGGTGTCATTGCTGCAGCCGAAGGTGATCGACGACCTGCAGCTGCATGCGCATGGGCTGCGCATCGTCGCGCGCCCCGTCAACAACTTCCTGCCATTGCCGGACGGCCGCCACCTGTTGTCGGCGCCCGGCCGCACCCAAGCCGAGGTGGCGAAATTTTCCGAGCGGGATGCACAGCGCCTGCCCGCATATGAAGCGCGACTGGAGATTTTCGCCGACGTGCTGCGTGCGTGGGCCCTGCGTACACCACCGGACCTGGGCGTGGCGGGTGGTTGGCGCGCACTACCCGCACTGTGGCAGATGGGAAAGCTCGGCCGCGAACTGGCGGCGTTGGATGCACCACTGCGGCAGGAGCTGCTGGACCTGTTCACGCTGTCGGCGGCGGAGTACCTGGACCGCTGGTTCGAGAGCGAGCCGATCAAGGCGCTGTTCGGCTTCGATGGCATCGTCGGCAACTACGCCAGTCCGTACACGCCGGGCAGTGCCTACGTGTTGCTGCATCACGTGTTCGGCCAGTGCAATGGCGTGAAAGGTGCGTGGGGCCATGCGATCGGTGGCATGGGCGCGATCAGCCAGGCCATCGCCGCCGCTGCACGCGAGGCCGGTGCGGAACTGCGCGTGGATGCCGGCGTGCAACGGGTACTGACCGAACAGGGCCGCGCCGTGGGGGTGGAACTGGCCAACGGCGAAACCCTGCGTGCACGCGCGGTGGTCGCCAACGTCAATCCGAAGCTGCTGTACGAACAGCTGCTGGAGCCGGCGCAGGTACCGGCTGCCACACGCGAGCGCATGGCGCAGTGGCGCTGTGGCTCGGGCACCTTCCGGATGAACGTGGCGCTGTCGCGGCTGCCGGACTTCCGCGCCCTGCCCGGCCCCGGCCCGCACCTGAGCGCGGGCATCATCCTGGCCCCCAGCCTGGACTACATGGATCGCGCGTGGCTGGATGCGCGGCGCGACGGCTGGTCGCGCGAACCGATCGTGGAGATGCTGATTCCCAGCACACTGGATGACTCACTGGCGCCAGCGGGGCAGCACGTCGCCAGCCTGTTCTGCCAGCACGTGGCGCCGGTGCTGCCCGACGGGCGTCACTGGGATGATCGTCGTGAAGCAGTGGCCGATCTGATGATCGCCACCGTTGAGCGGTATGCACCGGGTTTCGCTGACAGCGTGCTGGGCCGCCAGGTCCTGTCACCGCTGGATCTGGAGCGCACGTTCGGGCTGATCGGGGGCGACATCTTCCACGGTGCGCTCAGTGCCAACCAGTTGTTCTCGGCACGGCCCATGGTTGGCCAGGCCGGCTATCGCGGTGCCCTGCCCGGGTTGTATCTATGCGGGTCGGGTACCCATCCCGGTGGTGGCGTGACCGGCGCGCCAGGTCACAATGCGGCGCAGGTGGTGTTGCAGGATCTCTGAAGGCGTGCCGACCAATGGTCGGCACCTACCGCGTCAAATGATCCTGGCCAAGGTGTGCCAACCAAGGTTGGCACCTACAGCGTCAAATGATCCTTCGGATCATTTGACGCTGCGCAGATGGTTCGGGCGCTTCGGCGGGCCGGGCGGGCGACGCTTGTTGAATGGCGGCTGCCCGCGCCAGTAGCGGATCAGCAGCCAACCGAACAGCATGCCGCCCAGATGCGCGAAGTGGGCCACGCCCGGCTGCCAACCGGTCATGCCCAGCACCAGCTCACCCACACCGAACAGGATCACGAAGGTCCGTGCCTTCATCGGGATCGGCGGGAACAGCAGCATCACCCGCTGGTTCGGGAACAACATGCCGTAGGCCAGCAGCAGGCCGAACACGCCGCCGGAGGCGCCCAGCACCGTGGCCGGATTCTCCAGCAGGGTACCCACCAGCAGCTGGCAGACACCGGCGCCAGCCACGCACACCAGGTAGTACAGCAGGAAGCGCTTTTCGCCCCAGGTCTGCTCCAGCGGCGCGCCGAACATGAAGACCGCCAGCATGTTGAAGAACAGGTGGCCGAAGCTGCCATGCAGGAAGCCATAGGTCAGCAGCTGCCACGGCTGGAAGTTGCCGCCCGGCGAGAACGCATCGAAGCCCTGCTGCAGCGGTTGCAGCATGAACGGCTCGAAGGTCTGCATGCCGAGCAGGAACGGCTGCTGCAGCAGGAACAGGATCGCGTTGGCGATCAGCAGGGCCTTGGTGACGGTAGGCAGTCGCGGGAACATGGGAGCACCGGCATGGAACGGCCTCCATCATAGCCGCAGCACCGTGTGTTGTTGGCGACCGGCAGGCGCAGCCTGTTCAGTCGCCAGCGGTGCTCAGCCCGGGCCCCACACGGCGGCATCCAGCGCCGCGGCCGGATCGGTGGCCGGCATCCGCACCCGGCCGTTCTCCACCACCACACCTTCGGCACGCAGCCGTTGTGACTGCTCGCGCCAACCAGCCGACCCTTCTTCCATGGCAATGCGCCCGTCCGAACGCAGCACGCGATGCCAGGGCAGGTCGGGATCGTCGTTCTGGCCGAGGATGCGCGCGGTCAAGCGCGCACGCCCCGGCAGGCCGGCACGCATCGCCACTTGGCCATAGCCCATCACCTGCCCCGCCGGGATCGCGCGGATCACCGCCAGGATGCGCGCCCGCGCCTGCTCCGGCGTCAGCGCCGCAGGCGGGTCACCAGTAGTACGCCGATCAGCACCAGCACGGTGCCGGCGATCTGTGCCGGCCCCATCGGTTCGTCGAGCAGCCATAGGCTCATCACGATGGTGGAAACAGGGCCCAGCATACCGACCTGCGCGGCCAGCGACGAACCCACGCGCTGCACCGCCAGCATGATCGCCAGCACGGGCAGTACCGTGCACACGGTGGCATTGACCAGCGACAGCCATTGCACCGGCGCCGGTGCCTGCCACAGCAACGGCAGCGGATGGGTCACCGCGAAATGCAGCAGCACCAGCACGCTGGCCACGCAGCTGGCGTAGGCGGTGAGGCGCACCGCACCGATGCGCGCGACCACCTGGCCACTGCCGAACAGGTACAGCGCGTAGCTGAGCGCACTGCCCAGTACCAGCAGGCTGCCGACGATGATCTGCCCGCCCTCGCGCTGAAGATCGTGGCCGAAGGCGAGCAGCACGCCCAGATAGCTCAGCACCAGCGCACCGATCTGCCAGCGGCCCGGGCGCTGCCGTGCCAGCAGCACGTTGATCAGCAGCACCAGGGTCGGGTTCAAGTAAAGAATCAGCCGCTCCAGGGTCACGCTGATGTACTGCAGGCCCTGGAAATCGAGCAGGCTGGACAGGTAGTAGCCGGTGAAGCCCAGCCACAGCACGCGGGCGCGGTCGGCCCAGGACAGCGGCTCTGCCCGGCGCGCAGCCCACAGTGCCATCAGCACGAACAGCGGCAGCGCCATCAGCATGCGCAGGGCGAGCAGCGTGGTGGCATCGACGCCGTGGCGCAGGCCGAGCTTGACGATGATGGCCTTGCCGGAGGCGGCGATGGCGCCGATCGCGGCCAGGCCGATACCCCCCAGCGCGATGCGCGGGGAAGCGGTGGCGATACGGGAAGCGGGGCTGGACATCAGGACGACGGCGGGCCGCATAGGGCGGCCCGGAAACGCATTGGGGGGGGCGCCCAGTATCGCATGGGGGCGCCAGGTGCCCTGTAGAGCCTGCGCTCGGCTGCACCATGTCTGCACGGAATGCAGCCGAGCATAGGCTCGGCTCTACAACCGCCCAGGTCAGCGCATCAGCACCACTTCCTCGGCCGAGGTCGGGTGGATCGCCACGGTGTCGTCGAACTGGGCCTTGGTCGCCCCCATCTTCACCGCCACCGCGAAGCCCTGCAGGATCTCGTCGGCTGCTTCGCCCAGCAGATGGATACCCACCACCCGCTCTTCCGGGCCCACGCAGACCATCTTGAACAGGCTGCGCTGGGTGCCGTTGGCCAGCGCCTGCAGCATCGGGCGGAAACGGCTGTGATACACGCTCACCTGATCGAAACGGGCGCGCGCCTCTTCTTCGCTCATGCCCACCGCGCCCAGCGGTGGATGCGAGAACACCACGCTGGCGACGTTCTCATAGTCCATCTTCGACTGCGGGCGGCCGCCGAACAGGCGATCCATCAGGCGCCGCGATGCAGCCACCGCCACCGGGGTCAGGCCAACCTTGCCTGCGATGTCACCCACCGCATGCACGTTCGGCACGCTGGTGGTCTGCCATTCGTCCACCTCCACCTGCTGGTGCTCACCGATGCCGATGCCCAGCGCTTCCAGGCCCAGGTCGCGACTGTTGCCGCGACGGCCGGTGGCGAAGAACACCGCATCGAATACGCTGTCGAGCGGACCATCATGGCCGAATGCACGCACACGCTCGCCATCGCGCTGCAGTTCGCGCAGGCGATAGCCGAAATGGATGCGCACGCCCTGCTGCTTCAGGTTCTCGGCCAGCTGATCGGTCAGCTCGTAGTCGAAGCGATCCAGCAGCCGCTGGCCGCGCACCAGCAGGCTGACCTTGCTGCCCAGTGCCTGCAGCAGGCCGGCCAGCTCCACCGCAATGTAACCGCCACCGATGATCGCCACCTCGGCCGGTGCCGCGCGCAGATCGAAGAAATCATCGGAGACCAGGCCCAGTTCGGCGCCGGGAATGTCGGGCCGCAGCGGGTGCGCGCCGGTGGCGATCAGGATGTGCTCGGCGCTGTAGCGCACGCCATCGCTGCAGGCCACGGTGTGGGCATCGAGCAGATGACCACGCGCCGGAATGCGCACCACGCCGGTTTCGTCCAGGCGCTTGTGGTAGCTGGTGTGGATGTTGCTGATATAGGCCTGGCGATGGATCACCAGTTCCTTCCACGACAGCGCCGGGCGCGCTTCGACATCGAAGCCCATCGCACTGGCCAGGCCGATGCGCTCGTGCAGGTCGGCCGCCAGCCACATGGCCTTCTTCGGCACGCAGCCGACATTGACGCAGGTTCCGCCCAGTTCGCCAGGCTCCAGCATCGCCACGCGCTTGCCGTGCTGCGCGGCGCGGATCGCGCCAGCCAGGCCGGCGGAACCGCCGCCAAGGACGATCAGGTCGTAATCATAGGGTGCAGTGCTCATCGGAATCGCTCGGGTCGGTAAGGGGCAGGATCGATCGCCGGCGTGCGGCCGCAGACGAGATCGGCGATCAGCTGGCCGGTGCCGGCGCTCATGCTGATGCCGAGCATGCCATGCCCCGCTGCAAGCCAGACGTGAGGATGTGCGGGCGCGCGGCCGATCAACGGCACATCGTCCACGCTCATGGGACGCCAACCGCACCACTGCTCCTGCAGCTGCGCACCACGCGGCGCGCGCAGGTAGTGGTCGGCAGCGTGCTGCAGGGTCTGCAGGCGGGTCGTGCGCAGCTGCGGGTCGGCACCGGCGAATTCCATGGTGCCGCCCAGTCGCAGTGCTTCACGCCAGGCAATCACGAACACGGAATGGTCCTTCAGCACGACTGGGCGCTGCGGCACCTGCGCCGGTCGCGACCAGGTCAGCGAATAGCCCTTGCCGGGCTGGATCGGCACGCGCATATCCAGTTGCCGTGCCCAGCGCGGTGACCACGGCCCGGTCGCCAGCACCAGCTCGCGTGCGTGCAGCGTGCGTTCGCCGACGTGCACGCGCACACCCTGCGCGTCGGTGCTGAAATCCCGCATGTCCGAGTGCTCTTCGATCACCACGCCCTGTGCGCGCAGCACGCGCGCCAGTTCGGCGGTGTAGCGGTCCGGACGCAGCTGCGCATCGCCGGGGAAGTGGATCGCACCGGCAAGGCGATCATGGAACGCTGGATTGTCGCGCGCGTAGTCGGCCCCATCGATGCGCACCGTGGCGATGCCCTGCGCGTTCAGCGCCTCACACTCGGCTGCATGGTGATCGAAATTGCGGGCGTCACCGAACACATAGTCCAGACCGCGCGCCTCGAACTCGCAGTCCAGCGCATGCGTCCGCACCCACTGCGCCAGGCGCAGCCGTGAATCATTCAACAGTGCGCCGCGTGCCCGCGTGGAGTGCAGCCAGTCACGCGCGTTGCAGCGCGCCCCGAACTGCAGCAGCCAGCGCCACAATGCAGGGTCCAGGCGTGTACGGACGTACAGCGGCGCACGCGGATCGAGCATCCAGCGCAGCGCCCGTAACGGCACACCAGGCGCTGCCAGCGGTGGCGCGTGGCTGGGGGTGATGGTGCCGCAGTTGCCATGCGAAGTCGCCGCACCCACGCGTCCCCGCTCGATCATACGGACCTGCCGGCCGTTCGCGCACAGCGCAAGCGCGGTGGCCAGGCCGATGGCACCGGCGCCCACCACGATCACATCCTCGCGCGCGCCCTGCATCGATCAGCCCTGCCCGGCCTCGCGCCGCATCGGCGGCCACTGCCGGTAGGTCATCGCGCGCCACAACCATTCCATCGGGCCAAAGCGGAAGCGGCGCAACCAGACGTGTGAAAGGGCCACCTGCACGGCAAACAACAGCAGTGCGAACAGCAGCTGCACGCTGCGTGGCATCATTTCGAACGCGCCCAGGCCGTAGTGGTAGAACAACCAGGTGCACAGCAGCGACTGGCCCAGGTAGTGGGTCAACGCCATGCGCCCGACCGGTGCCAGCCAGGCCAACCGCGCACGCCAATGCACGATCCACGCCAGGTAGCCCAGGCACATCGGCAGGCCACCGATCGTCACCAGTGCCATTGCGGTTGTCACCGGCAGATTGTAGGCACCCGGTGCCAGGTAGGGTTTCCAGGCAACACCGATCAACGTGACCAGCAGGCCCAACGGCAACGCAATCCAGCGCAGCGTCGCGTACAGGCGCGGGAAGCGCTCCGGCGCCGCCAGCGCGCCACTGCCGGCAAACCAGCTGCCGATCAGGAACATGCCCAGCACCTCCGGGCCGGTGATCAGCAGCGCGCCCATCGACGTGCCGAACTCGCTCAGCCGCTGCGCATTGGCCTGCATCCAGCTGCCGTGCCCGTACACCAGGCGCTGCAGCTCGATGCTCTGCTGCGCGTCGGCGAGCATCTTCTGTACGTCTTCCGTCGAAGCCATCGACACCATCGCGCCCACCAGCAGCATCATCGCTATACCGCCGAGGTACACCGTCACGCCCATCCACGGCAGCCAGCTGCGCGGCGCCTGGCGGCAGGCCAGCAGCGGCAACGAGACCAGCGCGTACATCACCAGGATGTCGCCGGACCAGACCAGCAGCGCGTGGCACAGGCCGATCAGCAACAGGCCAGCGCTGCGGCGCAGGTAGAACGGGGTGAAGTCGCGCCCGGCGGCCTCGGCGCGCTGCGCCATCACCGCGAAGCCGGCGCCGAACAGCAGCGAGAACAGGGTGAAGAACTTGCCCTGCACGAACACGTACACAAAGGCATCGGCCCAGTAGTCGATGCCCTGCCAGTGCACGTCGATGCCAGTGAAAGCCAGGTCCAGCGGTCCGCTGAAGGCCTCGATGTTCATCAGCAGGATGCCCAGCAACGCCGCACCGCGCAGCACGTCCAGTATGGCGATGCGTTCGCCGGAAGCCATCGGCTGCAGGGAAGGAGAAGCGGCGTTCACGGGGCATCCGTCAGGCAGGTCCGCCATTATGCCGTCGGCCCACACGCCATGGATGGCCGCGTCGTGTTCCAGAAACGCAACGGCCCGCCGAAGCGGGCCGTTGCTGCCATCACGATCGCGCTGCGATCAGTGGTGGTGGCCGCCGTCGCCGTGGACGTGGCCGTGGTCGATCTCTTCCTTGCCGGCTTCACGCACGTCAACGATTTCGACGTCGAAATGCAGGTCCTTGCCAGCCATCGGGTGGTTCAGGTCGACGTCGACGACGCTCATGCCGACCTTCTGCACGGTCACCGCACGCGGGCCGAAGTTGGTCTGCAGCACGACCTGCTGGCCCGGTGCCAGCTTGGTGTTGCCGAAGTGCTTCTTCGGCACGCGCTGGGACAGGCCCTCGCGGCGCTCGCCGTAGGCATCAGCGGCAGTGACGTCGACGCTGAAGGTCGCGCCGGCTTCCTTGTCCATCATGGCGTTTTCCAGGCCCGGGATGATGTTGCCGTGGCCGATCAGGATCGCCAGCGGCTCGCCGCGGTCCTTGGACGATTCGATCGGCTCCTGGCCGACTTCGGAAACGGTGTAGTGGAAGCGGACAACGCGGTCTTTTTCGATCTTCATGCGCAACTCTGTCTGGATCTGCCGAAGGCAGGCGGGTTGGGGCGGGTTGTCGCCCGGCGGGGACGCCGCCATCATGACGGCCAATCCAAGGTGGCGCATTATCCGGAGATCATGCACATCACGCCAGTTTCGTCCGGCCAGCGCCGGTTTCTCGCCCCGGCCCTGCTGCTGGCCCTGCCCCTGTTGATGACCGCCTGTGGCGGTGGCAAGGCCACCCGCCCGGCCCCGCCCCCGCCCACGGCGAACTGGCCAAAGACCGTGCCGGACAACCCCGAGGCGGCCAACTCGGTGCTGATGCGCGCCATCAGCCTGGTCGGCACGCCCTACCGCTATGGCGGCAACACCCCGGATTCGGGCTTCGACTGCAGCGGCCTGGTCGCCTATGTCTATCGCGAGATGCTGGACCTGCGGCTGCCGCGCACCTCGCGCGACCTGGCGGCGGTACAGGGCCCGAAGATCGACCCGCAGCGCCTGGCCACCGGAGACCTGGTGTTCTTCGGCAGCCGCGGCAGCGTCACCCATGTCGGTATCTATGTGGGTGAAGGGCGCTTCGTGCACGCGCCGAGCACCGGCGGCACGGTACGCCTCGACTCGCTCAGCGGTCCCTACTGGAAGGACCACTACACAGGGGCGAAACGCGTCCTTCGCTAAAATGAACAGGTGATATGTTTAAAACTGTGACGCCCATCACCACGAAACTAACGGTTTACTAACGGAATTTTTAACTTATTGCCGCTTTTACAGGGCATGATGCCCCATCGTTTTTTTCCTGTGACCGACGCGTGACGACTGACGACCTGAAAAGCGAAGGCCAGACTTCCGTATCTTCACGTAGTGCCCGCCCGCTGTTGCTTGGCCTGGCACTCTGTCTGACCAGCCTTCCGGCCTGGTCGCAGACTGCTCCGAATCGTTCCGATGTGACCCCGGCCCCGGTGGCCGAGAGCACCGCCCGACCGGCCACCAAGGCCGAGGCCGCTGCTCCGCAGCGCAGCCGCGTCGATGCCGCCGCCAGTGCCACGCTGGCCGCCCTGCTGCCGCACCTGGCCGCCAATGACACCATTCCGCTGATGGACCGCTCGGCCGTGGTGGCCGGCGATCTCAGCCGCCTGCTCGCCAACTACGACACCAGCAGCGCCGCCAATGGCAGCGTTGTCGGCACCGCCGCCGATAACGGCAAGGTGCAGTCGCTGCTGCGCCGAGCGATGACCCTGCTGGGCACCCCGTACCGTTGGGGTGGCAGCAACCCGGACAGCGGCTTCGACTGCAGCGGCCTGGTCGGCTACGTGTTCCGCTCGGCGCTGGGCATCGAGCTGCCGCGCGTCTCGCGCGAGATGGCCCACGATGACAACGCCGAGCTGATCAACGACCGCACTGCGCTCGCCGCCGGTGACCTGGTGTTCTTCGGCCGCAAGGGCCGCGTCGACCACGTCGGCATCTATGTCGGTGACGGCCGCTTCCTGCACGCACCGAGCTCGGGCAAGGACGTCCGCGTGGACACCCTGCTCAGTGGTTACTGGGGCAACAAGTTCATGCAGGCCCGCCGGGTCGACCTCTGACCCGCTGGCGCTACGGCGCCGCCTGAAAGACAAAAAGCCGCTGCCCCGCAGCGGCTTTTTTGTTTGCGCCCCCGGTAGGTGCCGACCTTGGTCGGCATCGCGCCGCCTGCCCTGGTGGGTGCCGACCGTTTGTCGGCACTGCCTCCATCCACGCATGGCGTGGATCTACCAGGACCCGCCTTGGCCGCCACCGCGCCAACCAGCTCCCAAACAAAAGGCCCGCCGGGTCAGGGCGGGCCTTTTACATCTCCACGCAACCTCAGGCGCGTGGCGGTGTCGGGTCTGGATCGTCCACCCCGACATTGCTGGACGGATTGTCATACACCGCCTGATCGAGCAGCCCGGTCTCCTTGGCCACGATCACCGGCACCAGCATCTGGCCCGTCACGTTCGTCATCGTGCGCATCATGTCCAGGATGCGGTCGATGGCATACAGGTAGCCGATGGTCTCCAGCGGCAGGTTGGCCGCGCTCAGCACCACCGTGGCCATGATCACCGCAGTACCCGGCACGCCGGCGGTACCGAAGCTGCCCAGCACCGAGGCGATCAACACCACCACATACTGTTCCGGGGTCAGCGGCACACCGCTGTACTGCGAGATGAACACCGCGCACAGCGCCGGGTAGATCGCGCCGCAGCCATCCATCTTGATGCTGGCGCCCAGCGGCACCGCGAACGAACCGTAGTCCTTGTTCACACCCAGGTTGTGGGTGATCGAACGCAGCGCCACCGGCATCGCGGCGAAGCTGGACGAGCTGACAAACGCCACCTGCATGCCCGGCGCGGCGCCACGGAAGAACTTCAGTGGGTTCAGGCCGTGCGCCAGCAGCAGCGCGCTGTAGACCACCACGATGTGCAGGGCGCAGGCCACGTACAGGGCCAGCACGAAATGCCCCAGCGGCAGCAGCTTCTCGAAGCCGTAGCTGCCGACCAGGCCAGCGATCAGGCCGAAGGTGCCGATCGGGGTGACTTCCAGCACGAAGCGGGTCACCTGGATCATGATGTCGCTCATCTGGCCGACCAGCTTGCGCGCCTCGGTCACCTTCTCGCCCAGCTTGACGATGGCGAAACCGACCAGACCAGCAAAGAAGATCACCGGCAGGATCGAGCCACGGCCCGCGGCCAGCACGGTTTCACCGGCGGCGTTGACCTTGGTGCCGATGCCGGACAGCGCGTAGAAGACATTGGCCGGCACCACATCCAGCAGCACCTGCACCACGCTGGGCACTTCACGCGGCACGTAGTTGCTGGCCATCGTCAGTTGCAGGCCACCGGCGCCGGGCTGCAGCACGGTGCCCACGCCCAGGCCGACGCACACCGCCAGCGCAGCGGTGATCACGAACCACAGGAAGGTGCGGCCACTGAGCGCGGCGACCGATTTCTGGCCGTGCAGCGACGAGATCGCGTTGATGACCGCGAAGAACACCAGCGGCACCGCGATCATCTTGATCAGGGTGACGTACAGCTCGCCGAGCGGGCCGAACCACGTTTCCGCGGCCGGGCCGAGCGCCCAGCCGGCCAGCGCGCCGAGCACGAAGCCACCGACCACGCGCTGCCAGAATGGAATCCGCAGCCAGGCAGAGACCAGCTTCATAGGCAATCCAGAGGGGAAGGAAGGGATGCTGGCACGATAGCCCAAGGCGGCCCGCAGAACGACCGCCCGGCCGGCAAATCAGTGTGTCATCGGCGTGCCTTGCGAGGGCGGGCATAATGAACGTCCCGTTACAGTTTGTGAGATCCCAGCGTCCATGCGCCGTTCCGTCTCCCTGTTGGCCGCCTGCGCCACCACCCTGCTGCTGGGCGCCTGCGCCAGCACCTCCCCCGCGTCCGCTCCGGCCGGCCTGAAGGTCGCCGTCGATCCCGTTACCCACCCGGCCGGCGAGACGCCGCAGTGGTGGTACCGCAGCGGCGCGGCCCAGGCTGCAGCGAACGGTGCGATGTCCGGCAAGGCCAGGAACGTCATCCTGTTCCTCGGTGACGGCATGAGCCTGACCACGGTGGCCGCCTCGCGCATCTACGAAGGCCAGCAGAAGGGTGGCTCGGGCGAAGAGAACCTGCTGTCCTGGGAACGCTTCCCGGCCACGGCGTTCAGCAAGACCTACAACACCGATTCGCAGACCCCTGATTCGGCCGGCACCATGACCGCCATCACCACCGGCGTGAAGACCCACATGGGCGCGATCGGCGTCAGTGCCGGCAGCCGCACCGATTGTGCCGACAGCCTGTCCAAGGGCCTGCTGACCTGGCTGCAGCTGGCCGACAGCGCCGGCCTGGCTACCGGCGTGGTATCCACCGCGCGCCTGACCCATGCCACCCCGGCCGCCACCTACGCGCACTCGCCCGAGCGCAACTGGGAGAACGACACCGACCTGACCGACGCGGCCAAGGCCGCCGGCTGCAAGGACATCGCCCAGCAGCTGCTGTCGACCTCGCGCTATGGTCGCGGCCCGCTGGTCGCCCTCGGCGGTGGCCGCGGAGAATTCACCACCGTGGAAGAGCGCGATCCGGAGTACGACGACAAGGTCGGCCAGCGCCTGGATGGCCGCAGCCTGGTGCAGGAATGGCAGCGGGCCCATCCGCAGGGCGCCTACGTCTGGAACAGCAAGCAGCTGGCCGCCGCCGCCAATGCGCCGGCCATCCTTGGCCTGTTCGAGCCGGACCACATGCGCTACGAGTACGAGCGACCGCAGGATCCGGGCGGTGAGCCGAGCCTGGCCGAACTGACGGCTGCGGCGATCAGGAATCTGTCGAAGCACCAGGAAGGCTACGTGCTGATGATCGAAGGCGCGCGCATCGACCACGCCAACCACAGCGGCAACGCCTACCGTGCACTGACCGAGACCGTGGCCCTGTCCGATGCAGTGCGCGTGGCCAACGAACTGACCTCGGCCGACGACACCCTGATCATCGTCACCGCCGACCACTCGCACACGCTGAACTTCGTCGGCTACCCGGCACGCGGCAACCCGATCCTGGGCAAGGTGAAGGACAAGGGTGGCGAAGATGGCGCCGGCAAGCTGGATTACGCGCTGGACGGCACCGGCCAGCCGTACACCACGTTGAGCTACGCCAATGGCCCGGGCCATACCGGCAGCAGCAACCAGCAGCCGGCCGGCCCGAAGCGCTACCCGCACAACCCGAGCAGCTTCGAACCGGCCAACGGCCGCCCGAACCTGCGCGAGGTCGACACCGAGCATCCGGACTACATGCAGGAAGCACTGGTGCCGATGAAGTCCGAGTCGCACGGCGGCGAAGACGTCGGTATCTGGGCACGCGGCCCGGGCAGCAAGGCGATCCGCGGCACGCTGGAACAGAACGCGATCTACCACATGATCGTGCAGGCCACCCCGGCCTTGCGCGAGCGCCTGTGCCAGGCCGGCACCTGCGACGACAAGGGCGTGCCGGTGCAGCTGCCGGCGCCGACGGCCTTCGAACGCAAGGCCGAGGCCAAGTGATCGCACGGCAGGCCCGCCCTGCGCCTGCCAGCGGCCGCTTCGCGCGGTCGCTGGCCCTGCTCGGCGTGCTGGCCAGTGCCACTGCAACGGCACAGGCACCTGCGTGCAAGCTGCTGACCGACGAACACGGGTTGTGGCCGCTGCCCAACTGCGAGGTGGTCAATCACCGGCCGAAGATCAGCGCCGACACGTTGAAGGACCTGAACTACGACGACCACGGCCTGGCCGTGGTCTACGCAGGCGAAGGCTTCCACTACGTCAACCGAAAGGGTCGCAGCCTGCCGGTGCTGACCTGGGACAACGGTCCGGAAACGCCGCAGGAAGGCCTGCTGCGCGGCCGCGTCGGCAATCGCGTGGGTTACTTCGATCTGACATTCCGCCAGGTGGTGCCCGGCACCTTCGATTTCGCCTGGCCGTTCCGCGACGGCGTGGCCGAGGTCTGCAACGGCTGCCGTCGCGGCACGCCGGATGCCGATGGCCACACGCCGATGGAAGGCGGAGAGTGGTTCCGGATCGACCGCTCGGGTCGTCGGGTGAAGTAGGTTTTCGGCAGGGCTGCGCCCTGCACCTGCAGACGCAACGGCAACGGCGGAAGCAACAGCAACAGCGTGCATTCCGTGGGATGGCGGGGCACTGTGGGTTTGCGGGGACGGCGCAAGTACGTCCATGTAGCCTTGGTCGCCGCATCCATGCGGCTCACA
>NZ_JBQEMR010000018.1:0-61830 GCF_052045015.1 Stenotrophomonas sp. 22692
GCGGCATGGATGCCGCGGCCAAGCCCCCATGGACGGGTTTACGGCGTCCCCCGCGATGCCCACCCGCCCGGCCAAACCCTTGAATTCGCGTGCCGACCAACCACGAGGGGCTCCGCCGATGGCCGCCGACCGCGCGCAGCGCGCTCTCCGCCCGATTCCCGGAACCATGCGCTTGCTCACGGATTGACCACACGATTGATGACAACGTTGTCCCTACCTGGCGCCGGACTCTCTCCCCGGCCTCCCAGGTACCTCCGTCCGGCCCCTCCGTCGCCTTCCCGGGCGATGCCCGGACCTGCGTCACGCGCGGCGCCATCGGGGCCCGCGCGCCCTTTGATCGGAGACTTACCCATGTACGACCCGATTGTGCGCAGTGCCGAACGTGCGACCCGAAGCTGTCGTCCCCGCCGCCTGGCCTGGCTGCTTGCCGTGGCCGCCGGTGCCGCCGCCCTGCCCGGCCTGGCGCAGGCCGCCAGCTGTGCCGGGGTGGCCCAGTGGGACCAGGCCAGGATCTACCGGGCCGGCGATACCCTGCAGAAAGGAGGCGTCCTCTATCGGGCGAACCAGGACATCTGGAACGCGCCGCCGGACCATCCGGCCGGTGCGCCCTACTACACCAACCTCGGCGCCTGCGATGGCAGCGGCGCCAACCAGCCGCCGGTGGTCAGCCTGACCTCGCCGGCCAACGGCGCCACCTTCAGTGCCGGCAGCACGGTCAACGTGACTGCCAACGCCAGTGATCCGGACGGCAGCGTCGCCAAGGTCGAGTTCTTCCGCGATGGCAGCACGCTGGGCGTGGCCACCAGTGCGCCGTACGCGGCCAGCTGGGCCAATGCCAGCGCCGGCAGCCACACCCTGCGCGCGGTGGCCACTGACAACAACAACGCCACCAGCAGCACCGCGACCATCACCATCACCGTCAACGCCGCCGGTGGCGATACCACCGCACCGAGCGTGCCGGGCGGGCTGGCGGTCGGTACGCGCACCGCCAACAGCATCGCACTCAGCTGGAGCCCGTCCACCGACAACACCGGCGGCAGCGGCGTGGCCGGCTACGACGTGTACCGCAACGGCAGCCTGGTCGGTTCACCGTCCAGTGCCAGCTATGTCGACGGCGGGCTGACTGCCTCCACCACCTACCGCTACCGCGTGCGCGCCCGCGACAACGCCGGCAACGCGTCGGCACAGGGCACCGAGATCAGCGCCACCACGCTGGCCGGTGACGGTGGCACCACCGGCAAGCGGGTCATCGGCTACTTCACCCAGTGGGGCATCTACGGCCGCAACTACCGGGTCAAGAACATCGACAGCAGCGGCTCGGCCGCACGCCTGACCCACATCAACTACGCGTTCGGCAACGTGCGCAACAACCGCTGCGAAGTGGGCATCACCCAGCCGTCGGATCCGAACAGCGGTGCCGGTGGCGACGCCTTCGCCGACTACACCAAGGCCTTCAGTGCCGCCGAGAGTGTCAGCGGCAGCGCCGATACCTGGGACCAGCCGCTGCGCGGCAACTGGAACCAGCTCAAGCAGCTCAAGGCCAAGTACCCGGGCATGAAGGTGCTGATCTCGCTGGGTGGCTGGACCTGGTCGCGCGGCTTCTCCAGCGCGGCGCGCCCGGAAAACCGCCAGGCCTTTGTCGCCTCGTGCATCGACGCCTACATCAAGGGCAACCTGCCGGTGACCGACGGTGCCGGTGGCGCCGGTGCCGCGCTGGGCGTGTTCGACGGCATCGACATCGACTGGGAATACCCGGTGGCCTGCGGCATCGAATGCGGCAAGCCGGAAGACAACGCCAACTTCACCGCACTGATGGCCGAGTTCCGCCGCCAGCTCGATGCGGTGCGTCCGGGCCTGTTGCTGACGGTGGCGGTGGGCGCCGGCATCGACAAGATCCGCGTCACCGATCCGGCCGCGTACCACCCGTACCTGGACTACATCAACGTGATGACCTACGACTTCCACGGTGCGTGGGATGCGAAGACCAATCACCAGTCGGCGCTGTTTGATTCGCCGAATGATCCGTCCACCGGCGACCAGAAGCTGTACAACAGCAACGACGCCATCGAGGCCTTCATCAGCCGAGGCGTTCCCGCCGCCAAGCTCAACCTGGGCATCGGCTACTACGGGCGCGGCTGGACCGGTGTGGCCAACGCCAACAACGGCCTGTACCAGACCGCCACCGGCGCCGCGCCGGGTACCTACGAGGCCGGCATCGAAGACTGGAAGGTGCTGAAGAACCTGGCGTGGCCGGGCTACACCGACAACACCGCCGGTGCCACCTGGATCTACAACGGCAGCACGCTGTGGAGCTTCGATACCCCGGCCAACATCACCCGCAAGATGGGCTACGTGAAGACCCAGGGCCTGGGCGGCGCGTTCGTCTGGGAGTTCAGTGGTGACGATGCACAGGGCACGCTGACCAAGGCGGTCAGTGATGGCCTGAAATAAGAAAAAAGCCGGGGGCGCAACGCGTCCCCGGCCCCTGACCTGTAGAGCCGAGCCCATGCTCGGCTGATGTTGCCGGAGCCGAGCACGGGCTCGGCTCTACAGCGAATGACATGCGACGATCAGCGCTTGGCCGACAGCTTTTCCAGCGCCGCGCGCAGCTGCGCCGGCGGCAGGTAACCGCCCAGCTGGGTACCGTCCGGCGCGAAGATCGCCGGCGTCCCGTTCACGCCCAGCTGCTGGCCCAGTGCGTACTGCATCGCCACCGGGTTGGTGCAGTTCTTGGCCGGCACATTGCCACCGCGCTTGGCATTGGTCAGCGCCTGGCGGCGATCCGCTGCACACCAGACCGAGATCATGTCGGTGTAGTCCTTGCTGCCCAGCCCCATGCGCGGGAACGCCAGGTACTCGACGGTGATGCCGTTGCGGTTGAGCTCGGCGATGTCCTGGTGCAGCTTGCGGCAGTAGCCACACTCGATGTCGGTGAACACGCTGATGGTGTACTTGGCATTCGGCGCGGCGAACACGATGCGGTCGCCATGGTTGGCCTTGGCCAGCAGATCGCGGCGGTAGCCGAGCAGGCCTTCGCTGTTGGCCGGGCCCTTGGCGCGGGTGTCGTAGGGCTGCGACTGGAACAGGTAGCGGCCATCATCGGACACGTACAGCAGCTGGCCGGACACGACGACCTCACGGAAGCCGGGGAACGGTGCAGCACCGATGTAGTCCACCTGGAAACCGGGGTTCAGCGCGGTCAGCGCGGCGCGCACGGCCTGATCGGCCGACGCGTTGGCGGCCGGGCTGGCCTTGGCCGCAGCGGTGGCGGGTGCCTTGGCAGCTGGCGGGGCCGGCTGGGCGCAGGCGGTCAGGCTGAGCGCACCGAACACGGCGGCGATGGCAAATCGGAGCATGGAGCGGTCCGCGGCAGAAGAAGACCCCGGATTCTGACACAGCTGCCGCGACCGGGCCGCGACACCGCCCGACGCTTGAGGCCGGGGTTCAGGCCTGCGCTCAGCCGCGCGGATGGTGGCGTGCGTGCAGCTTCTGCAGGTGTTCGCGGGCCACCAGGGTGTAGATCTGGGTGGTCGACAGCGAGCTGTGGCCGAGCAGCATCTGCAGCGCGCGCAGGTCGGCACCGCGGTTGAGCAGATGCGTGGCAAAGCTGTGCCGCAGGCCATGCGGGCTGATCCGCGCCGGATCGATGCCGGCCACCTGGGCGTGGCGCTTGACCAGATGCCAGAACGCCTGGCGGGTCAGCGCATGCAGCGTCGGCTCGACGAACAACGGTGTCTGCCCGTCTGCCAACGCGTGCACCTTGCCCTTGCCGACCAGCAGCGGGCGCGACTGCTGCAGGTAACGCTCCAGCCAGTGCTGCGACTCCTCACCCAGCGGCACCAGCCGTTCCTTGCTGCCCTTGCCGGTCACCCGCAGCACGCCCTGGCGCAGGTTGACCGCGGTGGCGGGCAGCAGCACCAGCTCGCTCACGCGCAGGCCGGCGGCATACATCAGCTCCAGCATGGCCCGATCGCGCAGGCCCAGCGGGCTGTCGACATCCGGTGCTGCCAACAGCGCGTCGATCTGGCTCTCGGCCAGTGCCTTGGGCAGCAATCGTGGCAGCTTGGGCGGATCCAGCAGCGCGCTGGGATCCTCGCTGCGTTCGCCGCGGCGCACGCCATCGGCGAAGAACGCCCGCAGCGCCGACAGCAACCGCGCATTGCTGCGCGGTGACCAGCCGTGGCGGGTACGCCAAGCCAGATAGTCGAACAGGCCGGGACGCTCGATGCCGGCCAGGCCACCATTGCGCCCGTCCATCCAGCGTGCCAGCCCTTCCAGGTCGCGCCGGTAGCTGTCGAGGGTGGCGCGGGCCAGGCCGTTCTCGGCCCAGATCGCATCGAGGAAGCGCTGGATGCGCACGCTGTCATCGGCGCGCAGCTCGGGCAGTTGCTGCACCAGCTGGCGGCGCTCGGCGGGGGTGGAAACAGAGGCCATGCGTGCAGGATACGAGGGCCACTGCGGATGCGGCCAGCATTGCGTATGCTCGGCGCATGTCCCGCCCCGTCATTGATACGGCCCCTGCGGCTGCTACAGAGCTGCCCCGCCCGC
This sequence comes from Stenotrophomonas sp. 22692, assembly GCF_052045015.1. Taxonomy (NCBI): domain Bacteria; kingdom Pseudomonadati; phylum Pseudomonadota; class Gammaproteobacteria; order Lysobacterales; family Lysobacteraceae; genus Stenotrophomonas; species Stenotrophomonas sp. 22692. Next base: position 4,549 of record NZ_JBQEMR010000018.1, read on the forward strand.
GCGCATTGCTGCTGTGGCGCGCGCTGGCGATGGTCTACGACGCGCTGCCGGTGCTGGCGCTGTGGATGCTGGCCGGCACCCTGTTCACCCTTGCCTACACCTTCAGCGGCCATGCCCAGCGCGAGAACATCGCGCCGTTCAGTGCTTGGCAGTGGCTGCTGTGGGCGGTGTGCTGGGCGATCACGGGGTGGTACGCGACGGCAAGCTGGCGCCGCGGCGGGCAGACGCTGGGCATGCGGCCGTGGCGGCTGAAACTGCACGCCAGCGATGGCGCGCCGCTGCGGCGCAGCCAGCTGTGGCTGCGCTTCGCCGTGGGCACGCTGTCCCTGCTGCTGGGTGGACTGGGATTCTGGTGGGCGTGGGTCGATCGCGAACGCCTGACCTGGCACGACCGCGCCAGCGGTACCCGCCTGGTGCGGATGCCGAAACGGTAAGGCGCTGTCTGTAGAGCCGAGCCCGTGCTCGGCTGCTTTCCGCACTGTACGTGACAGCCGAGCACAGGCTCGGCTCTACAACAACCAGAATCAGCCCGACTTGCGCCGGAACAGCAGTCCTGACACCGCCAGCATCACGATCGGCGGCAGCGCATAGGCAATGCGGTAATCGAACTTCAACGCGCCGGCCATGCGCCCGAAGAACAGCTGCAGCAGCCAGAAGCCCAGCGCGAACAGGATGCCCAGGAACAGGCGCTTGCCCATGCCGCCGCTGCGCAGCGAACCAAACGCGAACGGCACCGCCGCCAGGCACAGTGCCAGCACGTTCACTGGGTAAAACCAGCGGCTCCAGTACACATCCTCGAAGTCGCGCGCATCCAGCCCGTTGCGCTGGCGATAGGCGATGCTGGTGCTCAGTTCGGCCACACTGAGGTTGCGCGGCTTGGCGATGCCGGTGGCCAGCGCCGCCGGATCCAGCGATGAATTCCACGCTTCGCGCGCTACTTCCTCACGCGTGGCCGAGCGTTCACCAAAGGTGTCCCGGCGCACGCCCGTCAATACCCAGCCATCCTTGTCATGCTCGACGGTGGCCGCATGGGTCAGCGAGGCGATCCGGCCGTCTTCAGCAATGCGATACAGGCGCACGTCGCGCAGGATCAGGCGCGTGCCCTTGTCGCCAACCAGCTGCTCCTCGCCACTCTGCGCATTGAGGAAGGTATCGCCCTCGCGTGCCCACAGGCCCGAATAACGGCTGGTGGCGATATCCCGCCCCCACTTGGCACTGGACTTCAACGCATCGGCACGGTCCTGGCCCCAGGGGCCCAGGGTCTCGGCGCTGAGCACCATCACCGCGGTCAGCAGCGACAGCGCGATCGCCACTGAAACGCTCAGGCGCTTGCGCGACAGCCCCAGTGCGCGCAGCGCGGTCAGCTCCGAGGTCGCCGCCAGCTGGCCCAGGCCCATCAGTGCGCCGATCACCGCGGCGGTGGGGAACATGGTGTAGGCGCGGCGTGGCACCGTATACAGCACCCAGGCGGCGGCATGGCCCAGGGTGTAGCCGTTCTTGCCGATGTCCTTGAACTCGCCGGAGAACGCCATCACCACGTCCAGGCCGACCAGTACGGCCCAGGTCAGCAACACGGTGGTGAACACCGACCGGCCCAGGTACAGGTCGAAACGCATCGGGCGCAGCCTCATGCGCGGGCTCCCTTCGGGCGGCCCAGGCGGCCATCACGTGCATACATCCAGATGGCCAGCGCCAGCAGCGGCAAGGTCAACCACCACAGGCCGAGCGCAGGGGGGATCTTGCCGTTGGCGATCCAGCCGCTGCCGATGAACATCAGGTTGGTGCCGACCATGTAGGCCATCAGCGCCAGCATCATGCGGCCGTAGCGCTGCTGGCGCGGCGAGCTGCGGCCCAACGGCACGGTCAGCAGGGCGAACGCCAGCGCGATCAGCGGCGGGGCCAGGCGGCGGTGCAGCTGCGCCTGCGCCTGCGGACGCTCATCGCCGATCAGCTGCAGGGTCGGCATCAGTTCCGGATCATCCTCGGTGCGGGTCTGCGCGCCATCGGGCAGGGCCACGTCATTGCGGGCGAAGGTCGCCAGCCGGTAATCCAGCGCGCCGGCCACCGGGCCTTCCACCTGGTGGCCGTCATCCAGCTCCAGGAAGCGCTGGCGGGTACCCTCGAAGAACATGCGACCGCCATTGGCCGACACCACCTCCAGGCGGTCATCCTTCTGGCGCTGCAGGAACACCTTGCCCAGCTGGGTGCCATCGGGCGAGATCGAGGACAGGTAGACCACGCCGCCGTTGGGCAGCGGCGTGAAACGGCCCGGCTCCAGGCCGGCCATCAGCACGCTGCGGTTGGCCTCGATGACCATCTGCTCTGCCACCCGGCCGGCCCACGGGCCCAGCCACAGCGAGCAGGCGCCGACCAGCAGCACCACCGGCACCACCAGCATCAGCAGCGGCCGCAGCAGCCGCTTTGGGCCTACCCCGATCGCGGTGATGACCGCCATCTCCGAGTCGCGGTACAGGCGGGCGATGGCCAGCAGCAGGCCCAGCATCAGCGCCAGCGGCAGGATCAGCGGCAGGTAGGCGATGAACTGCAGGCCCAGCTGCGAGAACAGCAGCTTGGCCGGCAGGCGCCCGTCGGCGATGTTGCCGAGGATGTCCACCAGCACGCCGCCCACGCTGACCACCAGCAGGACGATCAGGGTAGCCAGGAAACTCTGGACGAAATCGCCCAGCAGGTATCGGTCGAGCTTCAGCATGGGGCGGTGGTTTAAACTCTGGGGTTCGTTCGCGGTGCCGCCCAGTCTACTGTCTGGGCGTAAACGGCCTGCGATTGTACGGACTCGCCAATGGAATCTGCTCAATGGCCCTCGAATTCACCCTGAACCACGTTGCTCCGGCCGCCGCCACCGTTGATTGCCTGGTGGTCGGCGCGTATGCCGACCATACCCTGACCCCGGCCGCGCAGGCGCTGGATGCCGCCAGCGGTGGCCGCCTGGCCGCCCTGGCCCAGCGTGGCGACCTGTCCGGCAAGACCGGCGCCACCACCCTGCTGCACGACCTGCCGGGCGTGAGCGCGCCGCGCGTGCTGGTGGTCGGCCTCGGCGACGCCGCCCGCTTCGGCGTGCCGCAGTACCTGAAGGCCGTGGGCGACGCCGTGCGTGCTTTGAAGGCCGGCGCTGCCCGCAGCGCACTGTTCACCCTGTCCGAAGTGGCGGTGAAGGACCGCGACGCGGCCTGGGCGATCCGCCAGGCGGTGATCGCCGCCGATCACGCCGCCTACCGCTACACCGCCACCCTGGGCAAGAAGAAGGCCGACGACGCCGGCCTGGCCCAGCTGGCCATCGCCGGTGACGACGCGCAGGCCCTGGCCCAGGGCCAGGCCATCGCCGCCGGTGTCGAGTTCGCCCGCGAACTGGGCAACCTGCCGCCGAACTACTGCACCCCGGCCTATCTGGCCGAGATGGGCGTGAAGTTCGCCGCCGAGCACGAAGGCGCCGAAGCCGAGATCCTCGACGAGCACCAGATGGAAGCGCTGGGCATGGGCTCGCTGCTGGCGGTGGCCCGCGGTTCGGCCAACCGCCCGCGCCTGGTCGTGCTGAAGTGGAACAATGGTGGTGACGCCAAGCCGTACGTGCTGGTCGGCAAGGGCATCACCTTCGATACCGGTGGCGTCAACCTGAAGACCCAGGGCGGCATTGAAGAGATGAAGTACGACATGTGCGGTGGCGCCAACGTCATCGGCACCTTCGTCGCTGCGGTCAAGGCCAAGCTGCCGCTGAACCTCGTGGTGGTGGTGCCGGCGGTGGAAAACGCCATTGACGGCAATGCCTACCGCCCGTCCGACGTGATCACCTCGATGTCGGGCAAAACCATTGAAGTGGGCAACACCGACGCCGAAGGCCGCCTGATCCTGTGCGATGCGCTGACCTACGCGCAGCGCTTCGAACCGGCGGCGCTGGTCGATGTCGCCACCCTGACCGGTGCCTGCATGGTCGCCCTGGGCCACCAGACCGCCGGCCTGATGAGCAAGCACGACGACCTGGCCAACGAGTTGCTGGCCGCCGGCGAGCAGGTATTCGACCGCGCCTGGCGCCTGCCGCTGTGGGACGAATACCAGCCGATGCTGGATTCGACCTTCGCCGACGTCTACAACATCGGCGGCCGCTGGGCCGGTGCGATCACCGCCGGCTGCTTCCTGTCGCGCTTCGCCGAAGGCCAGCGCTGGGCCCACCTGGACATCGCCGGCGTGGCCAGCGATGAAGGCAAGCGCGGCATGGCCACCGGCCGCCCGGTGGGCCTGCTGAGCCAGTGGCTGCTGGACCAGGCCGCCCGCGCCTGATGCCGTACCCGACCCTGGCCGGCAGACGCCGGCCCGGGCCTCGCCCGGCACCGCCGGAACCCTGCCTGACCCGGACCCTGCCATGCCCCGCGCCGACTTCTACCTGATCGCCAAGCCCCGTTTCCTGACCGAGCCCCTGCGCCTGGTCTGCGAGCTGGCGCGCAAGGCCAACGATGCCGGGCTGTTCACCCTGGTACTGGCCCGCGACCAGGCCCAGGCCGAGGAGCTGGACGAACTGCTGTGGGCGTTCGACAACGATGCCTACATCCCGCACCAGATTGCCGGCGAAGACATGGACGAGGAAGAAGCCCTGGTGCTGATCGCCGTGCCCGGCACCGAGGCACCGGTGCGTCCGCTGGTGATCAACCTGCGCGACGAGCCCTGGCTGGGCCAGTGCGAGCGCGTGCTGGAAGTGGTTCCGGCCGACCCGGAAGCGCGCGAACCGCTGCGCGAACGCTGGCGCCAGTACAAGGCCGCCGGTTACGACCTGAACAAGCACGACATGTAGGCGCGCCCCGGCCCCCTTGATGGGCCGCCGCCGCGCCCTGATCCTTCAACGATTACCTCCTGGTTCCCCCGCATGACCCAACTCGCCTCCAGCTACGACCCGAAGTCCTTCGAGACCGACCTCTACGAGGCCTGGGAGAAGGCCGGCCACTTCAAGCCGTCCGGCACGGGCGAGCCGTACACCATCCTGCTGCCGCCGCCGAACGTAACCGGCACCCTGCACATGGGCCACGCGTTCCAGCAGACCCTGATGGATGCGCTGGTGCGCTACCACCGCATGCGTGGCTACGACACGCTGTGGCAGGTCGGTACCGACCATGCCGGCATTGCCACCGAAATGGTGGTCAGCCGCAACCTGGCGCTGGAAGGCAAGGGCGAGACCCGCGATTCGCTGGGCCGCGAGGGCTTCATCGGCAAGGTCTGGGAGTGGAAGCAGCAGTCCGGCGACACCATCGAGCGCCAGATGCGCCGCCTCGGCACCTCCGCCGACTGGTCGCGCAGCACCTTCACCATGGACCCGCAGCCGTCGGCCGCCGTCAACGAAGCCTTCGTGCGCTGGTACGAGCAGGGCCTGATCTACCGTGGCCAGCGCCTGGTCAACTGGGACCCGGTGCTGAAGACCGCCATTTCCGACCTGGAAGTGGAGAGCGCCGAGGAAGACGGCTTCCTGTGGTCGATCGCCTACACGCTGGATGAAGGCCTGAGCTACGAGCACGTCGAGCGCGATGCCGACGGCGTGGAAACCCTGCGCGAAACCCGCGACTACCTGGTGGTCGCCACCACGCGCCCGGAAACCCTGCTGGGTGATACGGCGGTGATGGTGCATCCGGAAGACGAGCGCTATGCGCACCTGATCGGCAAGCAGGTGGTGCTGCCGTTGACCGGCCGCCGCGTGCCGGTGATCGCCGACGATTACGTGGACCGTGCGTTCGGCACCGGCGTGGTCAAGGTCACCCCGGCGCACGATTTCAACGACTATGAAGTGGGCGTGCGCCACAGCCTGCCGATGATCAACCTGTTCACCCCGGTGGCGGCGCTGAATGAAAACGCACCCGAACGCTTCCAGGGCCTGGACCGCTACGCCGCGCGCAAGGCCGTGCTGGCCGAGCTGGAAGACCTGGGCATCCTGGTCGAGACCAAGGCGCACAAGCTGCAGGTGCCGCGCGGTGATCGCACCGGCCAGGTGATCGAGCCGTACCTGACCGACCAGTGGTTCGTGAAGATGGACGACCTGGCCAAGCGTGGCCTGGAACTGGTCGAGGACGGAAGCATCGCCTTCGTTCCGCCGAACTGGATCAACACTTACCGCCACTGGATGAACAACATCCAGGACTGGTGCATCAGCCGCCAGCTGTGGTGGGGCCACCGCATTCCGGCGTGGTTCGACGCCGCCACCGGCAACTGCTACGTCGGTCGCAGCGAAGACGAAGTGCGCGCGAAGAACAACCTCGGCAGCGACGTGGTGCTGAACCAGGAAAGCGACGTGCTGGAGACCTGGTTCTCCTCGCAGCTGTGGCCATTCTCCACCCTGGGCTGGCCGAACGAACAGGCGATGGCCGAGCGCGGCTTCGACCGCTACCTGCCGTCGTCGGTGCTGATCACCGGCTTCGACATCATCTTCTTCTGGGTGGCGCGCATGATCATGGCCACCGACAACCTGGTCGGGAAGATCCCGTTCAAGGACGTCTACTTCACCGGCCTGATCCGCGACGGCCAGGGCCAGAAGATGTCCAAGAGCAAGGGCAACGTGCTCGACCCGCTGGACATCATCGACGGCATCACCATCGACGACCTGGTCGCCAAGCGTACCGGCGGCCTGATGCAGCCGAAGATGGTGGAGAAGATCGAAAAGGCCACCCGCAAGGAATTCCCGGACGGCATTGCTGCCCACGGTGCCGATGCGCTGCGCTTCACCATCGCCGCGCTGGCCACCCACGGCCGCGACATCAAGTTCGACATGAACCGCGCCGAGGGCTACAAGAACTTCTGCAACAAGCTGTGGAATGCCAGCCGCTTCGCGCTGATGAACACTGAAGGTGCCGCGTTCACCGGCGTGCCGAAGCCGCGCACCGATGCCGAGCGCTGGATCCTCGCGCGCCTGGCCGCCACCACTGCCGAAGCGCAGGGCCATTTCGCCGCCTACCGCTTCGATCTGCTGGCACAGTGCCTGTACGAGTTCGCCTGGAACGCGTTCTGCGACTGGTTCCTGGAACTGAGCAAGCCGGCCCTGAACGGTGCCGACGGCGCCGATGCCGAAAGCACCCGCCACACCCTGCTGTACGTGCTGGAAGCGCTGCTGCGCCTGCTGCACCCGCTCACGCCGTTCATCACTGAACAGCTGTGGCAGCAGCTGGCCCCGCGCCTGGGCCTGGCCGAAACCACGCTGTCGCTGCGCCCGTACCCGACCGCGGCCGAGTTCGAGGGCGATTTTGCCCAGGCCGAGGCCGACGTGGAATGGCTGAAGGCGGTGATCAGTGCGGTGCGTCGCGTGCGCAGCGAACTGAACGTCGCCCCGTCCAAGCTGGTGCCGCTGCGCCTGCAGGCCGGCCTGGAACAGGACCGCGTGCGCATCGAACGCTTCAGCGCTTCGCTGTCGTTCCTGCTGAAGCTGGACAGCATCCAGTGGCTGGCCGAAGGCGAAAGCGCACCGCCGGCTGCCGCTGCGATCGTGGGCGAGCTGAAGCTGCTGGTGCCGCTGGAAGGCCTGGTCGATCTCGACGCCGAGCGCGTGCGCCTGGACAAGGAAATCGCCCGCGTCGAAGCCGAAAAGGAAAAGAGCGAGACCAAGCTGGCCAGGTTCACCGACAAGGTGCCACCGGCGGTGGTCGAGCAGGAACGCGTGCGCCTGGTCGACTGGAACACCCAGCTGGCCGGCCTGCGCGAGCAGCGCGCGAAGCTGTAAGCACCATGCTGGTGTGTGCGGACCTCGGTCCGCACTGAGCGATGTGCCAACCAAGGTTGGCACCCACCAAACCCGGAACATTTTCCCGACATGGCATCATCGCCCGATGCCTCTGCCCATTTTCCTGCTGGTCCTCGCGGCCGCGGCCCTGCATGCCAGCTGGAATGCGATCGTCAAGCGCGGACCAGACAAATTCCTCGGCACCGTGCTGGTCACGGGCAGCGCCGCGCTACTGTCGGCGGCCGCCCTGCCCTTCCTGCCGTTCCCGGCCGCGCACTGCTTGCCGTGGCTGGGCGCGTCGGTGCTGTTGCAGGTGACGTACTACAGCCTGGTCGCACGCTGCTACCAGCAGGTCGACATGAGCCTAGCCTATCCCCTGATGCGTGGCAGCGCGCCGATCCTGGTTGCGCTGGCCGGCACCCTGCTGGGCGAACAATTGCCAGCTGCCGCGTGGCTGGGCGTGGTGCTGGTGAGCACCGGCATCCTGTGCATGGCACTGGGTGCGCGTGGCGGCCAACTGCGCTTGCCACTGCTGACCGCGGCGATGATCGCCACCTACACCCTGGTCGACGCGCAGGGTGCACGCCAGTCCGGCAGTGCGCTCAGCTACACGCTGTGGCTGTTCCTGCTGTCGGGCATTCCCCTGCCATTGTGGGCGCTGTACACCCGGCGCGGCGCGGTGCTGGACTATGCGCGGCAGCATTGGCCTCTCGGTCTGGCCGGCGGCGTCGGCACCACGGCGTCCTATACGATGGCGTTGTGGGCGATGACCCAGGCGCCGGTGGCGATGGTCTCCGCGCTGCGTGAGTCTTCGATCCTGTTCGCGCTGCTGATCTCGGTGTTCCTCCTGCGCGAGCGCATTCCGCGTGCGCGCTGGCTGGCGGCGGCGCTCATCGTAGGCGGTGTATTGGCACTGCGGTTGGCGTGAGCAATGCGTGCCAACCAAGGTTGGCACCTACCACGGCAGGTGATGTGTCGATGACAGCGGAGATCCATCGGTAGTGCCGGCCGCTGGCCGGCAACCCTTCCCGGTTACAGCGGCGGCATCGCCTGCAGGTCGCCGTCGACCAGTTCGATCGCCATCACCACCGCGTCCTCGCGGCCCTGTGCGGCCGGGTAGTAACGCGGGCGGCGACCGATCTCGTTGAAGCCTTCGCTGTGGTACAGCGCCAGCGCCGGCGTGTTGGACGGACGCACTTCCAGGAACACCCGCTGCGCGCCACGGTCGCCGGCCAGCTGCACCAGCGCCCGCAGCAGTTGCCGCCCGAGGCCACGCGACTGCGTGAACGGATCGATGCAGATGTTCAGCACATGGGCCTCGTCGGCGGCGATGCTGAGCACGCCGTAGCCGATCAGCTGACCATCGCGCTCCATCGCCAGGCCGGGATAACCGGCACGCAGGCAGTCAACGAAGATGCCGCGGGTCCAGGGAAACGGATAGCCGCGTACTTCAATCGCCATCACCGCGTTGAGGTCGCTCTCGCGCAGCGCACGCAGGCTGACCGGACCGGGCTGGCTGACCGCACTCATGGCGTGCCCCGCTTGCGCAGGGTGCGCAGCTGCGGCCACAGCGCGCGCTTGGCGGCCGGGTCCTGGCGCAGCTGGTCCAGCGGCCAGCTGTCCATCAGCGCCTGCGTGGCCGGATCGTTGGGGTTGCAGCCGGACGCGCGCAGCAAGGCGATCTGCAGGCGATCCGGCAGCCGCACCACCGGCTGCCGGGCATTGCCGCCGGGCAGCGGGCGGGCAGCGGCGGGCGCGGTGTCCGGTGCGCTGACCGGGGTCTCGCGACGCGGGGGTGCCGGACGCTCCTGGCGGGAAACGGGTGTGGCCGCAGCCAGAGGCTCACGCGCGGGTGCGGTGGATGCCCGCGCCTGCTCCGCCGCTGGCGCGGCAGCCGTCTCGGCTTCGGCCACGCTCAGCTGCAGCGCGGCATCCAGCTCGGCGGCCAGCTGACCGTCGTGATAGACGGTATAGCCCATGGCCTGCAGCCAGGCCTGCTGGGCCGGTGACCACAGCACGGGCAGGTCCTGGCTCACGCGGCCTCGGGCTTCTTGCGCAGGCGCTGCACGGCCCACATCACTGGGCCGGACAAGGCGTACAGGATGCCCACCGCGAACAGCACGCGCGGCAGATCGATGACCGCGATGGCGATGGCCACCGGTACCAGTGCCAGCACCAGGAACGGCACGCGGTCCGAACGGGTGCCCTTGGCAGCGCCGCCCTTGAAGCTCCAGAAGCGGATGCGGCTGACCATCAGCAGCGCCGCGATGATCGTCACCGCCAGCGCAACGTAGCGCAGCTGGTTGCCGTCCCAGCCCAGGTTGCCATCGGCGAACGCCCAGACGAAGGACATCATCAGGCCGGCCGCGGCCGGGCTGGCCAGGCCGACGAACCAGCGCTTGTCGACCACCGCCACCTGGGTGTTGAAGCGGGCCAGGCGCAGCGCCGCGCAGGCGGCATACAGGAAGGCCACGGCCCAGCCGACGCGGCCGAGCAGCGGATCATCGAACTTCAGCCACGACAGCGACCAGTGGTACATCACCAGCGCCGGGGCCATGCCGAAGCTGACCAGGTCGGCCAGCGAGTCGTACTGCACGCCGAATTCGCTGCTGGTACCGGTCAGGCGCGCCACGCGCCCATCCAGGCCATCCATCACCGCTGCCACGAACACGGCGATGCTGGCGTTGACGAAGTCCCCGTTGGCCGCGGCGATGATCGCGTAGAAGCCGGCAAACAGGCCGGCGGTGGTGAACAGGTTGGGCAGCAGGTAAATCGTGCGCGAACGCGGCGGCGGTGTGATCGGGTCCATGGAATCCAGTTTAATCGACTTGCCAGTACTCGGCGCCAATGCTGCAATCGGCGTTCTACGCCCATTCCGTGGAGTTTGCCATGCGTGCCCTGTCCTGCCTTGGATGCCTGCTGCTGTTGGCCAGTGCCAACGTCGTGGCCGGCCCGGTCTATAAATGGAAGGACGCCAATGGCGTGACCCAGTATTCGGAGACCCCTCCGGCGGGCAGGAAATTCGAGACCCGTGCGCAGGCGCGCAGCCCACAGGCTGCGGCCAGCGCCGAGACCCCCGCCGCACCGGTGCCTGAGCAGTGCAGCACGGCCCGGGCCAACCTGGCCCTGCTGGACGGTGGCGGCCAGGTGATGCAGGACACCGATGGCGATGGCAAGGCCGATACCCCGTTGGCTCCGGAGCAGCGCAGTGCGCAGAAGGGATTGGCTGAAGCCGCCATCAAGGCTTACTGCCCGGCGGAGTGAGGGTATCGGCAGGGCTTGCAGCCCTGCACCTGCTTCAAGCAACGGCAACGTCAAACGCCAAAGCGGCTTCCTGAGGGATGGCGGGGCACTGTGGGTTTGCGGGGACGCCGTAGACCCATCCCTGGGGGCTTGGTCGCCGCATCCATGCGGCTCACACCCCGCAAACCCACAGTGCCCCGCCTTCGACAGTTGGCCGGTGGCCGGTGGCCGGTGGGCAGTTGATCCACGCCATATGTGGATCAATCTCCATGGAAATCGAATATTTCGGGAATTGATCGAACAGCAGCCGAGCAAGGCTCGACTCTACAGAAATGCAGGCAGGTCGCAGGAATCTGTCGAAGGCGGGGTGGGTACGGTGGCAGGGGTGTGAGCGGCATGGATGCCGCGACCAAGCCCCCATGGACGGGTTTACGGCGTCCCCTGCCACCGGGCCCACCCCGCCATCCCCCAGTAAACTCGCCTTTGCCGTTGCTTCGGCAGTTGCAGTTGACGTTGCTTGAGGCGGGTGCAGGGCGCAGCCCTGCCGATACCCCTCCCCCCGGCCAGGCTGGCAGAATAGGCGTCTCTGCCGTTATCCGAAGCCGACGATGCGCCTCTCCCAGTTCCACCTGCACACCACCAAGGAAACCCCCAGCGACGCCGAGCTCACCAGCCACCGGCTGATGCTGCGCGCGGGCATGATCCGCAAGCTGGCATCGGGCCTGTACACCTGGTCGCCGCTGGGCCTGCGCGTGCTGCGAAAGGTCGAGCGCATCGTGCGCGAGGAAATGGACCGCGCCGGTGCCGTGGAATTCCAGATCCCGACCATCCAGCCGAAGGAACTGTGGGAGCAGACCGGCCGCTGGCAGAAGTTCGGCCCGCAGCTGCTGAAGATCAAGGACCGCAAGGACCAGGTGTTCTGCTACAGCCCGACCGCCGAAGAAGCCGCCTGCGACTTCGCGCGCAGCGAGCTGTCCAGCTACAAGCAGCTGCCGGTCAATTTCTACCAGGTGCAGACCAAGTTCCGCGACGAGATCCGTCCGCGCTTCGGCGTGATGCGTTCGCGCGAGTTTCTGATGAAGGACGCCTATTCGTTCCACCTGCACGATGAGTGCCTGGTGCGCGAATACGAGAACATGAAGTCGGCCTATAGCCGCATCTTCACCCGCCTCGGCCTGGACTTCCGCATGGTGCAGGCCGACTCCGGTGCGATCGGCGGCGATGCGTCGCAGGAATTCCACGTGATCGCCGATTCCGGCGAGGACGCGCTGGTGTTCTCCACCGGTTCGGACTACGCGGCCAACATGGAAGCGGCGATTGCCGCCGATCCGGCACCGCGTGCCGCCGCCAGCGAAGCCATGCGCAAGGTCGACACCCCCACCCAGAAGACCTGCGAGGACGTCGCGGCCCTGCTCGGCATCGCCCTGCAGCGCACGGTGAAGTCGGTGGCGCTGATCGCTGGCGAAGGCAAGGCACAGCAGTTCGTACTGGTGCTGGTACGCGGCGACCATGAGGTCAACGAGATCAAGCTGGCCAAGGTTGCCGGCCTGGACGAACAGCGCTTCGCCAGCGAAGCGGAAATCGCCGACCATCTGGGCGCCGTGCCGGGCTTCCTCGGCCCGGTCGCCCCGGCCAAGGCCATCCGCGTGGTGGCTGATCGCGAAGTGGCGGCGATGTCCGACTTCGTCGTCGGCGCCAACGAAGCCGGTTTCCACCTGGCCGGCGTCAACTGGGGCCGCGACCTGCCGGAACCGGAAGTGGCCGACATCCGCAACGTGCGTGCCGGTGACCGCGCGCTGGACGGCGGCGAACTGAAGATCGCCCGTGGCATCGAAGTCGGCCACGTGTTCCAGCTGGGCCGCAAGTACGCCGAAGCGCTGGATGCCACGGTGCTGGACGAGAACGGCAAGGCGGCGGTGATGGCGATGGGCTGCTATGGCATCGGCATCTCGCGCGTGGTGGCTGCCGCGATCGAACAGAACCATGACGATGCCGGCATCATCTGGCCGGACGCGATGGCGCCGTGGCAGGTGGTGGTGTGCGTGATCAACCCGAAGGGCGACGCTGCCGTCGCCGATGCAGCGTCCAACCTGCTGCAGGAACTTCGCGACGCCGGCCTCGATGCCGCGCTGGACGACCGTGGCCTGCGCCCGGGCGCGATGTTCGCCGACATGGAACTGATCGGCATCCCGCACCGCGTGGTGGTCAGCGAACGTGGCCTGGCCGCCGGTACCTACGAGTACCGCTCGCGCCGCGCCAGCGAAGCCGAGAACCTGGACAAGGCCACCCTGCTGCAGCGTCTGCAGGACTGATCAGGAAAAGACCGGGGCATGCCCCGGTCTTTTTCTAGCTGACGCCCATTTGAGCAATATTGCAGCGGACATAATCCGGTCAAAATAGACGCAATGCAGCCGGGATGCTGCCAGGCCATGACCCGCCTGCATTTGTGCTGGGATTAATTCATCTTTATTCTGTCCCGCGACGCCATGGACTGGCTCGTCCCGTCCACTTATTAGTTTCCGGAGTAACCGTAAATGAGCATTGACCTGACCGGCCTGTCGGCACGCGAGCTGGGCGCCCTGATCCGTACCGCCAAGAAACAGCAGACCATCGTCGCCAAGCGCCGGCCGATCACCAAGGTCCGGGCACAGCTGACCAAGCTGGCCAAGACCGAGGGTTACACCATCGAGGAACTGTTCGGCGACGCCCCGGCCCCGCGCGCGCGCAAGGTGGCCAAGGCCGCCAAGGCACCGTCGAAGGCCGCTGGCCGCAAGCTGGGCAAGGTTGCTCCGAAGTACCGCAACCCGGCCAACCCCAAGGAAACCTGGACCGGTCGTGGCAAGCAGCCGCGCTGGATGGCCGAGCTGACCGCCAAGGGCAACAAGAAGCCGGAAGATTTCCTGATCAAGAAGGCCTGAGGCCGGATCGGGATGCGATGAAAAACGCCGGCGAAAGCCGGCGTTTTTCATTCTTCGGTGTGTGGACCGAGGTCCACACCCACAGCAAGCAGCCCTCCCGGCGTGTGGACCAACGGTCCACACTCACCGACATCATTACAGGGTTTTGCGAGCGGGCATCAGCAGGTTGCCGAACAGCAGGCCGGCGACCAGGGCCATCACCACGTTGAGCACGGTGAGGAACACGCTCTGGCCGGCACCCACGTCCTGCTGCTGGACCAGGGTCAGCACGCCGCGCAGGCTGGTGCTGCCTGGCACCATCATGATGATGCCAGGCAGGCGGATGATCGCACCCGGGCGGCCAACGAGACGGCCGAACAGATTGCCACCGGCGGTCAGCAGCATCGCCGACAGGAAGATGCCGGCCGGCGCGCCCCAGGCGTGGCCACCGAACTTGGAGATCGCATAGCCGGCCACCGAGGCGGCGATCACCCACGGGTAATCGCGGCGGTTGGCCTTGAACAGCATCGCGAAGGCGAACGCCGCGGTCAGCAGCGAGCCCCACTCCACCCAGGGCCCCTGCGGCCGCGCCGCGCGGATCACCGGGTCGAGGCCGAGCACGTCGGCCAAGGTCACCGCGATCATCGCGCCCACACTGAGTTTCATGATGGTGGTCAGCGCACCGGCGAAGCGCGCGGTCCCCGACACCCAGTGCTGGCTGGCCAGTTCATTGACCGCATTGGTCAGCGACATGCCCGGCAGCAGCACCACCAGCGAGGCGATGATCACTGTGTTGAGGTTGAGCGCGCCGATGAAGGACGCGACCAGCGTGGCGACCAGGCCGGCCAGCAGCGCGGCCAGTGCCTCGGCGGCTTCGCGGGTGGCCGGGCGACGGTCGGTGACCATGCCGAGCAGGCCGATCATCAGGCCGATGACACCGGCGGTGGCGATGTCCAGCCACGGCAGCTTCCACATGCCGGCCACGCCGGCCGCGCCGAGGGTGAACGAAAGGATGGTGCGCAGCTTGCCGCGCCGGCCCGGATCCTTGTCCAGCTGGCGCAATGCGGTGTGGCCCTGGGCGATGCTCATCCGCCCATTGGCCACTTCCTCGGCGATATGGTCGGCGACGCTGAGCTTGTGCAGGTCGTTCTCGCCGGGCGCCAAGCGGATCACGCGGGTGATGTCACTGGAGCCGATCGCCTGCGCCGGGTCGCTGAAGCTGAG
This sequence comes from Stenotrophomonas sp. 22692, assembly GCF_052045015.1. Classification (NCBI taxonomy): domain Bacteria; kingdom Pseudomonadati; phylum Pseudomonadota; class Gammaproteobacteria; order Lysobacterales; family Lysobacteraceae; genus Stenotrophomonas; species Stenotrophomonas sp. 22692. The sequence continues at coordinate 19,615 of NZ_JBQEMR010000018.1, forward strand.
GATGATACCGGTGGGATTCGACCACGGTTCACAATCCAGATCGAGCTGGCGGGCCAGTGCCACCACCGCTGTTTCCAGGCGCTGGGCCGTTGTGCCATAGCTGTGCAGGCGTCCGGCGATCTCGGAAACGAAGGCCACGCGCTGTGCGTAGCTGGCCTGGGGCGTGGGGATCGTGTGAGCGTCTGCGGACATGCGCCGTAGTATTACCTAGGCTGGGCCTTACCGGAGAAATTCATCCGAGTTCGACGCGAAGCCCAATACAGAACGGTTATGCTGCGACCCGAATGGCCCAAGTGACCCCGAACCACGCCCCCCAGCTCGAACAGGATGCCCATGACCCGGGCGTGATCCGCCTGTCCGGCACCTGGACCTTGAAGACCGCGCTGGCCGCGGCCGAAGTCCTGCGCGGCGTTCCCGACACGCTGACCGGCATCGATGCCACCGCCATCGAGAAAATGGATTCGGCCGGCGTGCTGCAGGTGCTGCGCGTAGCCCATCGCGCCGACCTCGGCGAGGACGCACTGAAGTTCCGCCCGGATCACCAGGCGCTGGTGTGCACCATCGAGGAAGTGGCCGACGACCGGCCCAAGCCCAAGCGCGACTTCGGCGTGCTGGCGGCGCTGGAACGGCTGGGTGTCAGCGTCCATGCCACCGGCCACAACATCAAGGCGCTGTGCAGTTTCCTCGGCGAGAACCTGGTCAAGGGAGCTCGCCTGGTCAAGGAACCCCGTCGCTTCCGCCTGACCGCCACCGTGCACCAGATGGAGCAGGTCGGGCTGGACGCGGTACCGCTGGTGGCGCTGCTGTCCTACCTGGTGGGCGCGGTGATCGCCTTCCTCGGCTCGACCATCCTTCGCGACTTCGGCGCCGAGATCTACGTGGTCGAGTTGGTCAACATCGCCTTCCTGCGCGAGTTCGCGGTGCTGCTGACCGCCATCGTGCTGGCCGGCCGCACCGCCAGCGCCTTCACCGCACAGATCGGTGCGATGAAAGCGCGCGAGGAAATCGATGCGATGCGCACCCTGGGCCTGGATCCGATCGACCTGCTGGTGCTGCCACGGCTGCTGGCGCTGCTGGTCACCCTGCCGCTGCTGACCTTCATTGCGATGGTGGCCGGCCTGGCTGGCGGCATCACCGTCGGTGCGTTCGACCTCGACATCCCGCCGCAGATGTACATCGCGCGCATGCACGAGACGATGGAAGTGCGGCACATGCTGGTCGGCCTGTCGAAGGCGCCGGTGTTCGCGCTGGTGATCGGCCTGATCGGCTGCCTGGAAGGCCTGAAGGTGGAAGGCACGGCGCAGTCGGTGGGCGAACGCACCACCTCCAGCGTGGTGCAGACCATCTCGCTGGTGATCATCATCGACGCCTTCGCGGCGTTGTGGTTCATGCACATGGACTGGTGACATGAGCACGCATCCGACGCCCGACGACATTCCCATGCAGGACGACGATGGCCACGACCTGGCCATCCGCGTGCGCGGGCTGGTCAACCGCTTCGGCAGCCAGACCGTGCACGAGGACCTGGACCTGGACGTGCGCCGCGGCGAAATTCTCGGCGTGGTGGGTGGTTCGGGTACCGGCAAGTCGGTGCTGATGCGCTCCATCCTCGGCCTGCGCACGCCCGACGAAGGCCGGATCGAGGTGCTGGGCCGCGACGCGCGTGCCGACGATGCCGAGAGCCGCCTGCACATCGAGCGCAACACCGGCGTGCTGTTCCAGGACGGTGCGTTGTTCTCGTCGCTGACCGTAGGCGAGAACGTGCAGGTACCGTTGAAGGAGCACCACCGCGAACTGCCCGAGCGCTGGCATTACGAACTGGCGCTGCTGAAGGTGAAGCTGGCCGGCCTGCCCGCCGATGCGATCAACAAACTGCCCTCGCAGCTGTCCGGCGGCATGCGCAAGCGCGCCGGCCTGGCCCGCGCGTTGGCACTGGACCCGCCGCTGCTGTTCCTGGATGAACCGACCGCCGGACTCGACCCGATCGGCGCGGCCGCCTTCGACCGACTGATCAAGACCCTGCAGGAAGCACTGGGGTTGACCGTGTTCCTGATCACCCACGACCTGGACACGCTGTATGCGATCTGCGACCGGGTGGCGGTGATCGCCGACCGCAAAGTGGTGGCCAACGCGCCACTGCCGGACATCGAGAAACTGGATCATCCGTGGATCCAGGAATACTTCCACGGACCGCGTGCGCGTGCCGCGCGCGGCGAACAGATCGAGAGTGCCTGAGCCATGGAAACCAAAGCCAACTACGTGCTGATCGGCGCGTTCACCCTGATCACCGGCCTGGCCCTGCTGGCCTTCGGCCTGTGGGCGGCCAAGTACTCCTCCGACCGTACCTGGCAGGAATACCGCGTGGTGTTCCGCGAGGCAGTAACCGGCCTGTCGGTGGGCAGCCCGGTGCAGTACAACGGCATCGCGGTGGGTTCGATCATCGAACTGAACCTGGTTCCGGACGACCCGCGCCAGGTGGTCGCACGCATCCGCCTGAACTCGACCACCCCGGTCAAGACCGATACCCGTGCAAAGCTGGCGATCACCAGCCTGACCGGCCCGTCGATCATCCAGCTCAGCGGTGGTACGCCGCAGTCGCCGGCACTGACCACGGTCAACAAGGACCCGGCGCCGATCATTCCAACCACGCCGTCGGCGCTGCAGAACATCACCGACGTTGCCAACCGCATCGTCGAGCGCATGGACCAGATCCTCAGCGACCGCAACGTGGCCTCGATCAACGCGACGCTGGCCAACCTGGAAACGATCAGCGGCGGCCTGGCCGACCGTGATCAGGGCACGCAGGCGCTGCTGCTCAGCGCGCGCGATGCCGCCCGCAGCCTAGACACCACGCTGAAGACCACCAATGGCACCATCGAGCGCCTGGACAAGAACCTGGTGCAGCAGCTGCCGGGCATCATCGACAAGCTCGACGCCACCCTGGCCAAGCTTGATTCGGCCGCCGGCAACGCCGACTCGATCCTTGGCGAGAACCGTGCCGCGATCAACAGCTTCGCCAACGATGGCCTCGGCCAGCTCGGCCCGACGCTGACCGAACTGCGCGGCCTGATCCGCGATCTGCGCCGGGTCAGCGACCGCCTCGAGAACAACCCCGCGCGCTACCTGCTGGGCCGCGACGCACCGAAGGAGTTCGAACCCAAATGAGCCCGACCGCCCTTCCGCGCCTGCTGCTGGCCGCTTCGATGGTCACCCTGCTGGGCGGCTGCTCCATCCTTGGCAGCAGCGAGAAAACCGCAGTGACGCTGTACTCGCCGTCCGTGCAGGTGAAGGCCGACCCGGCGTGGCCACAGGTGGGCTGGCAGCTGGTGCTGGCCAAGCCCAGCGCCGCGCGCATGGTCGACAGTCCGCGTATCAACGTGCGGCCGACGCCGTCGCAGATGGAGATCTACAAGGGGGCCAGCTGGGCACAGCCGGCCACCGACATGATCGAGGACACCCTGCTGCGTGGCTTTGAGGACTCCGGCCGCATCCGTGGCGTGGCGCGCAGCAGTGCCGGCATCCGTGCCGACTACAAGCTGTCCACCGACGTGCGCCGCTTTGAATCGGACTACCTGGGCCAGGCCACGCCGACCGTGGTGATCGAGGTCAACGCCAAGCTGATCCATGTGGCCGACCAGCGCGTGGTCGCCGACCGTACCTTCCGCCAGGCGCAGCCGGTCGGCAGTACCGACGTGCCGGCGGTTGCCGCTGCGTTCGAGCGCGGCCTGCAGCAGCTGGCACAGGAGATGGTGGGCTGGACGCTGACAAGCGGACAGGCCGACCAGCCGACCGTCGCGCGCTGACCGTCAGCGTGGCGTAATCCAGCGGAACGTCAGGTTGATCCGTTCGCCCTGCACCCGTGCCATCTTCGGCAGCGCGTGCTGGTAGAACCGCTGTGTCTGCCCCGCCATCACCAGCAGATCGCCATGGCCGAGCAGGTACTCGGCCTTCCGCGCCGGGTCATCGCGCCGGCGCAGCAGGAAGCGGCGCGCCGCGCCCAGGCTCAGCGAAGCAATCACCGGGGTCGGCCCCAGCTCTGGCTCGTCATCGCTGTGCCAGCCCATGTAGTCGCCACCGCCGCGATAGCGGTTCAGCAGCACGCTGTTGAAGCGGCCGATGCCCTCCGCCTGCAGGCGCCCGCGCATGGCCTGCAACGCGGGTGGCCAGGGGTGCGGCACGAATTCAGCACCGGAATAGCGGTAGCGCGCCAGCGGATCGCCGATCCAGCAACTCAGCCGCGGCGAATCCACCCAGTTGCCGAACATGCGGATGCGATGGACCTCCCAGCGGACTTCGGCCTGCAGGGCGGACAGGAGCCGGTCGGCATCGGCCGTGGCCAGCCAGCCCGGCAGGTGCTGGACGTCGGCATCGGGCAGGTCATGGGGGAACAGCATGGCGATCCCTCAAGGAACAGGGCGGCGCTTGGCCGCCCTTGCACTCTCAGCCGCGCTGGAACGCGACGCCGGTCTTTTCCTTCAGCTCGTCATCACTGACGCCCGGCGCCGCTTCCACCAGCAACAGGCCCTTGTCGGTCACGTCGAACACGGCCAGGTCAGTGATGATGCGGTCGACCACGCCGACACCGGTCAGCGGCAGCGTGCATTCGGTCAGGATCTTGTGCTCGCCGTTCTTGGCGGTGTGCTCCATCAGCACCACCACGCGCTGCACGCCGGCCACCAGGTCCATCGCACCGCCCATGCCCTTGACCATCTTGCCGGGCACCATCCAGTTGGCCAGGTCGCCCTTGTCGGTGACCTGCATGGCGCCGAGGATGGCCAGGTTGACGTGTCCACCGCGGATCATCGCGAAGCTGTCGTGGCTGCCGAAATAGCTGGCACCGGCACGCGCGGTGACGGTCTGCTTGCCGGCATTGATCAGGTCGGCGTCAACTTCGGCGTCGGTCGGGAACGGACCGATGCCGAGCAGGCCGTTTTCCGACTGCAGCCACACGTCCACCCCTTCGGGGATGTGGTTGGCAACCAGGGTCGGCAGGCCGATGCCCAGGTTCACGTACGCACCATCGGTCAGTTCGCGGGCGGCACGTGCCGCCATCTCATCGCGGGTCCACGCCATGTCAGTTGCCCTCCGCGCGGATGGTGCGCTGTTCGATACGCTTTTCGGGATGCGGGTTGTGCACGATGCGGTGTACGTAGATGCCCGGCAGGTGCACCTGGTCCGGATCAATCGCGCCGACCGGCACCACCTCCTCCACTTCCACGATGCAGACCTTGCCGGCCATCGCGCAGGCCGGATTGAAGTTGCGCGCGGTCTTGCGGAACACCAGGTTGCCCGCTTCGTCGGCCTTCCACGCCTTGACCAGCGCCACGTCGGCGCGCAGCGCGGTTTCCATCACGTAGTGCTTGCCGTCGAACTCGCGGGTTTCCTTTCCTTCAGCCACCACCGTGCCATAGCCGGTGGCGGTGAAGAACGCCGGAATGCCTGCACCACCGGCACGCAGGCGCTCGGCCAGGGTGCCCTGCGGGTTGAATTCCAGCTCGAGCTCGCCGGCCAGGAACTGGCGCTCGAATTCCTTGTTCTCGCCCACGTAGGACGAAATCATCTTCTTGATCTGCCGGGTTTCCAGCAGCTGGCCCAGGCCGAAACCATCAACGCCGGCATTGTTGGAGATCACGGTCAGGCCCTTGGCGCCGCTGTCGCGCAGCGCGGCGATCAGTGCCTCGGGAATGCCACACAGGCCGAAGCCGCCCACGGCCAGCGTCTGGCCATCGGCGACCACCCCTTGCAGGGCCTCCGCCGCACTGGCGAAGCGCTTGCCGCGCTTGCCGGTGGAAGTCGATTGCTGCATTGCTGTACTACCCTGCACGTTGAGGATGACCGCATTCTAGCTGGAGGGCCGCGAAGGGCTTGGATGCGCCGCAGCATTGCACGGGCATCGCACAGGGTTCCGTAGAATGCCGGGTTCCCCTGCCAATGGCCGGCCCCGTGCCCGCCCCACCCTCGTTGATGGCCCATACCTACACCGAAGAAGACCTGCTCCGCTGGATGGAGGGCCGGACGCTGGAAATGAGCGACCATTGCCTGTCGGAAGTCCACAGCATGCGTCTGTTCGGTGACATTCTGGTCGCTGAGGTAAAGATCCCGGCCAAGTACTCCTACCGGGTGGAGATCGACCTGGCTGCCAGCCTTCGCCATCCGCGCAGCCTGCTGCGCAACCGGTGTTCCTGCCCGCTCGGCCACGACTGCCTGCACGTGGCGGCTGTGCTGGCGCGGATGCTGCAGCAGATCGACCATACGCCCCCCATGCCCGACGACAGCAGCACGCTGCCAACGCTGCTGATCCGTTCGATGACGCCCGTCCTGCGCCTGCACACGGTCGAGTTCCGTCCGCCGTGGCTTGCCCCCCGTGCCCCTTCGCAGTGGGCCGATATCGCGACCGTGGCCTTCGAATACGACGAGCACGTGCGGTTCCTGGATGACCCGAGCCTGTTCGCACACGATCCGGAGGGCCAGCTCGCCCTGCTGCCCCGCGACCTGGTTGAGGAGTCACGGCGCGAGGCCGAGCTGCGCACGATGGGACTGCACCGCGACACGGCCCCGCGGGCGCCATTGGAGGGCGCAGGCCCTCAGTTCCAGCTGCGCACCCATGACTGGACACGGTTCCTGCTGGACGACGTGCCGCGCCTGGAAGCCCTGGGCTGGAAGGTGGAGACGGACGACGATTTCCGCCATCGCATCACCCGGGTGGATGAGATCGACCTGGACATCCAGGCGGACCCGGCGGATGCAGGCTGGTTCAACCTGGGCCTGGACATCCAGGTGGACGGCCGCAACGTGTCGATGGTTCCGTTGCTGCAGCAGGTACTGCAGTCCGATCCCCGCTGGATGCGTGGCCAGCTGGACGCCATCGGCGATGACGAAAACATCCTGTTGAAGACAGGCGACAACACGCGCCTGGCGGTGCGGGCGGCGCGACTGAAGCCGATCATGGCCCTGTTGGCGGACCTGTTCGCCCAGCGCGGCGGACCGCTGCGCTTGTCAGCGCTTGACCGTGGCCGCCTGCAGGCGCTGCAGGGCACGGCGCGCCTGCAGTTCCGGGGCCGCAAGGATACCCAGGCGCTGGTGCAGCGGCTGATAGAGGCACCCGCGCTGGGTGAGGTGCCGCCACCGGCCGGGCTGGTGGCAACGCTGCGTCCCTATCAGCGTGAAGGCCTGTCGTGGCTGCAGTACCTGCGCCAACAGGGTCTGGGCGGTGTGTTGGCCGATGACATGGGGCTGGGCAAGACCCTGCAGACGCTGGCGCATCTGCTGGTCGAAAAGGAAAGTGGCCGCCTGGACCAGCCGGCGCTGCTGGTGGTGCCGACCTCGCTGCTGCACAACTGGCAGAGCGAAGCCGCACGCTTCACCCCTGGCCTGCGGGTGCTGACCCTGCATGGACCGACGCGCGAAGCAATGTTCGAGGCGATTCCCAAGCATGATCTTGTGCTGACCACGTATCCCCTGCTGTGGCGCGACGAGCAGGCGCTGCAGGCACATGCCTACCATCTGCTGATTCTGGATGAAGCCCAGCAGGTGAAGAATCCGAAGTCACGTGCGGCCATTACCCTGCGCACGCTGCAGGCCCGCCATCGCCTGTGTTTGACCGGTACGCCGCTGGAAAACCATCTGGGCGAACTGTGGACGCAGTTCGATTTCCTGCTGCCCGGCCTGCTCGGCACCGAGAAGCAGTTCAACCAGCATTGGCGCCACCCGATCGAGCGCGGGAGCGACCACCGCCGTGCCCAGCTGCTGGCACAGCGACTGCGTCCCTTCATCCTGCGCCGGCGCAAGGAACAGGTCGCGTCAGAGCTTCCGCCCAAGACCCTCATTACCCGTGCGGTGGAAATGGAGGGCAGCCAGCGTGATCTCTATGAAACCGTGCGTGCCGCAATGGAAAAACAGGTGCGCGAGGCCATCAGCGGCAGCGGGCTGGCGCGCAGCCATATCGTGGTGCTGGATGCCCTGCTGAAGCTGCGCCAGGTCTGCTGCGATCCGCGCCTGCTGCCGGGCGACGCCCCGGCACGCAATGCCGGCTCGGCCAAGCTGGAGCTGCTGCGCGACATGCTGCCGTCGATGGTCGAGGAGGGCCGGCGGGTCCTGGTGTTCTCGCAGTTCACCGGCATGCTGGCACTGATCGCGCAGGCGCTGGAGGAGCTCGGGCTGGCCTATGTGACCCTGACCGGCGACACCCAGGACCGGGCTACGCCGGTGCAGCGCTTCATGCAGGGCGAGGTACCGGTGTTCCTGATCAGCCTGAAGGCAGGTGGCGTCGGGTTGAACCTGACCGCCGCCGACACCGTCATCCACTTCGACCCCTGGTGGAACCCGGCGGCCGAAAACCAGGCCAGTGACCGCGCCCATCGCATCGGCCAGCAGCAGCCGGTGTTCGTTTACCGGCTGATCGCCGCAGGCAGCATTGAAGAACGGATCGCCGAGCTGCAGGAACGCAAGGCCACGCTGGCCGACTCGATTCTCGAAGGCGGCGGTGCTACGTGGCCACGCTTCAGCGAGGAAGACGTGCAGGCGCTGCTGGCGCCGTTGCCGGGCCTGCCCGGCAAACGTTCCCGTAAAGCGGGCAAACGGTCGACGCGAGCCTGACCCCCGAACGCCAGTCAGGTGGCGTTCCCCGATGGAAACGATTCCCATACGGGACTGGGACTACAATTGGGGGCTGAGCTCACAAAGGATCTGATCGATGCCCCTGCCCGCCTTCAAGGCCTACGATATCCGCGGCCGTGTGCCGGAAGAACTGAACGAAGACCTGGCCCGCCGCATCGGCGTCGCCCTGGCCGCACAGCTCGCTCCCGGTCCGGTGGTCCTCGGCCACGATGTGCGCCTGACCAGCCCGGCGCTGCAGGATGCGCTGGCCGCAGGCCTGCGTGGTACCGGCCGCGAGGTGATCGACATCGGCCTGTGCGGTACCGAAGAGGTCTACTTCCAGACCGATCACCTCGGCGCGGCCGGCGGCGTGATGGTGACCGCCAGCCACAACCCGATGGATTACAACGGCATGAAGCTGGTCAAGGAGAATGCCCGTCCGATCAGCTCCGATACCGGCCTGTTCGCGATCTCCGATGCGGTCGCCGTCGATATGTCCGAGGCCCAGCCGCCGCGTGCCGGGCAGACCGCCCAGCATGACAAGAGCGCCTACATCCAGCACCTGCTCAGTTATGTCGATGCCAGCAAGCTCACGCCGCTGAAGCTGGTGGTGAATGCCGGCAATGGCGGCGCGGGCGCCATCGTCGACCTGCTGGCCCCGCACCTGCCGTTCGAGTTCATCCGCATCTGCCACGAACCCGACGGCAACTTCCCCAACGGCATTCCCAACCCGCTGCTGCCGGAAAACCGTGCCGCCACTGCCGACGCCGTGCGCGAGCATGGTGCTGACTTCGGCATCGCCTGGGACGGCGACTTTGATCGCTGCTTCTTCTTCGATCACACCGGCCGCTTCATCGAGGGCTATTACCTGGTCGGCCTGCTGGCCAAGGCCATCCTCGCGCGCAATCCCGGCGGCAAGGTCGTGCATGACCCGCGCCTGGTCTGGAACACCGTGGAGATGGTGGAGCAGGCGGGCGGCGTACCGGTGCTGTGCAAGAGCGGCCATGCCTTCATCAAGGAAAAGATGCGCGCCGAGGATGCGGTGTATGGCGGTGAGATGAGCGCCCACCACTACTTCCGCGAATTCGCCTATGCCGACTCCGGCATGATCCCGTGGCTGCTGATCGCCCAGCTGATTTCCGAAAGCGGCCGCTCGCTGGCCGACTGGGTCGAAGACCGCATGGCGGCCTATCCGTGCAGTGGCGAGATCAACTTCAAGGTGGCCGATGCCAAGGCCGCTGTGGCCCGCGTCATGGCGCACTTCGCGGCGCAAGCGCCGGTACTGGACCACACCGACGGCATCAGTGCCGACTTCGGCGACTGGCGCTTCAACCTGCGCAGCTCCAACACCGAGCCGCTACTGCGCCTGAACGTTGAAGCCCGTGGCGACGCAGCGCTGATGCAGGCCCGCACCGACGAAATCTCCCGTCTCATCCAGCAGTAATCAAGGAAGATCATGAGCAACATCCAGCCTGTCATCCTCTCCGGTGGTTCCGGTACCCGCCTGTGGCCGCTTTCGCGCGAGGCGTATCCGAAGCAGTTCCTGCCGTTGGCCAGCGAGCTGACGATGCTGCAGGCCACCTGGCAGCGCGTCGCTCCCATCGCCGCGCATGGCCCGCTGGTGATCGCCAACGAGGAGCACCGCTTCGTCGCTGCCGAGCAGTTGCAGCAGGTCGGCGCCGAGCCGGCTGGCATCATCCTGGAGCCGGTTGGCCGCAATACGGCGCCGGCGATCGCGGTCGCAGCCCTGGAGGCCACCCGCGATGGCGCCGATGCGCTGCTGCTGGTGCTGCCCTCGGACCATGTGATCACCGATGAGGCCGCGTTCCGCACTGTCGTGCAGGCTGCAGCCAGCGCTGCCGAGGCCGGCAAGCTGGTGACCTTCGGCATCGTGCCGAGCGGTCCGGAAACCGGCTACGGCTATATCAAGGCCGCCGATGGGCAGGGCCTGCGTGCGGTCGAGCGCTTTGTCGAAAAGCCCGACCTTGAGACCGCCACCGGTTACGTCAGCAGCGGCCAGTATTACTGGAACAGCGGCATGTTCCTGTTCAAGGCCTCGCGCTACCTGCAGGAACTGGAGCACTTCCAGCCCGACATGCTGGCCGGCAGCCGCCAGGCCTGGCAGCAGGCCCGTCGCGATTCGGATTTCACCCGTCTGGACAAGGACGCCTTCGCTGCGGTTCCTTCCGACTCCATCGACTACGCGGTGATGGAAAAAACCGCAGACGCCGTGGTGATTCCGCTGGACGCCGGCTGGAACGATGTCGGCTCGTGGACCGCCCTGCGCGATGTCTCGCAGCAGGACGGTGATGGCAATGCGCACCAGGGTGATGTGATCGCCATCGACTGCCGCAACACCTATTCCTATGCACAGCGTCTGGTAGCACTGGTCGGCCTGGACGATGTGATCGTGGTCGAGACGGACGATGCAGTGCTGGTCGGCAAGGCCGATCGCATGCAGGAGGTCAAGACCGTGGTGGCGCAGCTGAAAGCCGAAGGCCGCAGCGAGGCCACCTGGCATCGCAAGGTCTACCGCCCGTGGGGCGCCTACGATTCAATCGATAACGGCGAGCGTTTCCAGGTCAAGCGCATCACGGTCAAGCCCGGCGGCACGCTCAGCCTGCAGATGCATCACCATCGCGCCGAGCACTGGATCGTGGTCAGCGGCACCGCTGAAGTGACCCGCGGCGACGAAGTGATCCTGCTCAGCGAGAACCAGAGCACCTACATCCCGCTGGGCGTGACGCATCGCCTGCGCAACCCCGGAAAACTGCCGCTGGAACTGATCGAAGTACAGTCGGGCAGCTACCTGGGCGAGGATGACATCGTGCGGTTCGAGGACACGTACGGGCGCAGTTGACCCGACACCCTGCAGCGAGTGCCGACCGTCGGTCGGGGTGGGTGCCGACCGTTGGTCGGCACGTCGCCTACCCGGTCAGGCAATCTCCGCCATCACCCGCTTCAACCCGTCCTGCCAGGTCGGCAGCACGATGCCGAAATCCTGCTGCAGCTTGCGGTTGTCCAACACCGACCAGGCCGGGCGCTTGGCCGGCGTCGGATACTCGGAACTGGGAATCGCCTCGACGGCCGGCACCTTCGCCAGCACGCCGGTAGCCAGCGCTTCGGCGAAGATCGCCTCGGCAAACCCATGCCAGCTGGTCTGGCCACTGGCGGTCAGATGCCAGATTCCCGACAAGTGGCCCGGATGCTGCAGCACCTGCGCAGTGACATCGGCAATCAGCGCTGCCGGTGTTGGCGTGCCGATCTGGTCGGCCACCACCCGCAACTGTTCGCGTTCTGCTCCCACGCGCAGCATGGTGCGCAGGAAATTGGCGCCATGTGAGGCATAGACCCACGCCGTGCGGAAGATCAGGTGGCGGCCACCGGCCAAACGCACTGCATCCTCACCATCGCGCTTGCTGGTGCCATAGACGCCCAGCGGCGCGGTCGGCTCGTCTTCGCGGTAGGGCGCACTGCCCTGGCCGTCGAACACATAGTCGGTGGAGTAATGCACCAAGGGCACGCCATGGGCCGTGCACCAGCGCGCGATCACGCCCGGCGCCTGCGCGTTGGCGGCGAAGGCCGCCTCGGCATCCTGCTCGGCGCGATCGACTGCCGTGTACGCGGCCGCGTTGACCACCACCGATGGCTGCAGGCGATCCAGCAATGCCGGCAGGCTGTCGGGCTGGCCGAAATCAGCCACCTCGCAGGCGCTGCCATCAGGCAGCTGACCACTGCGGGTGGTGGCAACCACTTCACCCAGCGACGCCAGCGCGCGCAGCAGCTCCTGGCCAACCTGGCCGTTGCCACCGAACACCAGAACGGTCATGGCACGTAGACCGGCAAGCGATCTTCAGCGATGTCCTTCAGGAACGGCGCGTTCTCGTCCTTGGCCGACAAGGTCGGTGCACTCACCGGCCAGTCCACCGCAATATCGGCGTCATTCCAGCGGATACCTGCATCCGCTTCCTTGACGTAGACGTCCGTGCACAGATAGCTGAACATTGCACGTTCGGAGAGCACGGCAAACCCATGCGCGAAGCCTTCCGGAATCCAGAACTGCTTCCTGTTTTCAGCGCTCAGCACCACCGCTTCCCACTGGCCGAAGGTCAGCGAGCCGCGGCGGATGTCCACGGCCACGTCATAGACCTCGCCTTCGAGCACGCTGACCAGCTTGCCCTGCGGGCGCGGCCACTGGTAATGCAGGCCACGCAGCACGCCCTGCGCCGAGGTGGACACGTTGCTCTGCACGAAACGATCCGGCAGGCCCAGCGCGGCGAAACGCTCGGCATTCCAGGTTTCAAAGAAGTAACCGCGGGCATCGCCGAACACAGCCGGCTCGATCACCGCGCAGCCGGGCAACTTGGTTTCAATTACTTTCACGGAACGACTCCACGCTGGGCGAGCGTGTGCAGGTACTGGCCGTAGCCATTCTTGATCAACGGCGCAGCCAGCGCCTCCAGCTGCTCGGCATTGATCCAGCCTCGGCCGAACGCGATTTCTTCCGGGCAGCAGACCTGCAGGCCCTGGCGGGTCTGGATGGTCTCGATGAAGTTGGAGGCTTCCAGCAGCGACTGGTGAGTGCCGGTATCCAGCCACGCATAGCCACGGCCGAGCGCTTCCAGGTGAAGATTGCCTTCTTCCAGGTAGCGCTTGTTGAGATCGGTGATCTCCAGCTCACCACGCGGCGACGGCTTCAGTTCGGCCGCGTAATCGCTGGCCTTGCCGTCATAGAAGTACAGGCCGGTCACCGCATAGTTGGAGCGCGGTTTTTCAGGCTTCTCCACCAGATCGATCACCTTGCCGCGCTGGTCGAACTCGGCCACGCCGTAGCGCTCCGGATCATTCACCCAGTAGCCGAACACGGTCGAGCCGTGCACGCGTTCGTCTGCACGCTTGAGCACCTCGCGCAGGCCGTGGCCGTGGAAGATGTTGTCGCCCAGCACCAGGCAGCTCGGCTTGCCGGCAACGAAGTCGCGGCCGATCAGGTAAGCCTGGGCCAGGCCATCCGGACTCGGCTGCACCGCGTACTGGATGTCCATGCCCCATTGCGAACCGTCGCCCAGCAGCTGCTGGAACAGCGCCTGTTCGTGCGGGGTATTGATGATCAACACTTCGCTGATGCCCGCCAGCATCAGCACGCTGAGCGGGTAGTAGATCATCGGCTTGTCGTACACCGGCAACAGCTGCTTGCTGACGCCCTTGGTGATCGGATACAGCCGGGTGCCGGAACCGCCGGCCAGGATGATGCCCTTGCGTTGCGTCATGTTCTCTCCCGGCCTCAGGCGGCAGTGCCGATGCGCTGCAGGCGGTAGCTGCCATCCAGCACGCCGTTGACCCATTCCTGGTTGTCCAGGTACCAGTCGACGGTGAACGTGATGCCCTGCTCGAAGGTGTAGGCCGGTTCCCAGCCCAGGTCGTTCTTCAGCTTGGAGGCATCGATCGCATAGCGGCGGTCATGGCCGGGGCGGTCGGTGACGTAGGTGATCTGGCTGCTGCGCGGCTGTCCATCCGCACGCGGGCGGCGCTGGTCCAGCAGTGCGCAGATCGCCTGCACCACTTCGATGTTCTGCTTTTCCGAATTCCCGCCGACGTTGTAGGTCTCGCCGACCTGGCCCTTGGCCAGCACGGTGCGGATCGCTTCGCAGTGGTCGGACACGAACAGCCAGTCGCGCACCTGCTTGCCGTCGCCGTACACCGGCAGCGGCTCGCCAGCCAGCGCCTTGGCGATCACCAGCGGGATCAGCTTCTCGGGGAAGTGGTACGGGCCGTAGTTGTTGGAGCAGTTGGTGGTCAGTACCGGCAGCCCGTAGGTGTGGTGGAAGGCACGGACCAGGTGGTCCGAAGCGGCCTTCGACGCCGAGTACGGCGAATTCGGGGCGTACGGGGTGGTTTCGCTGAACTTGCCGGTCTCGCCCAGGGTGCCGTACACCTCGTCGGTGGACACGTGCAGGAAGCGGAACACCTCGCCCTGTTCGGCCGGCAGCGCCTTCCAGTAGTCACGGACCGCTTCCAGCAGGCCCAGGGTGCCCACCACGTTGGTCTGGATGAAGGCGCCGGGACCATCGATGGAGCGGTCAACGTGGCTTTCGGCGGCGAAGTTCACCACGGCGTCCGGCCGGTGTTCGGCCAGCAGGTTCGCGATCAGGGCCTGGTCGCCGATATCGCCCTGCACGAACAGGTGGTTGGGGTTGCCGTCCAGGCTGGACAGGGTCTTCAGGTTGCCGGCGTAGGTCAGCACATCGAGGTTGATGACCTTGACGCCGCGCGCGACCGCCTCGAGAACGAAGTTACCGCCAATGAATCCGGCGCCGCCGGTGACAAGCCATGTGGGCACTACCTGTTCTCCTGATCGAAACTCATCCAAGGAGCGCCCACGGGCGCCCCAGCGCAGCGTGACAGGATACATCCCGATGGCCTTCACGACCGCCTGCGTGACGTGAACACGAGCTCGCGGAGGTCCATTCTTGCGGCGCCGCAACATAACCATACGCATTCGCATGGTCACCCCAAGCCAGCTAGAATCGGGGTCCCACCCCCGAACCGGTTGCTGTTGCAGGACCGGACGTTCTCCCTGTTACTGAAGGACCCCGTACCAGATGAAAATCCTCGTCGCGTACAAGCGCGTGGTGGACTACAACGTCCGCATTCAGGTCAAGCCGGACGGTTCCGGCGTGGTCACCGACGGCGTCAAGCTGTCCCCCAACCCCTTCGACGAAATCGCCCTGGAAGAAGCCCTGCGACTGCGCGACAAGGGCATTGCCAGCGAAGTGGTGGTCGCCACCATCGCCCCGGCCGATGCCCAGGCGCACCTGCGCAACGGTCTGGCCATGGGCGCCAACCGTGCCATTCACGTCGTCACAGACCAGGCCATCCAGCCGCTGACTGCGTCGCGCACCCTGCTCAAGCTGATCGAGAAGGAACAGCCTGACCTGGTGATCCTCGGCAAGCAGGCCATTGACGACGACGCCAACCAGACCGGCCAGATGCTGGCCACGCTGTGGGGCCGCCCGCAGGCGACCTTCGCTAGCAAGCTGGAGATTGCCGATGGCAAGGCCACGGTGACCCGCGAAGTCGACGCCGGCCTGGAAACGCTGGAAGTGGACCTGCCGGCCGTGGTCACCACCGATCTGCGCCTGAACGAGCCGCGCTTCATCAAGCTGCCGGACATCATGAAGGCCAAGGCCAAGCCGCTGGAAACCCTGCAGCTGGCCGACCTCGGCGTTGAAGCCGCCGACACCTTCAAGACCACCCAGTACGCCGCGCCGTCCAAGCGCAGCAAGGGTGTGATGGTCAAGGACGCGGCCGAACTGGTGGCCGCACTCAAGCAGAAGGGGTTGCTGTAATGAGCAAGATTCTCGTCATCGCCGAGCACCATGACGGCAAGCTCAACGCCGCCACCGCCAAGACCGTGAGCGCCGCTGCCGCCATCGGCGGTGCCAGCATCGACGTGCTGGTGCTGGCCGCCGATCCGGCCGCCGTCGCCGCCGAGGCCGCGAAGATCACCGGCGTCGCCAAGGTCCTGACCGTGGCCAATGCCGCCAACGCGCAGGCCATCGCCCAGGTGCTGGCGCCGCAGATCGCGCAGCTGGCCAAGGGTTACAGCCACGTGTTCGGCCCGTCGACCACCTTCGGCAAGGACCTGATGCCGTGTGTGGCCGCCCTGCTCGGCGTCAACCAGGTCTCCGACCTGATGAGCGTCGAAGGCAGCCACACCTTCAAGCGCCCGATCTACGCCGGCAACGTGATCATCACCGTGGACGCCCCGGCCGACCAGATCGTGGTCGCCACCGTGCGTGCCGCCTCGTGGCCGGAAGCTGCCCAGGGCGGCAGCGCCGCCATCGAAGCGGCCAGCGTCGATGCTGCCCTGCCGACCCACACCCGCTTCGTCGGCCTCGCCGCTGGCGCCAGCGACCGCCCGGACCTGCAGAGCGCCAAGCGCGTGGTCTCCGGTGGCCGTGGTGTCGGTTCGGAAGAGAACTTCAAGGTCATCTTCCAGCTGGCCGACAAGCTCGGTGCCGCCGTCGGTGCCTCGCGCGCCGCGGTCGATGCCGGCTACGTGCCCAGCGACCTGCAGGTCGGCCAGACCGGCAAGATCATCGCGCCGGAACTGTACGTGGCCGTGGGTATCAGCGGTGCCATCCAGCACCTGACCGGCATCAAGGACGCCGGCACGATCGTGGCGATCAACAAGGACGGCGATGCGCCGATCTTCGAGATTGCCGATATCGGCCTGGTGGGGGATCTGTTTACGATCCTGCCGGAGCTGGAACAGGCGCTGTAAGGTTACGTTGTGAAATAGTAGGCTTTGCTGCATCGGCCGCCTAGTGCGGCCGATGCTCTTCCCGCTCCGGCCATTGGACCCCTTACCAGCGTGTCTCCGCAACCGTCAAAGCCCATGTCAAAGACCGTCCTGAATCAGGCACCGTCTCGGGATTTCTCATTCGTCCCGGACGTATCCGTGGTCATTCCGGTCTACGGATGCTCAAGCTGCCTGGAAGAGCTGACCGAAAGGGTCCTGGCTGCGGTCAAGAATGAGAGCAGAACAGTCGAAATCATCTTCGTCGACGACAACAGCCCAGACCAGGCATGGGAACGCATCCTGGAGTTGTCTCAACTCCATGCCGAGGTACGAGGGCTCAAGCTTTCACGGAACTTTGGGCAACACGCCGCGATAAGCGCTGGAATCGCACGAGCCCGAGGCAGGGCCATGATTGTGATGGACTGTGACCTGCAGGATATACCTGAGGAGATTCCCACGCTTCTGGCCGAGCTTAAGGAAGATGTCGAGATCGTCCTCGGACAACGCATCGAACGTCAGGACACCTGGTTCAAGCAGGCAGGCTCGCGCACCTTCTACCGTACTTTGGGCTGGTTGACCGATACCAATTACGATCCGAGCACCGCCAACTTCGGCGCCTACAGCCGCAAAGTCATCGACGCGATGAATGCGATGCCGGAAACGGACAGATTCCTTCCTCTGCTTGCCAGATGGACGGGCTTTCGGACGGTCCGTACCCCCGTGGTACACGGGGAGCGCACCGTGGGCAAGAGCAGTTACACGCTAAGCAAGCTGCTGCAGATGGCGACCCGGATCGCCCTTTCATTCTCGGACAAACCGCTGAGATTGGTAATGTCGGCTTCGTTCGCACTCGCCGGAGTGGGCCTCTGCGTTGCGGCGTTCGCCGTGTACCGCTATCTGATGGGCGATATTCGAGTTGCGGGATTCACCAGTATCCTTGCTTCGGTCTGGCTGGTGGGAAGCTTCCTCATGGCAAGCATTGGGGTGGTCGGCCTTTACGTCGGTCGCATGCACAACGAAACCAAGAGACGCCCGCAGTACCTGATCTGGTATGACTCCTGGAGCAACGACAATGCCTGAACAGTCCTTGCTCAATTACTCGCCCTTGGACTCGAATCGATTCGCGATCCACGTCGAGCGCGCGAACCTCGGGATCGATACGCCTGCGGCGCCCATGGTCGAGGCCATTATGGCCTCCCCGGCCGACCTCATCATTGCCCGCTTTCCAGCGGGCAGCAACGAGGTCCCCAATGCGCTCATCCAGCATGGCGAAGTACTGCTCCACGCTGACACCCTTGTCTACTATGAAGTGCGGCTGCCAGCTTCCGCAGGAAACGCGGCTCCCAACGTTCGCCGCGCGCAGTTGGACGACCTTGAGGCAATCCGCGGCATCGCCTCCGCAGGCTTCCAGAACTACCGGGCCCACTATGCGGCCAATCCGCTATTGCCCGCTGCACAGATTCTGGACGGATACATCGAGTGGGCCCAGAGCCGTGCCGACCCGTCCAACACAACCAGCGATACCTGGCTGGTGTTCGACGGCGACGTTGCCGCTGGCTTCGCTACCTGCGATGTCCAGGACGGTGGCGTGGAGATCGTACTCAATGCAGTCCACCCCGCTTTCGAGCGACGAGGTCACTACGGCACGCTGCTGCGTCACCTGCTGCACCACTATGCAGGAGCGGGCTTAGCGCGCCTGAGTATCTCCACCCAGATATGGAACTACACCGTGCAGAGACAATGGGCGCGCGCCGGTCTGTTGCTGGCGAGAGCTTACGATACGTTTCATATCGACCGCCGCCTGGCTGCAAAGCGGAGCAAGCCGTGAACTCCACAACTCCCTTCTTCCCCTGGTTCATGGTCGCCGCAACGATTCTGCTGACCAGCTATGGTCAGCTCGTCATCAAATGGCAGGCGAGTTCATACCAAGCTACAACGACCGGACTACTAGGGAAACTTCCTCCTGTCATCCAGTTACTCCTGCAGCCCTGGGTGATTTCTGCCTTTGTCGCGGCGTTCGCAGCATCCCTTTGCTGGATGCTGGCGGTTTCGCGACTGGAACTTAGTCGTGCCTATCCATTCATGGCACTAAACTTCCTGATCGTCTGCGTCGCCGCTATCCCCCTGTTTGGCGAAGTTTTCACCGTGTATAAAGCGGTCGGGCTGGCAACCGTTATTGTCGGCCTGATCTTCATCAGCCAAGGCTGATCTCAACTGTTCAGACCGAAGAGACCTCATGATTCCGTTCAATCGCCCGTTCATGACTGGCAAGGAACTCCCGATGATCAGCCAGGCGCATGCCAATGGCCACCTTTCGGGAGACGGTCCGTTTACGAAGAAGTGCCACCAGTGGTTGCGAGAACGCACAGGCGCTGCGAGTGCCCTGCTCACCCACTCGTGCACTGCAGCACTGGAAATGGCCGCTCTTCTGCTGGACCTTGAACCCGGCGATGAAGTGATCATGCCCTCATTCACCTTCGTGTCGACGGCTAATGCCTTCGCACTGCGTGGTGCGGTGCCGGTATTCGTCGACATACGGAGCGACACTCTCAACATCGACGAAGCCCTGATCGAAGCGGCCATCACTTCACGCACGCGAGCAATCTGTGTGGTCCACTACGCCGGTGTCGCCTGTGAAATGGATACCATCGTCCAAATCGCTCAACGACACGGCGTAGCTGTTGTGGAAGATGCGGCCCAAGGAATCATGTCCAGTTACAAGGGGCGCGCATTGGGAACAATTGGCGAGCTCGGGGCGTTTAGTTTCCACGAGACCAAGAATGTCATTTCCGGCGAAGGCGGCGCTCTACTGTGCCGTGACACCGAGTTCGGCGAGCGTGCGGAAATCATCCGTGAGAAGGGCACAAACCGGAGTCGCTTCTTCCGCGGTCAAGTCGACAAATACACTTGGGTCGACGTTGGCTCCTCCTATCTTCCCGGGGAGATCATCGCAGCATTCTTGAATGCCCAACTGAATGAAGCAGAGGACATTACGTCTCGACGCCTCGCGATATGGGACCGCTATCATGCATGGGCAGCGCCACATGAGGCAGCGGGTGCGCTACGCCGCCCGATAGTTCCGGAAGAATGTGTTCACAACGCACACATGTACTACTTACTTCTTCCCAGTCTGGAAGCACGTACGAAATTCATTTTCAGCATGAAGGAAAGCGGAGTGCAGACGGTATTTCACTACATACCCCTGCATTCTTCGCCTGCGGGAGAGCAGCTCGGCCGCACGTCTGGCAATCTTGATGTTACGGACGACATCAGCAACAGACTGGTCCGTCTTCCGCTGTGGCTGGGTCTTGAGGAGCAACTCGACCTTGTAACTGAGGCGGCGGAGCAAGCAATGCAGGTCACTCAGTGATCCATCCTCCTTCTCTTCCCAGCAGCGCAAGCGGCCTGCTTCTCCAAAGAAGCTTCTGGCTGCTCTTTCTCACCGCCCTTGTGGGCAACCTGCTAAGCAAAGGCGCGACACTACTTCCGGGAATGGCGCCCGACGACTACGCCTTTGCCTTCCAAGGTGATGCTGCGGGAAACCTGGAGAACTTCGTCTCTCAGGGAAGGGTGGTGCTGTCCCTGCTTACCCAAAGCGTGGACGTAACTGGGCTTTCGCTTACCAGCATCTCATTCTTCACGTCATTGCTTGCATTCAGCTCGATCTCACTGGCAATTGCAGCGGCCGTTTCGCTAACCCGTGTGAGTGAGCGCAACAATTTTGTCCATTACGTCGCAGCCGTTTTCGCAGCAACCCATCCTTACCTGACCTCGTACTTCCTGTTCCGCATGAGTGCGATCACACATGCGTTCGTCTATTTGTCCCTGTTCTTTGCCCTGCTCATTCTGACAACCCAGTTGAAGACAGGCATAAAATTCGCGCTGAGTTTGCTTGTCTTGGTCGTATGTAGCCACGCCAACCAAGCGATTCTAATCCTGTATGCCATCGCGGCCGGGGCATGGGCCGTCACCATGATGTGCGAGGTCAAGCAGCGGAAAGGCGAATGGCCCCAGGCTCTGTACGGCGTCGTATTTGTTCTAGCCACGCTGCTCCTAAGCACCACCGTTTATCTTATAACCAGCAGCATCCTACGAAGCATCCTGGGCGTAGGCGCATCGGAAACCTATACACCCCATCTTCAAGGCGGAGTCGCCAACACACTCCACTCCGGACTAAGTTTGGCTTACGGGATACTGCTTCGAGGCGAGCCGATCATGGCCTTGTGGCTCAAGATTCTTTTGGGCATTGGGTTGCTGTCGATGTTCTTGTTCTGCTTAGTCCGCGACTGGTTCAGAGCACTCTCGGCAGCGCTTTTTCTAGGGGCCGGCCTGCTGGCCACAGTAAGCCCGCTTGCTCTTTCCTGGGGGGGGCATGTTCCCCGCACCTTTTCGCCGGCGGGCCTCTGTTTTGCCCTCTTCATCAGTATGGTTTGGGCAGGAATTCGCCTTCCGTTTGGCAGGTTGATATTGGCTTCATTGATTCCACTTGTGTTCGCCTTCTGCGCCATCGGGTCAACCCTGTTCTATCAGCAGTTACTTGTAACACAATGGGATCAACGGACCGCTACCGCAATCTACACGCGCGCATTGGAGTTTGACGGCATTCCGCGCCTACAGATTGCGGCAGGATGGCCCGCCCACACCAGAACCCAATCGATGACAGGCGAAGGCATCAATGAATCCGCCTTCCTCTATGATTGGTCACTGCCCGGACTGTTTGCCGTGTCGACGGGGGAAAAATTGGATATCCGTGGAACAAAAAAAGAGATGTGCAACGGGATCGCCGCATGGCCGTCGCGAGCATCGGTGTCAAAGCAAGCAGACGGCAGTATCCTCGTCTGCATGATTCAATAGTCACAGCAATCTTGGACTTTCACCGTTCAGTGCAATCTGCAATCCTAGAATTTGCAGAACTTTCCAGGTATATATAAAGATGAATATCCTTGTAACTGGCGGCCTTGGTTTTATTGGCTCCCATACTTGCGTCGATCTACTAGCGCGCGGGAATGAGGTAACCATCCTCGACAACCTGGACAATAGCCAGAAAGGAACGCTGGAGGCGATCAAAACGATCACAGGAAAACCACCTGTATTCATCGAGGGCGATGTACGCGACGGATCCACTCTTCGTACTGTCCTGCAGGATCACCAGATCGACGCGGTAATCCATTTCGCCGCGCTCAAGTCAGTCGGCGAATCTTGGAAGCGCCCGCTTGATTATTTCGACAACAACATCTCGGGAACAATTACTCTCCTGCAGGCGATGGAGGGCACTGGTGTACGAAACTTTGTCTTCAGCTCTTCTGCAACGGTTTATGGTGACCCGGACTTCTGCCCGATACCAGAATCAGCAGCGACCCGAACGACCAATCCGTACGGCCGAACCAAACTCATCTGCGAACAGTTGCTAGCTGATAAGGCGGCTTCTGATCCGAAATTCCGGGTAGCCACGCTTCGTTACTTCAATCCCGTAGGCGCACATCCATCCGGTCTCATAGGCGAAGCTCCGACTGGAACGCCCAATAACCTGATGCCGTATGTTTCCCAGGTTGCCTTCGGGCAGCGCGAGTACCTTCAAGTATTCGGCGACGACTACGAAACACATGACGGCACCGGCGTGCGTGATTACATCCATGTCATGGATCTGGCGGCAGCCCATGTGCGCGCGCTGGACTACATCACGGAAATGAATCAGAGTCTTACAGTCAATCTTGGTACAGGCAAGGGATACAGCGTCTTGGACGTCGTTGCCGCGTTTGAACGCGCAAGCGGCCGAAGCGTACCGTTCCGTGTCGTGGCGCGGCGGCCTGGAGATGCAGCCAGTTGCTTTGCCGACCCATCCCTCGCCCACGGTCTTTTGGGCTGGACCGCGGAGCGGAGCTTGGACCAGATGTGTGTTGATGCATGGCGCTGGCAGGTTCACAACGACCGGGGTCCAGCCTGATTTGCGGGAGCGTTCCAATGAAACCTGAGGTCTCGGCAGTCATCACATTCCACAGGGAAGGTCTGCTGGCGCACAAGTCCTTGCTGTCATTGCTTCGTTGCAAGCTTGCCGCAGCGGAGCACGGCATTTCGGTGGAAGTCGTCGCCACCCTTGACCACGCCGACGCTGAAACGGCACGCGTGATCACCTGGCATCACCATGCCGGCTTGATCGATAAAGTACTAGAGCTGGAGTGCGGTGATCTGGGGGTTTCGCGGAACAAGGCAATTGAATCTGTAGCTGGCCACTGGGTTCTGATATGTGATGGTGATGACTATCTTTCCGCGGACTTTGTCATCCGCTGCTTGGAAACCGCAGCAGGAAATGAGAACTCCATTATTCACCCCGAGTTGATTGTTACTTTCGATGCTGAGCAGGGCATTTGGTGGCAAACAGGAAGTGACGCCTACGGCTTTGACTCCGACTGCATGCTGGTAACCAACCCTTGGAATGCATGCAGCTTCGCTGCCAGGAGTATTTATCTCCAGACCCCATATACCCTCTCCCGCCCAGGCGAATCAGGATTCGGCTTCGAAGACTGGCATTGGAACTGCCAGACACTCTCGCTAGGCCACCCCCACCTGATCGCGGAACGGACCGTGCATTATGTACGCAAGAAGAAGGTCGGCTCATTGAACCAAGCGCACGCCAGCAACCGCGCGTTGATCGCCCCCACCCAGTTGTTCGCCCCCCGTCCATGATTTCACGATCCTTTGCCCGTCGGGCCTATCACCTGCTGGACCGGCAGCTACTCTCACGGCTACCCGATCACATCCAGCGCAAGCTGATCTCGCAACTCCTGAGCCTGGGCAAGCGTATCCATCCATCGGCGAAATGGCCAGTCTCGGCAGACCACGTACTGGATCGCAGGAGCCTACGCGAACCCGTGGCAGCGCTTCGGACGCTGCCCCAGTGGGCAGTTGAAGACATGGAGAATCTCTCACTGCAGGTAGATCCACTGCTATCGCCCGGCGAATTCCTAGGCTCGCACCCGCAGGCGCGCTACGCACCCACCCATTGGACACAGGCGGGCAAGGCCTATCAGCGAATCCTGGATCTGATTGGAAGCCGACGTTTCGACACCATTCTATTCGTACCATGGCTGAAGCGTGGCGGGGCGGATCTGGCTGCGCTGTACCATGCCAGACTCTGCAGTGGTGAGCTGGGGCATCGAACATTGGTCCTTGCCACTGAAGATGGAGACTCCCCTTGGGCAGATCGCCTGCCGAGAGCTTCACTGTACATTGATGCGGGGAAAGAATTTCGCGGACTAAGCACTGCAATGCAAGAGCGGGAAATCGTTCTTGCACGATTGATTCTTCAGCTGGCACCATCCCGGATCCATATCATCAACTCCCATTCCGCATGGAGAATGCTGGAGCGATTTGGACTAGCTATTCGCCAAAGAACCCGTATCTTCGTTTCACTCTACTGCGACGAGTTGGCAGAGAGCGGCCGCGCACAGGGCCTTGCACAGCAGCACCTCCCGACCACTTCACAATGGCTGGACGCAGTCATCACTGACAACAGCGCCTCGCCTGAAAGCTGGTGTCAGCAGCTTGGTATTCGCCGTGACCTTTTTCGGGTTGTGCACTTCCCCGCTCCGTCGATGGACAATGCGCCAAGCTTCACGCTGCAGCCAGGCAAGCGCGTCCTGTGGGCAAGCCGTCTTGAGCGGCAGAAGCGACCTGATCTTCTGGTTGACATCGCTACCATGCTCAAGGATGTCCACTGGGACGTTCATGGAACCGCACTATCGGCGGACGATCCGCATCTGGCTGCGCTCACCCGACTGGACAACGTAACCCTGCACGGTCCATTTGACCGCTTTCAAGATATCGTTTTGCCGCAGCATCGGGCTTACGTCTATACGACTGCCTGGGACGGCCTTCCCAACGTTCTGCTGGAGGCCGCAGCCGCAGGCCTCCCGATCGTAGCGCCCGATGTTGGCGGCATCAGAGATCTTGTACCCGCGCAATCGCTGCTGGGCACTCGCGCTACTGCACTGGATTACGTGAAGGACATTGAGCAGTTGTCGGATAACCAAGTCCGCCAGCAACGTCTTTGCATGCAAAACCTGCAGGTCGCAACATTCACTTGGGAGGCGTTCGCGCGGGATATGTGCAGAATCGAGGGTTACGCGAACGCCTGATACCAAGTGCGACTAAGCCACCATCAACGCCGGCGCAAGCTCCTCAGCCAACTCCCTAAGCGAGATTTCATGCTCTGGGGAACCGGCATTCGCATCCCTGCAAGACGTAGGATTTCGAACAGACCCACGTTGCCCGCCGCATCAAATCGCCGCGTTCTAGCGAATCGATTGACTACCCGAAGCGGCGACGTCCAGCGCCACGAGCGGCTTGCCATCATTTCCTTTAGCAAGTTGGTGGCCGCTTGGGCCCGCTCCATATGATAGACGCGTGCATCATGCTCGGATTCAGCCTGCTTTCGGTATCGCCCGGCGTCGAAGCCCACCTCGGTCAGCCGCTCATTGCAGGCCAACAACCGATCCTCGATTTCGAACCGTCGCTCCTGCCAGTAATCCCGGACGGCACCCAGAGAGCCGACACGCGCTCCCGCCGACAGAGCGTCGTCAAACAGTAGTTTAAGCCGATCAGTGGCTTCTGCTGCGGCAACATTGGCCTCATGCAATTGCAGATCCAAGGACTCGCAGCGTTCATTGGTGCTCTGCAATTGCAGGGACAGCTCATCGCGCTCCCGCTCCACTTTCCGAAGCGTTAGGCTTACTTGGTCGAATCTGGTTTCCACCTCTTCGAGCCGCTCAAACATGGCCTGCTTCTCAGTAGCCAGCGACGTCCGACTCTCAGACAATGTTCCTCTCTCTTCCAGCAGCTGACTGACCGTCCTCCAACTATCGCCAAGCCGCGTTTCAAGGCGGGGTTCTCCTTTGAAATGGAATACTCTCCCTTCACCGGAAGCTGGATCCCACGTTACGCTATTCTGAGCGCGACCCGCAGCGTCAACCACGGCATCTAGTTTGGCATGCCATTGAACACGCGCGTCGAGATTCTCTCCATGGTCGACGCATGGCAGAGTTTCCAAGAACGATTCGAAGTCACCCTCCACTCCCAATGAACGGCGCTTCTGGTCATAGTAGCTATTGCTGCCACGCAACCAGCAGGGAATACCATTGAGCTGCAACCACATGGTGACGTGGTAAGAGCAGGAGTAGCCAAATTCACCCTGAAGTACACGCGGCGACCATTTCCCGGGAGGAGCCAGAATTGCCTCGACCAGCAATGCCGTCTGCACACTTGCGAACGGGAAAGCCCGCTCAAGCCGCTTGACGGTCTCAAGCGAATCAACCACTTCTTCACGGCCGTCCTGGAATGCTTGGAAGAGAACCGCCTGCTCCGACGAGCCCACTCGCTGCGTCACAAGCGAAAGGTGTCGGGTCATTTCCAGCAGCGCAGTGTCATTGCCGGTGTATCCGGAGGAGTTCAGATGTAGGAATGCGCCAGCACCTCGACGTATCTGAAACAGTCTGGACAGCGACAGAAGTTGCTCAACCGCATCGTCGAAGGAGAACTCGGCAGTAGCGCCATGCTCCTGAACGTTGCGCAGCGAGTCACGATCACGCACACCGACCAAAGCGGGCTTGTATTTGGCGATGTGCTCGACGACTCGACCTGAATAGCCAGCGGCCACCTGCTGCCCGGAAATAACGTAGATGGCACTGGGAAGCTTCTGAAGCAGGCTTTCGGCAATATCCAGGGAGAAGTCCCCCCACATTTCATTGAGGAAGCCCCCACCGTAGAGATGAAGCATTGCAACATTGTTGACGACAAGCACCTGCTGAAGGCCCAAGCGGGTCAAATCGTCAGCCCGGAGAGGTTGAGAGGCGACAAACATCAACGCATTGACTCTGTAGATCTTCCTGAGTGCGTCGACCGCGACAAACCTGGAGATCGCCTCCAACGCGAAGATCGAAACCAGCTCCAAAGCCGAGGTTTCCCGCAGGCGAGACAGAGCTCCAACGTGCTGGAGCACATCACCGAAATTGCCGTAGCCAAAGTCGCTGCCAAGCATCAGCGCCTTGGAGCGACCAGAACGCAGAACATCAATACTCTCTGCGTCAGCGTAGAAGTACATTATTGACATCAAGAAGCCTTGCTGGAGTTCAAACGAGCGAGTTCAAGGACCTCGGCTACTCTTTCAGAGAATTGAGCTGGCCCATGCTGGGTCAGAACCAGTTCACGCGCCCGAAGCCCCGCATGAAGCGTGGCACTCCAATCGCCATATATATCCTTCACAGCATCGACGTATGCGACGACAAGCGATTCCTCATCAGCTCCGCTCACCAATTTGCCAGTGACGCCATTGATGACAGCCTCACGAATCCCACCAACATCCGGTGCGATCACAGGCAATCCAGCGCCCAGCATTTCGAGCAGGATGTTCGGAAGACCATCAAAGTCACTTGTATAGATGAATGCATCGTACTTTTCGAGAGGCAAATCCGACACGACTGAGAACCCCCCTCGATAGCGAACATTCTTGCCACCGTTGAAAATCATCTTTGCGTCCACGCCCGGATCTGCCGAACCATACGCATCAATTTCCACCTCGATACCTGCATCGCTCAGGGCACTCGCAATTTGAGCCAACCGCTCCGGCCGCTTCTGCGGGTCTACCCGTGAAGCCCAAAGGAGGCGCTTGGTGGGGATACGCTGCGACTCAACCGCTCGCGGCGTGTCGCATTCCGCATAGACCACCTCGTAACTGGGAAGCGGCCCAAGGAAACGCTGATCTTCGGACAGGGTTGCCTGACAGTCTGTCACGACTTTCCAGAATCCTCGAAGGTGCTTTCTCATCACCTCGATTCCCCAAGGCCCGCGCCGCACCTTCCGGCCCCAACTATACGTTCCGTCGCAGAACCGGTAGTACACAATGCGGAAGCTGGCGCTCATGACCGGGGCGAAGGAATCCAGAAGGCGGTGGGCAAAACCCGACGATTTCACATGTAGACGGGCGCGAACGGAGGAAACCGCCAACAATGCGCGGATGAGCAATGCATCGCGGTCGCCCGCATCAAGCGAGGGGAAGGCATTGCAAATGTCGATGAACACGCTTCCGGAAGGGAGGCGTGCCACCCACTCATGCCGAGGTACGGATTCGCCCGCTACAACCAGGAAACGCGAATCGGGCTCCTGCGCTGAAATCTCGTCCAAAATCTGCAGAATGTACTTCTCCCCCCCTCCTGGCCGCAGCCAAGGCAACAGCACGATGTCAGTGAAGGGCCCATCTCCAATCATTCGATAAAGGCTCTCCAGCTGCATTCCCCAATGCGCCGGGTTCCAAGGCATGGGGCTGTAGCTGCCCGCTGTCTCGACCCTGTACGGCTCGATTTCCGGCTCCAGTTCGACGGCGTCATTCAGGTATCCCATCATCTTCGGCGATGAGGTGAACAACTGCGTGTTGTCCGCCAAGAATATTTTCTGGCGCTCTCGGCAGAGCCTGGCCCAGTCCCCCGCGCGCGAACGCTGCATGTCGCCCAAGAAAGTCCTGCGATCAAACAATGGGCCGTGAGGAATCAGGCGCGAGGAAGCAGCGTCAGCCTGTCTCAGCAGACTGCCATTGCGCTGGCGGTAGAAGATGACTGTCTCCGGCGCGACAACCATATCGTAGCCATCTGCACGCAGATTGCAGTTGAAATCCCAATCTTCGTAGGCGAATCCCGATGCGACGCGCAAGTCGCCGTAACGAAGTCTGTCAAAGGCAGCCCTTGGCACAAAGATTCGAGAAATGTAGGGATGCTGAAACGCAAAATCCCCCGCAGTGAGGTACCTTGAATCGAAGTAGCGAACATTGTGGTAGCGGTCACCGAATGCGCAGAGGTATTCGATGAAGACGACCACCTTGGGGTTGGGGTGTCTCCGGGCGGTCTGCAGCAGGGCAACGATCGAGTTGGATGACACGATGTCATCGGAATCGGAGGTCCAGATGTATTCGCCGGTCGCACGCTCGATTCCCGCATTTCGAGCTAGGCCAAGTGAGCCTACATCCACTTCCAACGTCTCGATGCGATCAAACCCTCCCATAGGCTGCGCATTAAACGCGTCCCGGGTAGCATCATCCGTGCGGTCAAATACCGCAATGAGCTCCACGGAGATACCTGCAGCCTGGGCCTCGCGAGCGCACGCGTCAAGCGAGAGCAACGTTGGTGTCAGAAGAAGTGCTTCCCGGTGCAAGTTCAAAACTACGCTGACTTCCATACGATTCACTTGCATTCCACCTTGAATGGCATTCTGAACTTGAACCACATGGGTTCATCTTTGTCTGTCCGCACATCAAAGACCGCGGCCAGTTCGTCGGCATATATGACGACGTTATCGCTTCGGTCCCAATGGCTGACCTGATTGATGCGAATGGCAATGGAGTAGGATTGCCCTCCTCTCAGCAAATTCGCCCCTCTGAATCTGACCTGCAACAGCTGCCCCGCATATACCTCTACTCCCTTACGGAAGCTGTTGAAGATACTCTCGCCCGTCAATTCCTGGCCGAACTGGTCCTTGATGAGGAATCCGATGCTGACGTTCTTCAATGCCTTGTAGAACTTGACATCGATGGCCAATGTAAGCTGGTCGCGCTGTTCAATCTGGTCTGTTGGTTGTCCGTCCGTATTCAGGAGCTGGACTGCCTGAACGTTGAGCACAGTGCGGGCTGTGACCTCCTCGGCGTCGATCATGTCATCCCCCGCCTGGTCGGCCGGCCCAGACGTAGTAGGGGTGGCCATTGCTACGCTGCCAGGCTCGTCATGGATCCCCCCCTGGCTCGCTTCCAAGATGAGTCGGTTGTGCTCGACGAACACATCATTCATGTAGGCATTGGTCACCTCGGTGACATTTCCCTGCATCTTGAGGGTGCCACCATCGATCCAGATGGCGTAATCACAAAGTGCCCGCACTGCGTCGATGGAGTGACTGACGAAGAGCACGGTGCAACCGCTTTCCATGAGCTTGCGCATTCGCGCCATGCTCTTGTGCTGGAACCACGCGTCACCAACGCTGAGCGTCTCATCAACAATGAGGATGTCTGGATCGACATGGATGGCTACAGAAAACGCCAGTCGCGCGAACATGCCGCTCGAATAAGTCTTGACCGGCTGGCTGACATGATCGCCGATGTCGGCAAAGCTGATGATCTTGTCCAGCTTACCGTCAACTTCCTTGCGAGTCAGGCCCAGCAGCTGGGCGTTCATGTAGATGTTTTCGATACCCGTGAACTCGGGATTGAACCCCGAGCCGAGCTCCAGCAGAGCCGAGACGCGACCAGCGACCCTAGCCTCGCCGGACGTCGCCGCCAAGGTACCGCAGATGATCTGCAGCAGCGTCGATTTGCCCGCGCCGTTCTTGCCAAGGATGCCGTACACCTGCCCCTTGGGAATCTTGAACGACACATCACGAAGGGCCCAGAACTCTCGATAGAAACGCCGCTCGTCATTTCCCAGCAGCATCTGCATCAACCGGTCGCGGGGCTTGTCGTAAATCTGGTAGCACTTGCTGAGGCTCTCAACCTCAATGGCGTTTTCAGATGACATCGGCAAAACCCTTTCTGGTCTTCTGGAACCATGCAAAGCCCAGTACTGCGACCACAATGGAAACACCCAGCATCTTCAGCCACATGCCCCAATGCATGCCGCCGTGCCAGATGAGGAGCTCGCGGGACTGTTCAATGAAGTAAGTGATCGGGCTGATGTACAGATAGGGCCGGAACTCCTCCGGCATCGCGACTGCCGGGAAGAACACGGGCGACATGAACATGAGCGCGGTCGTGACGACCACGATCACCTGGCCGACGTCACGCAGATAGACCCCCAGCGACGCAAGAAACCATGACACACCAACGCACAGGATCAGCAGCGGCACCATCACGATCGGCAGCCAAAGCGCCTGGATCGATGGGATACCAAACAGGATCAGGTAGAACAGCACCCAGACCACCATGCTGATGGCAAAGTGGAACAGCGCCGCACCCAACGACACCACCGGGAGAATCTCCAGGGGGAAGATCACCTTTTTCACGTAGTTCGCATTGGACAGGATGAGCGACGGCGCCCGATTGATGCATTCAGAGAACAGCCCGAAGATCATCATGCCCACGAACAGAACCACCGCGAACTCAGTTTTGGAGCCAGACCCCCCAGCCCAACGCGCACGAAACACAACGCTGAAGACAAAGGTGTACACAACCAGCATGAGCACAGGGGTAAAGAACGACCACAAGAGCCCCATGACCGATCCACGATAGCGCCCGATCACTTCCCGCTTCACCATCTCCAGGATCAGCGTTCGATAGTGGAAGATGGAGCGCAGCGCCGTGATCGGCGCCATGCTCATCGCTTGATTAGAGTTGAACATGCTTGGACTTCCTGGGTTCATGCCTTGCCTGCCCCTTTTGGTGGACAGGTCGATAGAGCGCTGGGCCGCGACCTCGGTCAGCCGCCCAGCGCCCGTTCCAGATCCACCTGCAGATCCCCCAGATCCTCCACGCCCACGCTCAGCCTTACCAGCGCATCACTGATGCCCAGCTGTTCGCGGCGTGCCACGGGAATCGAAGCGTGCGTCATCACCGCCGGGTGGTTGACCAGGCTTTCCACGCCACCCAGCGACTCGGCCAGGGTGAACAGCTCGGTCTTCTCGCAGAAGCGCTTGGCCGCCTCGAAACCGCCCTTGAGGACGATCGAGACGATGCCGCCGTAGCCGCCCATCTGGCGGGTCGCCAGCTCATGCTGCGGGTGCGACGGCAGGCCCGGGTAGATCACCTTTTCCACCGCCGGATGCTTTTCCAGCCACTGGGCCAGGGCCAGCGCGTTGGCGCAGTGCGCCTTCATGCGCAGCGGCAGGGTCTTCAGGCCACGCAGGGCCAGGAAGCTGTCGAACGGGCCCTGCACGCCCCCCACCGAGTTCTGCAGGAAGGCCATCTGCTCGGCCAGTTCGGCGTTGTCGCCGACCACGACCATGCCACCGACCATGTCCGAGTGGCCATTGAGGTACTTGGTGGCCGAGTGCAGCACCAGGTCCGCGCCCAGCTCCAGCGGGCGCTGCAGCATCGGCGAAGCGAAGGTGTTGTCGACCACCACGATCAGGCCGTGGCGCTTGGCGATGGCGGCCACCGCAGCGATGTCCACGATCTTCAGCATCGGGTTGGTCGGGGTCTCGATCCAGACCATCTTCGTCTTCGACGTGATGGAGGCTTCAAACGCCGCCAGATCGGTCAAGTCGACGAAGCTGAAGTCCAGCCCGGCGGTGCGGCGACGCACGCGCTCGAACAGGCGGAAGCTGCCGCCGTAGATGTCGTCCATCGCCACCACGTGGCTGCCGGCGTCCAGCAGCTCGATCACGGTCGAGCTGGCCGCCATGCCCGAAGCGAAGGCGAAGCCACGGGTACCGCCTTCCAGCGACGCCACGCACCGCTCATAGGCGAAGCGGGTCGGGTTGTGGGTACGCGAGTACTCGAAGCCCTGGTGCTCGCCCGGGCTGGACTGGGCATAGGTCGAGGTGGCGTAGATCGGTGGCATCACCGCGCCGGTGCTGGGATCGGGCGACTGACCGCCGTGGATGGCCAGCGTGGCCAGGGCCAGGGCGCGATCCTGGGAAGTAGCGTTGGACATGTTCTTTCCTGAGGGGCGCCGACACGCGGCGCCATCGAAGGTGCGGAAGTCTACCAGCGCGGCCTTAACGACCTTTGACGCGGATAAACCGGGATTCAGCAGCGAACGTCTGCGATCAGCGGCTTACTGCACGCGACGGCGCAGATAGTTCAGCAGGTCGATACGGGTGATCAGGCCCAGGAAAGTGTCGCCGTCCATCACGATCGCCACCTGGCCGCGGTCGAACACCGGCAACAGCGCCTCGATCGGCGACTTCACGTCCAGCCGGTCCAGCTTGCTGACCATCGCGGTGGCGACGGTGTCGCGGAAACGTGCCTCATCGCCATACACATGCAGCAGCACGTCGCTTTCGTCGACGATGCCGACCAGCTGGTCGCCGTCCATCACCGGCAGCTGCGAGACGTCGTACAGCTTCATGCGCTGGTAGGCGGTGGTCAGCAGGTCGTTCGGTCCGATCACGACAGTGTCGCGCTGGCCGTACGGGCGCAGGATCAGGTCGCGCAGGTCGCCGTGCTGCGGGCGCTGCAGGAAGCCGTTGTCCAGCATCCAGTAGTCGTTGTACATCTTCGACAGGTACTTGTTGCCGGTGTCGCAGACCAGTACCAGCACCCTCTTCGGCGTGGTCTGCTCCTTGCAGTACTTCAGTGCCGCCGCCAGCAGGGTGCCAGTGGACGAGCCGCCCAGGATGCCTTCCTTGCCCAGCAGCTCGCGCGCGGTGTGGAAGCTCTCCGCATCGGTGATGGCATAGGCCTTCTTCACCCGACTGAAATCGGAAATCGACGGCAGGAAGTCCTCGCCGATGCCCTCCACCAGCCAGCTGCCCGACTTGTCGTTCAGATTGCCGTCGTTGATGTACTCGGCCAGGATCGAGCCAACCGGGTCGGCCAGCACCAGCTCGGTCTTCGGCGACAGTTTGGCGAAGGCGCGCGACAGGCCGGTCATGGTGCCGGAGCTGCCACAGCCGAATACGATGGCATCGAGGTCGCCGCCCATCTGCTCCAGGATCTCCGGGCCGGTACCGAATTCATGCGCGGCCGGATTGTCCGGGTTGCCGAACTGGTTGATGAAGTACGCGCCCGGGGTCTGCTCGGCGATGGTCTTGGCCAGATCCTGGTAGTACTCGGGGTGGCCCTTGGCCACGTCCGAGCGGGTCAGACGCACTTCAGCGCCCATCGCCTTCAGGTTGAAGATCTTTTCCCGGCTCATCTTGTCGGGAACGACCAGGATCAGCTTATAGCCCTTCTGCTGAGCCACCAGGGCCAGGCCCAGGCCGGTGTTGCCTGCGGTGCCCTCGACCAGGGTCGCGCCGGGCTTCAGGTCGCCGCGCTTCTCCGCCGCTTCGATCATCGACAGGCCGATGCGATCCTTGATCGATCCGCCCGGGTTGGCGCTCTCCAGCTTCAGGTAGAGCTCGCAGACGCCGGTGTCCAGGCGCTGGGCCTTGACGATCGGGGTCTGGCCGATGAGTTCGAGGACGGAAGAATGGATGGGCATTCGGAGGACTTTCGGTTCGCGCCACGCAGGGCCGGACCGATGATTATCCGACGGATGGCGATGAAAGTCAGGTCGCTGCGGCAGCGGCGTGCCCGCCGTAAAAAAGAGATGCGGACGGCCCCGGATCGACGAGGAGACCGGTACCGCCCGCACCGGTGAGTTGTGCCTGCAGGCCAAGGCACCACCGCTTGTGGTGCCTTGGCGCGGCCGCCTCATCGGCGGTGCCGCGATGCCGGGGCAGAAGCGCCCGGCGGGCCATCGATGGCCGGGTCACGCCGTTCCGGGCGTGACGGGGTGCTTCAAAGCGTGGGGGACGTCGTTGGGAGCGGTGTTTCGTACATTCGCAGAAGTCGTTGCTTGGCCAGCAGCTTCTCGCGCTTCATGCGACCCAGGGTGACATCATCGATCGGGAGTACACCCAACTCCGCGTCCATGCACTTCTTGTTCAACTTGCGGTGCTGGTCATGGAGTGCCCTGAACTCCGGATCACGCGCGCGACGGGCGTCGATCTCGCTCTGGGGCTGATCTTCAAACATGATGGACCTCCTTCGACAGATACACGAACGCCCCGGCCGCAAGGCACGGGGCGTTGTTCATGGAGGAGCGCCGGTCGATGGCCACCTGGACGCCTGCAACGACCTGCGGCACTGGCCTGCGCACGTCGATTCGCTGCGGTTCGCGCCCAGTTTGCATCGGCCCGGCCCTCCCATCGTCCGGTCCGCGGCATTGCGTCCCGGACGATTGACCCTACGCCTGCTCAAGGCGGGGAACAAGACCCCTGCGGCAAAAAGACCGAACCCCGCCGGGGCGGGGTTCAGGCTGAATGCTCATCGCAACGAAAAACAAACAATATCAAGCAATTACGGGGCGATGATGACCTCGGCCGAACGCGCCTGGGTGGAGGCCGCCTTCTTGCCAGCGAGCTGGATCCGGTTGCTGGCGACACCGGCCGCGACCAGGGCATCGCGCAGCGCTTCGGCACGCTTCTGGCCCACGCCGTTCGCGTTGTCGTAGGCCTCGATGCGCAGGCGGCCCTTCTTGCCGATGTTCAGGTATTCGGCCAGTGCCTTGGCCTGGTTGCGGGCCCCGCCGGACAGGCTGGAGGCGCCGGCGGTGAACGCGTCACCACGGAAGGTGAAGACTTCGCCGCGACCATCGAACTTCGAGGCCGGCAGTTTCTGACCGGACACCAGCTCGGCTTCCTCGCGGGCCAGCTTGGCGGCGTTCTGCTGGGCAGCGCTGAGGCGCTGCTGCTGCTTGCCGGCCACGCTGGTCAGGGCGTTCTCGGCGTCCTGGCGGGCCAGGGTTTCGGCCTCGGCGGCCTGGCGCAGGCGCTCGGCCTCCTCCGCCTGCATCTGCGCCTGCATGCGCAGCTGCTCGGCTTCCTGGCGGGCGCGGGCGGCGTCGCGGCGGCTGGCCTCGATCAGCAGGTCGCTGCGGGTCCGCTCCAGGCGGTCGACCTCGCGCGCGGCCAGTGCGGTACGCACGGCGGTCTCGGCAATCTCCACCCGGCGCTCAGCCAGGTAGGTGGCCAGCTCCTGGTCGCGGCGCTTGGCCTTGTCCAGGGTGGCGATGGCCTGCTGGGCCTGCATGCGCTCGAAGGCGCCCAGCTCAGCGGTGTCGGGATTGGCCTGGATGGCCATCAGGCGCTGGCTCAGCTGCGCCACCATCGGGTTGTCGGCGGCCACGGCCAGGGGCGGCAGCGCCAGCAGCGCGGCCAGGGTTGCGGCAGTCATCGGCTTCACCGGCGGTCCTCCCCGGTCGACAGCTGGCGTTGCAGCTGGTTGACCTCGTTGCGGCGCAGCTGCAGCTGGGCAGTCACGGTGGCTTCCTCGCTGCGGACGCGGGCCAGGTCGGCATCGGCGGCGGCGCGCAGGGCGATCGCCGGGGCGTTCTTGCGCTCGCGGCGGTCGCCGGCAGCACGCTGGGCCTGCTCCAGCCCCTGCCGGGCCAGCCCGATCAGGTCCGGGGCGTACTGGTCGGCGTCGGCCTGGGTGGCCTTGTCGACCGCCTGCCGGGCCTGGGCCAGTTCCAGTGCGCCGTCCTGCGCCCAGGCGGGGGCAGACAGTGCGAATGCAAACGCCATCACATACAGGCCATGGCGCATTCGTGCGAAGCTAAGTCGTTTCATTGGGGAGGCCGTACCGGTTGTCGGTTCACGGCCATTGTCGTCAAGCCGACACCGTGCTGGCAACGGGCGTCGGCCGTTTCGTTGGGGAAAATTCGCAATGGATATCGGCTACTTCCTGAAGCTGATGACCGAAAAGAACGCTTCGGACATGTTCCTGACCACCGGAGCACCGGTCTACATCAAGATCGAGGGGAAGCTTTATCCGCTGGGCAACACCGGCCTGCCGCCGGGCATGGTAAAGAAGATCGCCTACTCGCTGATGGACGAAGGCCAGGTGCCGCAGTTCGAGCGCGAGCTGGAGCTCAACATGGCCATCGCCCTGCCCGATGCCGGGCGCTTCCGCGTCAACGTGTTCAAGCAGCGGGGCGAGGTCGGCATGGTCATCCGCGCCATCCGCAGCCGCATCCCGAGCATCGAGGAGCTGAACCTGCCGCAGGTGCTGAAGGACGTCATCATGACCCCGCGCGGGCTGGTGCTGGTGGTGGGGTCCACCGGTTCCGGCAAGTCCACCTCGCTGGCGTCGATGATCGACCACCGCAACAGCACCACCACCGGTCACATCCTCACCATCGAGGACCCGATCGAGTACCTGCACAAGCACAAGATGTCGATCGTCAACCAGCGCGAGGTCGGGCTGGACACCCATGCCTTCCACAACGCGCTGAAGAACGCGATGCGTGAAGCGCCGGACGTGATCCTGATCGGCGAGATCCTGGACGCGGAAACGATGGAGGCCGCCATCGCTTTCGCCGAGACCGGCCACCTGTGCCTGGCCACCCTGCACTCCAACAACGCCGACCAGACCATTGAGCGCATCCTCAACTTCTTCCCGGAAAGCGCGCACAAGAACGTGCTGATGAACCTGGCGCTGAACCTGCGTGCGGTGATCAGCCAGCGCCTGGTGAAGAACAAGGAAGGCCGTCGCCTGCCGGCCACCGAAGTGCTGATCAACACGCCGATGATCCGCGACCTGCTGCGTCGTGGCCAGGTGCACGAGATCAAGGCAGCAATGGAAGGCTCGCTGGAAGAAGGCATGGAGAGCTTCGACCAGTGCCTGTTCCGGCTGGCCAAGGCCGGCATCATCGAGCAGGAGGAAGCACTGCGCGCGGCCGACTCGCGCGATGGCCTGGCCCTGAAGTTCCGCCTGTCCGAAGGCAGCAGTGGCGAGCACGACCCGTACGCCGATTTCTCGGCGGGCGCGCCGAGCATCACCCACGGGTTCTGACCTGGAAAAGGGGACGGAGGGGATTAAGTCGTTTATGGCACAAACGACTTAATCCCCTCCGTCCCCTTTTTCTGAAGGGTTCAGGGGCGGTCTCATCCAATGAGACCGCCGATCCGTAGGTTTCCGCAATGGAAACCATCCGCAAGCTTGCCATCCTGGCTGACGCCGCCAAATACGATGCCTCCTGCGCCTCCAGCGGCTCGGGCAAGCGCGACTCACGCGCCAGCGGCGGCATCGGCAGCACCGAAGGCATGGGCATCTGCCACAGCTATACGCCGGATGGCCGTTGCGTTTCGTTGCTGAAGATCCTGCTGACCAACTTCTGCGTCTACGACTGCGCGTACTGCGTGAATCGCGTGTCCAGCAATGTGCCCCGCGCGCGCTTCAGCGTGGACGAGGTGGTCGCGCTGACGCTGGACTTCTACAAGCGCAACTACATCGAGGGCCTGTTCCTTTCCAGCGGCATCATCCGCAATGCGGACTACACCATGGAGCAGATGGTGGAAGTAGCGCGGCAACTGCGCGAGGAACACCGCTACGCCGGTTACATCCACCTCAAGACCATTCCCGAAGCGTCGCCGGAACTGCTGGCCAGTGCCGGGCGCTACGCCGACCGGCTGTCGATCAACGTGGAGCTGCCCACCGAAGCCGGGCTGAGCGCGCTGGCACCGGAGAAGACCGTACAGTCGATCCGCGGTGCGATGGGCGAGCTGCGCTGGCGCATCGAGGAAGCCAAGGAAGCGCGCAAGGCGCCAGCGGTGGTCGCGCCGGTGTCCACCCGCAGCGCGCGTCCGCGCCCTCCCCGCTTCGCACCGGCCGGGCAGAGCACGCAGATGATCGTCGGCGCGGACGGCGCCAACGACCAGCAGATCCTGGCAAGCGCCGACAGCCTGTACGGCAACTACCGCATGCGCCGGGTGTACTACTCCGCCTTCAGCCCGATTCCGGATGCCAGCCGCCAGCTGCCGCTGCAGCCGCCGCCCCTGCAGCGCGAGCACCGCCTGTACCAGGCCGACTGGCTGCTGCGCTTCTACGGCTATGGCGTGGATGAAATCACCGATACCACCCAGGCCGGCATGCTCGATCTGGACATCGACCCGAAGATGGCCTGGGCGATCCGCCACCCAGAACGCTTCCCCGTGGATCTCAACCGCGCGCCGAAGGAAATGCTGCTGCGCGTACCCGGGCTGGGCGTGCGCAATGTGAAGCGGGTGCTGATGGCGCGCCGCCACGGTCGCCTGCGAGTTGCCGATGTGGCACGCCTGAAGGCGCCGATGAGCAAACTGCTGCCATTCGTGCTGCTGGCCGACCACCACCCGCGCAGGGCGCTGGACGATCCGGCGGCGCTGCGCGCCCAATTGGCCCCACCGCCCCGTCAGGGATCGCTGTTCGATGCCCCACCGTCAGCCTGACGCACAGCGCTGGTCGCTGCGGGTGGACCCGCCGTGGTCGCTGGAGGCCTGGCGCAACGGTGCCCGCGAAGCCCTGTTGCGCGGCATCGCACCGGACCAGCTCGACTGGCTGGAGGGCAGCGACGCATCACTGCTGGATGCGCCGGCGGTCAGCTCCGCGCCCGTGCTGGCCGATGCCGGCGTGCCGAACGTACCGCGCGACTTCCTTGAACTGGCGGCCACCTGCCTGTGCCACCGCGATATGCAGCGCATGGCCCTGTTGTACCGGCTGCTGTGGCGCATCACCCATGGCGAGCGCTCGGTGCTGTCGAATCCCGCCGATGCCGACGTGCTGCGCGCAACCGTGCTCGCCCAGGCCGTTCGCCGCGATACCCACAAGATGAAGGCGTTCGTGCGCTTCCGCGAGGTGCCCGGCCAGCCCGAGGCGTTCATCGCGTGGTTCGAGCCACAGCACCACATCGTCGATCGGGTGGCGCCGTTTTTCGCGCGCCGCTTCACCGGCATGCACTGGGCCATCCTGACGCCGTCACGCAGCGTGGCATGGGATGGACAAGCGCTGGCCTTCGGCCCCGGCGCACGGCGCGAGGACGCCCCGGCAGAGGATGCACGGGAGGCGCTGTGGCAGACCTATTACGCCAGCATCTTCAATCCGGCGCGGCTCAATACCCGGATGATGATGCAGGAGATGCCGGCCAAGTACTGGCGCCACCTGCCCGAGGCGCAGCTGCTGCCGCGCCTGGTGCGCGATGCGGGCGATCGCGTGCAGGAAATGCATGACCGGCCCGCGCAGGCACCGCAACGGAAGATACCTGCGCGGGCGCTGGCGCCAATGCCCGCCGCCGACGCCAAGGGATTGCAGACACTGCGCCAACAGGCGCTGGCCTGCCGCCAGTGCCCGCTGTGGGAAGCGGCCACGCAGGGGGTGTTCGGTGAAGGCCCGGCCGATGCCCCGATCATGGTGGTCGGCGAGCAGCCGGGCGACGTCGAGGATCTGCGCGGCCAGCCATTCGCCGGCCCGGCCGGCCAGCTGCTGGATCGTGCCCTGGCCGAGCTGGGAATCGATCGCGCCACGCTGTACCTGACCAATGCGGTGAAGCACTTCCACCATGAGCGCCGCGGCAAGATCCGGCTGCACAAGCGTCCGGAAAGCCGCCACATCCAGGCCTGCCGGCCATGGCTGATGGGCGAGATCGCGCGGGTGCGGCCGCAGGTCATCGTCTGCCTCGGCGCAACCGCGGCAGCCTCGGTATTTGGCCGTGATGTCAATCTGTCACGCGACCGTGGACGCTGGCACACGCTGGAGGACGGCACCCGCGGCTACGCCACCGTGCATCCAGCGTGGGTGCTGCGGCAGGGCGATGGCGCCCGCCGCGAACAGGCCTATGCGCTGTTCCGCGATGATCTCGCGCAACTGCTGCAAGAAGGGGACGGAGGGGATTAAGCCGTATATGCATTTACGACGTAATCCCCTCCGTCCCCTTTTTTGGGTTCAGGCGGCGTCGGGCTGGTTTTCCGGGCGGGCGCGGTCGAAGGCGTCCAGCGCCTGGCAGGCCGCTTCGATGCGGCGCAGGGTCGGGTACGGCGTCAGGTCCAGGCCGAAGCGGTGTGCGTTGTAGAGCTGCGGCAGCAGGCAGAGGTCGGCCAGGCCCGGACGATCGCCGTGGCAGAACGTGCCTGTGTCACCGCTGTTGGCCAGCAGCGTTTCCATGGCCTGGAAGCCTTCGGCCATCCAGTGCAGGGTCCACTGCGCGCGGGCGTCGGCCGGCAGCTGCAGGTCGCGCTCCAGGTACTGCATCACCCGCAGGTTGTTGATCGGATGGATATCGCAGGCCACCAGCTGGGCCAGCGCCCGCACCCGCGCGCGGCCGGCGGCGTCGGCCGGCAGCAGCGGTACCTGCGGGAAGCGCTCATCCAGGTATTCCACGATCGCCAGTGACTGGGTCAGCACTTGACCGTCATGCAGCAGCGTCGGCACCAGCTGCTGTGGATTGAGCGTGCGATAGGCGTCGAGGTGTTGTTCGCCGCCCTCGCGGACCAGGTGCACCGGCCGGGCCTCCCAGGCCAGGCCCTTCAGCTCCAGGCCGATGCGCACGCGGTAGGCGGCGCTGGATCGCCAGTAGGTGTACAGCACGATGCCGTCGTCGACCGGGCCGTCGTCAACCAGGATCTCCATCGCCGCCTCCATGCTCAGGGCTTGGCCGCCTGTTCGATGCGCTGCTCGATCGCGCCGAAGATGCTGTTGCCCGCGGCATCAAGCATCTCGATGCGGACCACGTCGCCGAAGGACATGAACGGTGTGCTCGGCTTGCCGTCGCGCAGAGTTTCCACCACGCGCTGCTCGGCGAAGCACGATGCACCCTTGCTGGTGTCTTCGTTGGCGATGGTGCCCGAGCCGACGATGGTGCCGGCGCCCAGCGGACGGGTCTTGGCCGCATGCGCGACCAGCTCGGCGAAGTTGAACTGCATGTCCACGCCCGCTTCCGGCGCACCGAACCACTTACCGTTGATGTGGGTCAGCAGCGGCAGGTGCACCTTGCTGTCCTGCCAGGCCGCACCCAGCTCATCCGGGGTGACGAACACCGGCGACAGCGCCGAACGCGGCTTGGACTGCAGGAAGCCGAAGCCTTTGGCCAGCTCGCCCGGGATCAGGTTGCGCAGCGAGACATCGTTGACCAGGCCGACCAGCTGGATATGGCCCGCCGCCTGCTCCGGGGTGGCGGCCATCGGCACGTCGTCGGTGATCACCACGATCTCCGCTTCCAGGTCGATGCCGTAGTCCTCGCTGACCACCTTGACCGCATCGCGCGGGCCGTGGAAGCCGGCACTGGTGGCCTGGTACATCAGCGGATCGGTGTAGAAGCTCTCCGGCACCTCGGCGCCACGGGCACGGCGCACGCGTTCGACGTGCGGCAGGTACGCGCTGCCATCGACGAACTCATAGGCGCGCGGCATCGGCGCGGCCAGTGCCTGCGGGTCAAGGTCGAACACGCCATCGGCGTCGCCGGCGTTGAGCGATTCATACAGGGCGTTCAGGCGCGGCGCGATGTGGCTCCAGTCTTCCAGGGCCTGCTGCAGGGTGGCGGCAATGCCGGTGGCGCGCACGCCGTGGCGCAGGTCGCGCGAGACGACGATCAGGGTGCCGTCGCGGCCGCCTTCCTTCAAAGAACCAAGCTTCATGGGTGGGTGTCCGGAGTCGTGGGCAAACAAGTTTCAAGTGTAATCAAATCTGCGGCGGCGCCAAGCTGCAGCGCGGCATCGGTCCACCCTACCGTAGTGGGGGGTCGGCAGGGCTTGCAGCCCTGCACCTGCGTCAAGCCAGGGCTACGTCAAATGCCAAAGCGGCTCTGGTTTCCTGTGAGTTGGGTGGGGCGGTGTGGGTCCGGCTGCAGGGGCGTGAGCCGCATGGATGCGGCGACCGAGCTTACATGGACGTACTTGCA
>NZ_JBQEMR010000019.1:0-59360 GCF_052045015.1 Stenotrophomonas sp. 22692
CGCGGCATGGATGCCGCGGCCAAGCCCCCATGGATGGGTTTACGGCGTCTCCCGCAACCGGACCCGCCCCGCCATCCCACGGATTGCCCGCTTTTGACGTTGACGTTGACGTTGATTCGGCGGGTGCAGGGCGCAGCCCTGCCGATAAACCCCTCCTGCGACGGTTCGTCGCACGGGCAACCCTGGACCCGGCTCTACACTAGCGGGGTGACCCGCCTGTCCCGCCCGCAGCGCCTTCTGCTCCAGCTCGCCGTCCTGGCGACGCTGCTGATGGTGCTTGCGCCACTGGTCAGCCGCGCGCTGCAGGCGCCGCCGATGGAGTACGCCGCGATGGCAGGCATGGACCACGCCGCCATGGGCCATGACATGCACGGCATGACCATGGCCGGGCACGATCGGCACGGTGCTGCGCCGGCAGCGCCCAACCGCCCCGCCGACCCCCACGCCATGCACGGCGAAGCCTGCGAATACTGCGTGCTGGCCATGCGCCTGCTGCCGTGGCTGGCAGTGCTGGTGCTGCTGTTGCCGCTGCTGTGGCGGCCGCGCCTGGTGTTCCCGTGGTCGCAACAGGTGCTGCCGGCACTGCGTTGGCCGGCGCACGCCGCACGTGGGCCACCGCGCGTCTCCATCGTCCGCTGATGTCCCTGTCGAATCTGCCGCACGACGCCTGACCGGGCGCCGTGCGCGCGTGCGTACTTTGGAGCTGTTCCGATGAAAATGACTTCCCGCCCTGCGGGCGCCTGCGCGCGCCTGCCGGTTGCCCTTGGCCTGGCCGTGGCCGCGTCACTGGCCCATGCTGCGCCTGCCGAGCAGGCGCGCACCCTCGACACGATGGTGGTCACCGCCGCCGCACCGTCCTCGCCGCTGCACTGGGTGACCGATCCGCGCCTGCCGCGGCAGCCTGTGCCGGCCAGCGACGGTGCCGATTACCTGAAGACCGTCCCCGGCTTCTCCGCCATCCGCAATGGCGGCAC
Source organism: Stenotrophomonas sp. 22692 (assembly GCF_052045015.1). NCBI lineage: Bacteria > Pseudomonadati > Pseudomonadota > Gammaproteobacteria > Lysobacterales > Lysobacteraceae > Stenotrophomonas > Stenotrophomonas sp. 22692. Next base: position 975 of record NZ_JBQEMR010000019.1, read on the forward strand.
CAACGGCGACCCGGTGCTGCGCGGCATGTTCGGTTCGCGGCTGAACATCCTCAGCAACGATGGCAACCTGATCGGTGCCTGCCCGTCGCGCATGGACAATCCGCTGTCCTACATCGCGCCGGAGAGCTTCGACCGGCTGACCATCATCAAGGGGCCGCAGAGCGTGCGCTGGGGCGCAGGTGCGTCGGCTGGCACCGTGCGTTTCGAGCGCGATACGCCGCGCTTCGACGAACCGGGGCTGCGTGCCGATGCCAGTGCGCTGGTTGGTTCGCGCAACCGCAATGACCAGGTGCTGGACCTGACCCTGGGCAATCCGACCGGCTACGTGCGCGCCAGCGGCAACCGTTCCGAGGCCGATGACTACAAGGACGGCCACGGTGATGTGGTGCCGTCGAAGTGGCGCAAGTGGAACGGTGACGTGGCCATCGGCTGGACGCCGGATGCCGACACGCTGCTGGAAATCTCCGCCGGTGCCGGCGATGCCATTGCGCGCTACGCCGGGCGCGGCATGGACGGTGCTGCGTTCGAACGCACCAGCTATGCCGCGCGCTTCGAGAAGCGCAACCTGCCCGGTGCGTGGGATACGCTGCAGGCCAACGTGTACTACAACGAAGCCGACCATGTGATGGACAACTACACGCTGCGCACGCCGAACCCGCACAGCATGATGCCGATGCCGATGGCCTCGAACGTGGACCGCCGTACCCAGGGCGGCCGGGTTAGTTCCGAGTGGCGCTGGCAGGACGTGCAGCTGGTGGCCGGTGTGGATGGCGAAGACAGCCGCCATCGTGGCCGCATGGGCATGGGCCGCGACACCTACCGCCAGGCCGCCTGGGAGACCGATGCCAACTTCCGCCGCTACGGCGTGTTCACCGAGTTGACCCTGGGCGCCGGCACCGACCAGCGCTGGATCAGTGGCCTGCGCATCGACCGTGCCAGCGCCCGCGATGAGCGGCAATTGATCCGCGGCATGATGGGCAACCGGCCCAATCCCAGCGCAGGGCAGACGCGCAAGGAATGGCTCGGCAGCGGTTTCCTGCGTTACGAGCAGGACCTGGCCGATGGCCTGACCTGGTACGCCGGCCTCGGTCACAGTGAGCGCATGCCCGACTACTGGGAGCTGTTCTCGCCCAACCACGGCCCGGCCGGTGCAGTGAACGCGTTCACCGGCGTGCAGCCCGAGCGCACCACCCAGCTCGACGTCGGCCTGCAGTACAAGGGGCCGCGTGTGCAGGCGTGGGTTTCGGCGTACGCAGGGCAGATCCAGGACTACATCCTGTTCACCTACCACGGCAGCGGCATGATGGGCATGAGCCAGGCCCGCAACGTCGATGCGCGCATCGCCGGTGCCGAAGCCGGGCTGGAAGTGAGCCTGGCCGAGCAGTGGAAGCTGGGTGGCACGCTGGCCTATGCCTGGGGCGAGAACCGCGACCAGCAGCGTCCGTTGCCGCAGATGCCACCGCTGGAAGCACGCCTGAGCGCGAACTGGGAAGGCGAGCGCTGGAGTGCCGGTGCGCTGCTGCGCGCGGTGACCCACCAGCATCGCGTCGCCGATGGCCAGGGCAATGTGGTCGCGCAGGACCTGGGGCCGAGTGCCGGCTTCGCCACCTTCGGGCTCAACGCAGCCTACCGCTTCAGTTCGCAGCTGCAGCTCAGTGCGGGCGTCGACAACCTGTTCGACCGCGCCTACAGCGAACACCTGAATCTGGCCGGCAGCGCCGACTTCGGTTTCCCGGCCGATCCGGTACGCATCAACGAGCCGGGCCGCAGCCTGTGGATGAAGGTGAACTACCGGTACTGATCCGCCGGGTGAAAAAAACCGGGGCCGGATCCCCGCCAGGATCCGTCCCCGCCCGACGCCCTCTGCCGGGCAGCTTCGACTCTACGATGGCAACGCCTGCGGTGCACGGCTGGATACACCTCGACACATGCCGACACCGCTGCTGCCAGCCTTGCCCGGAACGGGTTCACGGCGCTATCGCGACGCCGGTTCCACGCCGGTAAACGCTTGGCACATATCGCTTCTGTGGGCGCTTGCCTACACTCGGCGGCCGTGGATCACTCAGGACCGTTCATGTTGGCTCGCATCGCTTCGACCCTGGCCCTTGGCCTCTGCCTGGCCGTGCTGGCCGGGTGCGCGGGCAAACAGGAGGCCGCCGCCCGTCGGCAGGGAGAAGCGGTGCCGGTCACCGCGCAGGTCGTGCAGTCCACGCAGTGGAACGACACGCTGCAGGCACTGGGTACGGCCAAGGCGCGCGAATCCATCAGCGTCACCGCCAAGGTCAGCGAGATCGTCGAGAAGGTGCACTTCGAAAGCGGCCAGCATGTTGCGGCCGGTGCGCCGATCGTAACCCTGCGCGGGCAGGCCCAGGAGGCCGCGCTGGTGCAGGCGCAGGCCACCTTCCATGAGGCCGACCAGCTGTACAAGCGCCAGCGCGAGCTGGCCGCGCAGCGGCTGGTGTCCAGCGCCACGCTGGATACGCAGAAGTCGATCCGTGATGCCGCCGAGGCGCGTGTGGCGCAGATGCAGTCGGACATCGGTGACCGTCGCGTGCGTGCGCCGTTCGCCGGTGTGCTCGGCATCCGCCAGGTCAGCCCGGGCACGCTGCTGACGCCGACCACGGTGATCGCCACGCTCGATGACATCGAGCACATGCACATCGATTTCCAGGTGCCGGAAGTGGAGCTGGCCGCGCTGGGCGTCGGTGACAAGGTCAGTGCCACCAGCGTGGCGTGGCCGGGCCGTACTTTCGAGGGCGTGGTCAGCACCATCGACGCACGCATCGATCCGGCCACCCGTGCGGTGACCGTACGTGCCGACTTCGCCAACGGTGACCATGCCCTGCGCCCGGGCATGCTGCTGGACGTGCGCCTGTTCCACCCCGAGCGCCCGGCGCTGGTGATTCCGGAAATCGCCGTGGTGCAGGTCGGTCGCGATACCTTCGTGTACCGCATCACCGCCGACGACAGCGTCGAGCGCGTGGACGTGATCACCGGCGCACGCCGTGCCGGCGTGGTCGAGATCAAGCAGGGCCTGGAAGCAGGCCAGCGCATCGTGGTGGACGGTACGGGCAAGCTGCGCCCGGGCTTGAAGGTCGCGGCCAAGGACGCGGCACCGGCCAGTGGTGCAAAGCCCGCTGACGCCGCTGCACCGGTCGCGGCCGAGGGCCACGGCGGATGAAGCTGTCCGACATCTCCATCCAGCGGCCGGTGTTCGCCGTGGTGATGAGCCTGCTGTTGCTGGTGCTGGGCGTGATGTCCTTCACCCGCCTGACCCTGCGCGAACTGCCCGCCATCGATCCGCCGATCGTGTCGGTGTCGGTGGACTACACCGGCGCCTCGGCGGCGGTCATCGAAAGCCGCATCACCCAGGTTCTGGAAGATGCACTGGCTGGCATCGAAGGCATCGATACGATCAATGCGCGCAGCACCAACGGCCGCTCGCAGGTCAGCATCGAGTTCACTTCCAACCGCGATATCGAAGCGGCGGCCAATGACGTGCGCGATGCGGTCAGCCGTGTCGCCGACCGCATGCCGGAAGAAGCGCGGCCGCCGGAAATCGCCAAGGTCGAAAGCGATGCCGACCCGATCATCTGGTTCAACATGGTCTCCTCGACCATGGACACGCTGGAACTGAGCGACTACGCCGACCGCTACGTGGTCGACCGCTTCTCCAGCCTCGATGGCGTGGCCCAGGTCCGCATCGGTGGCCGCCAGCGCTACGCGATGCGCATCTGGCTGGACCGTGACCAGCTGGCCGCGCGCGGGCTGACCACCGGCGATGTGGAAACCGCACTGCGCAACGAGAACGTGGAACTGCCGGCCGGCCGCATCGAGTCGACCGACCGCGATTTCACCCTGCGCGTGGAGCGCAACTACATCAAGCCGGAAGACTTCGCGACCATCCCGCTGGGCAAGGGCCGCGATGGCTACGTGGTGCGCATGGGCGACGTGGCGAAGATCGAACTGGCCTCGGCCGAGCGCCGCGCCTACTACCGCAGTAACGGCGAGCCGGGCATCGGCCTGGGTATCGTCAAGACCTCCACCGCCAACTCGCTGGACGTGGCGCGCACCGCGCGCGCTGAAGCCGAGCGGGTGGCGCTGTCGCTGCCCAAGGGCACGCAGATCTTTGTTGCGTTCGACAACACCACCTTCATCGAAGCCGCCGTGGACCGCGTCTACGCCACGCTGGTGGAGGCGATGATCCTGGTGCTGGCGGTGATCTGGCTGTTCCTCGGCAGCTTCCGTGCCGCACTGATTCCGGCGGTGACCGTGCCGGTCTGCCTGGTGGCCGCGTTCATCGCACTCTATGCATTCGACTTCTCGATCAACCTGCTGACCCTGTTGGCACTGGTGCTGTGCATCGGCCTGGTGGTGGACGATGCGATCGTGGTGGTGGAAAACGTGCAGCGCCGCATCGACCTGGGCGAGCCCCCACTGGTGGCCTCCAAACGCGGTACCACGCAGGTTGCCTTCGCGGTGATCGCCACCACCGCCGTGCTGGTGGCGGTGTTCCTGCCGGTCGGTTTCCTGGAAGGCAATACCGGACGATTGTTCCGCGAACTGGCGGTGGCGCTGGCGGCAGCGGTGGCGCTGTCCGCATTCGTAGCGCTGACGCTGACGCCGATGATGGCCTCCAAGCTGCTCAAGCCGCACACCGGGCAGGCACCACGTGGCCTGCATGGCTTCATCAACCGCAATCTGGAGCGCCTGGCCTCGGGCTATGGCCGCGTGCTCGACCACCATGTCGACCGCACCTGGATCTACCTGCTGGTGATGGTGGCCGCACTGGCTGCCAGCTGGGGTCTGCTCAAGCTGCTGCCGTCGGAGCTGGCGCCAGCCGAAGACCGCGGTTCGTTCCAGATCATGATCGACGGCCCGGAGGGCGCCGGCTACGACTACACCGTGCAGCAGGTGCAGCAGGTGGAAGCGATGCTGGCACCGCATGTCGGCCCGGACAAACCCATCGTGCGTGCCAACCCGCGCGTGCCGGGCGGCTGGGGCGCCAGCGAGGAAATGCACACCGGCCGCGTCAGCATCTTCCTGCAGCCGTGGCGCCAGCGTAGCGAGGGCACGCCGGATGTGGCCAATGAGCTGCAGAAGGAACTGGACACCATCCGCGGCGTGCGCGTGCGTACCCAGGTCGGTGGTGGCCTGGTGCGCAGCGGCGGGCAGCCGTTCCAGATCGTGCTGGGCGGGCCGGAGTACGCCGAGATCGCGCAGTGGCGCGACCGCATCCTGCTGCGCATGGCCGACAATCCGGGCCTGGTCGGCCCGGACTCGGACTACAAGGAAACGCGGCCGCAGATGCGGGTCAACATCGACCGCCAGCGTGCGGCCGACCTCGGCGTGCCGGTCACCGCGATCGGATCGGCGCTGGAAACCATGATGGGTTCGCGCCGCGTCACCACCTTCGTCGACAACGGCGAGGAGTACGACGTGCTCGTGCAGGCCGGTCGCGACGGCCGCGCCAGCCCGGCCGACCTGGCTGCGATCCGCGTGCGCGCTACTTCCGGCGAACTGGTGCCGCTGTCCAACCTGGTCACGCTGAGCGAAGTGGCCGAGGCCGGCACCTTGAACCGCTTCAACCGCCTGCGCTCGATCACCATCAACGCTGGCCTGGCGCCGGGGTATCCGCTGGGTGAGGCCATCGCCTGGGCGCAGCAGGTCACGCGTGAAGAGCTGCCGCAGTATGCGCAGGTGAACTGGAAGGGGGAATCGCGCGAGTACCAGAGTGCCGGTGGCGCAGTGCTGCTGACCTTCGCGATGGCCCTGCTGGTGGTCTACCTGGTGCTGGCCGCGCAGTTCGAAAGCTTCATCCACCCGCTCACCATCATGCTGACCGTGCCGCTGGGTGTGCTCGGTGCGCTGGTCGGCCTGTGGGTGAGTGGCGGCACGGTGAACCTGTTCAGCCAGATCGGCATCGTCATGCTGGTCGGCCTGGCCGCGAAGAACGGCATCCTCATCGTCGAATTCGCCAACCAGCTGCGCGACGACGGAAGAACCGTGCGCGAGGCGATCATCGAATCGGCGATGGTGCGCCTGCGCCCGATCCTGATGACCTCGATCGCCACCGTGGTCGGCGCGATCCCGCTGGTGGTGGCCGGTGGCCCCGGTTCGGCCAGCCGTGGCACGATCGGCATCGTGATCATCTTCGGCGTGACCCTTTCGACCTTCCTGTCGCTGTTCGTGGTGCCGGCGTTCTACGCGCGGCTGGCCCCGTACACCCGTTCGCCGGAAGCGGTGAAACGCGAGCTGGAGAAGCAGGAAGCGGAATCGCCCTCGGTGGGTGGCCATGCCTGATCCGACCACGTTGCTGCGGGGCGATGGCTTCCAGCTGCGCCCCTGGCGCGCGGATGATCTGGAATCGCTGCTGCGCCATGCCAACGACGCCGAGGTGTCGCGGGGCCTGCGTGATCGCTTCCCGTACCCGTACACGCGCGAGGATGGCGAGGCCTTCCTCGCCGGCCGCGTACTGGCCCCCGGCACCCTGAACCTGGCCATCGAGATCGACGGCCAGGCCTGCGGCAGTGTCGGCGCCCAGCAGGGCGTGGCCGAGCGCGGTCATATGGCTGAACTTGGCTACTGGCTGGGCCAGGCCTACTGGGGCCAGGGCCTGATGACCCGCGTGGTCGGCCTGTTCGCGCCGTGGGTGATGGACGAACTGCGCCTGTTCAGGCTGCAGGCCGGGGTGGTCGACTTCAACCTCGGCTCGGCACGGGTGCTGGAAAAGAACGGCTTCCAGGAAGAGGGCGTGGATCGCTGCGCGATCTACAAGCGGGGTGAGCTGCACGACCTGCGCCGCTTCGCCCGGATACGCACGCAGCTGCCCTGAGCGCGCGGGCTGGCCACTGTAGAGCCGAGCCCATGCTCGGCTGCCCTCGGGGGCCCAAGCCGAGCATGGGCTCGGCTCTACAAGACAGCGCTACCGCAGCGGCCTTCGATCAGGGAGAATCGACCGGTCCCCTCCAGCCGACGGGACGTCCTTACAACCCGCCGACTGGAGAGAGCGCGCGTGGAAGCTACCGTACATTTCATCAACAGCATCATCTGGAGCAAGGCACTGATCTTCATGTGCCTGGCCGCCGGCCTGTTCTTCAGCCTGCGCACGCGCTTCATGCAGATCCGTGGTTTCGTCGAGATGTGCCGCCTCACCGTCAAGGGTGAGAAATCCGACGCCGGCGTGTCCTCGTTCCAGGCCCTGGCCATGTCGATGGCCGGCCGCATGGGCATCGGCAACATCGCCGGCGTGGCCACCGCCATCGCCTTCGGCGGCCCCGGTGCCATCTTCTGGATGTGGGTGATGGGCTTCCTCGGCGCGTCCACGTCGTATGTGGAATGCACCCTGGCGCAGATCTACAAGACCAAGGACGCCGAAGGCCGCTACCGCGGTGGCCCGGCGTATTACATCGAAAAGGCCATGGGCCTGAAGTGGTACGCGCTGGCCTTCGCCATCGCCACGATCATCGCTGCCGGCTTCCTGATGCCGGGCGTGCAGGCCAATGCCATCGCCGACAGCATCATCAACGCCTGCCGTGGCACCGCGCTGTGCGGTCCGCTCGATGGCCAGGCTTTCGGCATGGAGTCGGTGCAGGCGCTGAAGCTGGGCATCGGCATCGTGGTCGCGCTGCTGCTGGGCGTGGTGATCTTCGGTGGCGTCAAGCGCATCGCCAACTTCGCCGAAGTGGTGGTGCCGTTCATGGCCGCCGGCTTCATCCTGATGGCCATCGTCATCATGATCATCAACTACGACCGCGTGCCGGAAATGTTCGGCATCATCTTCAAGAGCGCCTTCGGCACCCACGCCGCGTTCGGCGCGATGATGGGCCTGGCAGTGGAGTGGGGCATCAAGCGCGGCATCTACGCCAACGAAGCCGGCCAGGGCTCGGGCCCGCATGCTGCAGCCGCCTCGGAAGTCTCGCACCCGGCCAAGCAGGGCTACGTGCAGGCCTTCGCCATCTACTTCGACACCATGATGGTGTGCACCGCCACCGCGTTCCTGATCCTGGCCAGCGGCACCTACAATGTGTACTCGCCGGTGCCCGGCGCCGCGCCGATCTTCCAGGGCCTGGCCGGCATCCCGGAAGGCGCAGGCTACGCGCAGGCCGGCGTTGAAGCCGTGCTGCCGGGCTGGGGCTCGGCGTTCGTGTCCATCGCCATCTTCTTCTTCGCCTTCACCACCATCATGGCGTACTACTACATGGCCGAGACCAACCTCAGCTATGTGAACCACAACAAGAAGCGCCCGCTGACCGTGCTGCTGCTGCGCCTGGGCATCATCGGCATGGTGGTGTTCGGCGCGTTCCATAACGCCACCCTGGCCTGGGCGCTGGGTGACATCGGCGTGGGCCTGATGGCCTGGCTGAACATCATTGCCATCCTCATCATCCAGAAGCCGGCCATGCTGGCCCTGCGTGATTACGAACGACAGAAGAAGCTCGGCCTCGATCCGATCTTCGACCCCGATGCCCTGGGCATCAAGAACGCCGATTTCTGGCGTCAACGCAAGCTGGAGTTGTCCCGTAGTGAATGATCCCTGGAAGAACGCCCGCCGCCCGTCGTCGCGACCGCCGCGGGCCACCCCGCTGCCACCGCGTGAGGGCGGCACCCCGCCACCGCCGGGGCGCGGCAACGACGAACTGCGCCTGTATGGCTGGAACGCCGTGCAGGCCCTGTTCGCCAAGCGCCCGCAGGCGCTGCGCAAGCTGTACCTGGTGGACGCGCTGATTCCGCGCATGCAGCCGGTGCTGAAGTGGTGCGTGGCCAACCGCGTGGGCTATCGCGTGGTGGAAGAGGGCGATCTCAACAAGCTGGCCGCTACCACGCACCACGAAGGCCTGGTGGCCGACGTGCTGCGCGCGCCGGTCGTGCCGCTGGCGCAGTGGCTGGCGGATCTGGGCGAAGGTCCGGCGCTGGCGTTGTGGCTTGATGGTGTCGGCAACCCGCACAACTTCGGCGCGATCCTGCGCTCGGCCGCACACTTCGGGGTCAAGGCGCTGCTGCTGCCGGCCGGCAGCACGCTGGCGCTGTCCGGTGCCGCCGCACGCGTGGCCGAGGGCGGTGCCGAGGCGGTGCCGCTGGTGCAGCTGCCGGAGACCGCAGAGGCGATGGCACAGCTGCGTGCGGCCGGCTTCGGGCTGGCCGCGACCCTCGTTGATGGTGGCGACGACGTGTTCCGTGCGTCCCTGCCGGAACGGCTTGTGTACGTGATGGGCGCTGAAGGCGAAGGCATGGACCGTGGCCTGGCGAGCCAGTGCGATCTGCAGGTCTCGATTCCCGGCAGTGGTGCGGTGGAAAGCCTCAACGTGGCCTCGGCCACGGCGGTTTTGCTGGCACAGTGGGCAAACCGCCGCAGCTGAGTGGCGCCCGGTGGGTGCGAAATCTACCTTGGTGGGTGCGAACCTTGGTTCGCACCACTCCCGCCACTGCGCTCGCCGGGCATGGCCCGGCGCTACCGCATCACTCGTTCGGCGGCGTGGTCGCCTTGGCTTCGCTGCCGAAACTACCATCGGCTTCCGCGGCCAGATACGCGAATACCGCATAGGCGGCCACGTTCTGCGCCAGCGCCTTCGGGTCGATCTTGTCCAGCGTGTCGTCGGCGGTGTGGTGCAGGTGGAAGTAGTCCGATCCATCCTGCGCCAGCCACGCCCACGCACCGCCCTTGGCGGCCAGCGGGCCGACGTCCGGTCCCGGGCCACCCTTGTCGGCCTGGTACTCGATGCCCAGCGGCTTCATCACTTCGGCAATCTGCTTCGTCGCTTCGCGCGAGCCTTCCGGGTTCGGCGAACCGGTGTTGAAGGCGTAGATGCGACCAGCACCGAAATCGCTCTCGGCAGCCAGCTGGTGCAGGGCCACGTCCTTGGCGTGCGCTTCGGCGTAGGCCTTGCCGCCGTACAGGCCCTGTTCTTCGTTGGCGAAGGCGATCACGCGGATGGTGCGCTTCGGTGCCTGCTTGAGCAGGCCGATCAGGTGGCCCGCGGCCATGGTGATGCCCACGCCCGCGCCGTCATCCACCGCGCCGGTGCCCAGGTCCCATGAATCCAGGTGACCACCAATCACCACCACTTCCTTTGGCAGGCTGCGGCCGGTGATCTCGCCAATCACGTTGTACGAGGTGGCGGTGCCATCCCAGCCGCAGTCCAGCGCGACCTTCACCGTAGTGCTGCCACGGGCCAGCAGGCGCGCCAGCTGGTCGGCATCGGGCACCGACAGCGCCGCCGACGGCACCGGCGTCAGGCCGTCATCGAAACGGGTGATGCCGGTGTGCGGCACGCGGTGCGAGTCGGTACCGGCCGAGCGCATCAGGAAACCGACTGCGCCCTTGCGGATCGCTTCGGACGGGCCCTTGCTGCGGATCGCGCCGCCACGGCCATAGTCGCGGCCATCGCGGAACGGCAGCATCTGGTAATCGACGAAGGCAATCTTGCCCTTCAGCGAACCGGCCGGTGCGGCCTGCAGTGCGGCCAGGTCGGCGAAGCGCACCACTTCCGCTTCCACCGTGCCGCCCGGGCTGCCGCCCAGTGCGGTGATCTGCAGCGGCTGCGGGTTTTTGCCGGTCACTGCGGCGTGCTCACTGCGGCGTTCCCACTTCGGGAAGGTCACCGGCTCCTTCCAGACTTTGTCGAAACCGAGTGCCTTGAACTTGGCCTCGGCCCAGGCCACGGCACGGGCGTCAGCCTCGCTGCCGGCAATGCGCGGGCCGATTTCGGTGGTGAGCGATTCGACCACCTTCCAGCCGGTGTCATCGGCCAGCGCCTGGTCGCGCAGCTGTGCGGCGGTGGCCAGCGACGCCGGGGCCAGGGTGGTGGTGTGCGGCGCCGCGAAGGCCGGGGCGGCCAGCAGGGCGAGGGAGGATGCGATGGCAAGGACGCGGCGACGCATGGACAGCTCCGGAAAGGGACCAAGCCTTGGAGCTTAACAGTCGTTCAGCCCGGTGCATGGGCGGGAGGTCATGGCTGGCGCGGATGCTGTTTTCCGCCAGATGCAGCAAAGCGAAAGCCCCGCCGGGGCGGGGCTTTCGCCTGCTTCTGTAGAGCCGAGCCAATGCTCGGCTGCCTTTTGCAGATCAGCCGAGCGTGGGCTCGGCTCTACAGGTGGGAGGGGCGCCGGTAGGCGCCCGATACCTTATTTCTTCAGGCTGTCGCGGATCTCGCGCAGCAGCACCACTTCCTCGGCCGGCGCAGCGGGAGCGGCTTCCTTCTTGCGCGACAGGCGGTTGATCACCTTGATCACCAGGAAGATGGCGAAGGCCACGATCACGAACTGGATCAGCGTATTGATGAAGTCGCCGTAGCCGATCACCACCGCCGGAATCTCCTTGCCATCCGGCCCGATGCGGGCCGGCGACAGCGTCCACGCCAGCTGCGAGAAATCCACCTTGCCGATCAGCATGCCCAGCGGCGGCATGATGATCTTCTCGACCAGCGCCGTCACGATCTTGCCGAAGGCCGCGCCGATCACCACGCCGACGGCGAGGTCGATGACGTTGCCGCGCATCGCGAATTCCTTGAACTCGGTGAGCATTCCCATTGTTGTTTTTCTCCGGTGGGGGAAGTGGACAGCGCGCAGGGTAGCGCAGGTGATGTCAGCCGGCGATCACACCGTGGCGCTCGGCCACGTTTTCCAGGCGGGCACTGAAGCGGTCGCCGGGCTTCAGTGCGGCCACACCGGACGGGGTGCCCATGAACACCAGGTCGCCGGCACGCAGCTGCCACAGCTTGGACAGCTCGTGCAGGATCTCCGGCACATTCCAGATCATCTGGTCCAGCAGCGCCTGCTGGCGCACCTCGCCGTTGACCTCCAGCGACAGGTTCAGCGCGGCCAAGTCGCCCACTTCCTCGGCGTGGACGATCTCGCTGATCGGCGCGGAGGCATCGAAGCCCTTGGCGGCGTCCCACGGGTGGCCCTTGTCCTTGGCGGCGGCCTGCAGGTCGCGGCGGGTCAGGTCCAGGCCCACGGCGTAGCCGTAGACCAGTGCGTCGGCATCGGCCACGGCCAGCTCACCGGCAGGTGCATCGCGGCCGATCGCCACCACCAGTTCCACTTCGTGGTGCAGGTTGGCAGTCGCCGGCGGGTAGGGGATGGCATCGTCGTGGCCGACCACGATCGCATCGGCCGGCTTGCTGAAGAACATCGGGCGGCCGCGGTCATCGGCCGCCGGCACCGCTGCGCCCATTTCGCGGGCGTGGTCGGCGAAGTTGCGGCCGACGCAGTAGATGCGGTGCACGGGGAAACTGCCGCCACCGGCTACCGGCACACGCGGCAGGGCTACGGCAGGGATCACATCGGAGACATCGGACATGCGGGCATCCAGGAAGGGCGTGCCCGCAGTCTAGAACGCATGGCGCCCGCCGTCAGCGGGCGCGGATGGCGCAGGTCAGCGCGAGACCGGCAACACCGGCTTGCGCACCACGCGGTACTCGCCCTCGACCACGGTCGGGTCGATCGGACGCGCGGCACCCGGCTTGCGCGAGGCCAGCAGCTTCCACGCCAGGCCGACCATGATCATCGCCGCACCAACAAACACGCCGATGAACACCATCGCGGCCAGGATCGCCAGGCCAAGCAGGCCCACGGCAACGCGCACCAGCGGGTGACGCGGCTTGCGCGGCGCGAACAGGGTGCGGAACTGGTTGAAGGCGGATGCGCGATTGAACATGGCGGCTCGATAGGCTGGGATCAGCGAAAACAGAGTATCGGGACGCGCCACTGTCATTGAGTGAAAAACTCGTTAAATATAGCCTGTGCTTATTACGGATCAATGACTTGTGTTCATGTCGCAGCCAGTCACCTGAGTGGGCATGCGACAATGCGGGTTTACTGTCCGAGCCTTCGCCATGACTGCCGCTGCTTCCCTGATTGCCCTTGATGCCATTGCCGATGGCGCGTTTGCCGAGGTCGAAGCGGTGGTGGATGGCGATGCCGAATCGCTGGTGCTGTACCGCGACGGCGCGCAGGTGCGTGCCTTCCTGAACATCTGCCCGCACGCCGGCCGACGCCTGGACTGGGCCCCGGGCCAGTTCCTGAAGAGCCGCGAAGGCCACCTGGTGTGCGCCGCGCATGGCGCCTCGTTCGCGCTGGACAGCGGCGACTGCATTGCCGGCCCGTGCAAGGGCGACCGCCTGCGCGCAGTGCTGGTGGATGTGCGCGACGGGCAGGTTTACCTGGTTTGATGTATCGGTGTGCGGACCAACGGTCCGCACCCACCAAGCCAACAGTCCGCACCCAACAGATCAACAGGTATCCAGATCCATCCACGCATGGCGTGGATCTACTGCAGATTGCAGCGATCTGTCGAAGGCGGGGTGGGGCCGGTTGCGGGGGCGTGAGCCGCATGGATGCGGCGACCGAGCTTACAGGGACGTACTTGCAGCGTCCCCCGCAACCGGACCCACCCCGCCATCCCACGGAATGCACGCTGTTGCTGTTGCTTCGGCTTCTGCGGGTGCAGGGCGCAGCCCTGCCAACAAACCCAACCGTCAGAACATCAGGTTGATCATCAACACCACCACACAGGTGTAGATCAGCGACAACGGTCCGCCGACCCGCCACATCTCGCGCGGGGTGTAGTTGGCCGGACCGGTGATCATCGAAATCACCGGGTTGGAGGCCGTCATCAGGTTGTTGGACGCCGACAGCGCCACGATCAGCGCGAACGCCGTCGGGTTGCCACCCGCCGCCAGTGCCAGGTTCACCGCAATGGGCACCATCACGATGGTCGCGCCCACATGGCTGATCACCAGCGAGAACGCCGTGGTCAGCAGCGCCAGCGCCACCTCCAGCACCCACACCGGGATGCCGGTCGGCAGCTTGTCGATGGTATGGCCGGCCACCCATGCCGCCGCACCACTGGAATCCATTGCCCAGCCGAGTGGAATCAGCCCGGCCATCATGAACACCGTCTTCCAGTTGATCGAGGCATAGGCCTCGTCCATGCGCAGCACGCCGGTCAGCAGCATGCCGGCCACGCCGGTCATCAGCGTCAGCGCCACCGGCAGCTTGCTGGTCAGCGCGATCAGGATGGTCAGCGCGAAGATCGCCATCGCGATCTTGAACTTGTGCGGGCGCTGCTCGCCGGTCGGGTAGTCGGTCACCACCACGAAGTCACGGCTGCGCGCGGCCTGCGCCAGATCGGTCCAGATGCTGTGGAAGACCAGCATGTCGCCGGCGCGCAGCTGCACGTCGCGCACGTCCTCGCGGATCACCTGCTTGTCGCGGTTGATCGCCAGCAGGCTGATGCCGCGCTCCTTGCGCAGGCGCAGGTCCGCGGCGCTCTTGCCGATCACGTTCGAGGTCGGCGGTACCACCGCCTCGGAAATACCGGCACGGCTCGGGTTGAACAGGTCGCCCAGGTGCTTCAGGCGCGAAGACATGCGCAGGAACTGGTTCTGCGCGAAATCGTTGATCTGCTCGCGCGGGCCCATCGCGCCGAGCACGCTGCCGACCCAGATGCGCATTTCCGCTGGCGGCGCCAGGCGGGTGTCGTTGCCGGTTTTCAGGGCCAGCAGCAGCGGGGCATCGTGCAGGTTTTCGGCCTCGCCCAGGGTCATGCCCACCAGCGGGCTTTCGGCACTGACCACCAGCTCGAACACATCGCCTTCGATGCCGTAGGTCTTGGCGAAGTAGCTCTCGGTGCGCGCGGGCGTGACCCCGTCGTTGACCAGGTTCTCTTCCTCGATCAGCTTGCGGTCGCCGTAGTAGCGGAAATACAGCAGCGAGGCGATCAGCAGGGCCACGCCGATCGGCAGCGGCGCGAACATGCGCAGCGGCTCGATGGTGGCCAGGCCCGAGGGCAGGTTGTTGTTGGCCGAGGCCAGCAGATCGTTCAGCAGGATCAGCGGCGAGTTGCCGACCATGGTCAGCGCGCCGCCCATCACGATCGCCGCCGATATCGGCAGCAGCAGGCGCTGCAGGGTCAGGCCGGTGCGCGCTGCCAGTCGCGAGGCGACCGGCAGGTACAGCGCCATCACCGACGGGTTCTGCATGAAGGACGAGTTCAGGCCGGCGATGGCCGTGGTCATCATCAGCAAGCGCTGCTCGACGCCATGGCCGCGCCGCAGCAGCCAGGCCGCCAGCCGGTTCAGCGCCCCGGTGCGGTCCAGGCCGGCACCGAGGATGGTGGTGGCGATGATGCTCATCACCGCGTTACCGGAGAAACCGCCGAAGATTTCCTCCGGCGCGATCAGGCCGGTGACACCCAGCACCACCAGCACCACCAGCGCGACCACGTCGGCGCGGATGCGCTCGAACAGGAACATCGCCATCGTGAAGCCGACCAGCCCGAGCACGAGCTTCATGTCGTTGGTCAGCGTCAGCGCGGTATCCATGTGGGGCGCGGCGTCCTCAGGCGATCGTCAGGTGCGGTCGTACAGCAGGTCCCAGACGCCGTGGCCGAGCTTCTGGCCGCGGGTCTCGAAGTGCGTCTGCGGGCGCCAGTCCGGGCGCGGCACGCTGCCACGCGGGCCGGCGCGGTTGACCAGGCCGGCGGTGGCATCGAGCACGTCCCACATCTGCTCGGCGTAGTCTTCCCAGTCGGTGGCGCAGTGCAGGCGGCCACCCGGGCGCAGCTTGCGCACCAGCAGCTCGGCGAACGCCGGCTGCAGCAGGCGGCGCTTGTTGTGGCGCTTCTTGTGCCACGGGTCCGGGAAGTAGATGCGCACTTCATCGAGCGCGCCATCGGCGATCTCGTTCTGCAGCACTTCCACCGCATCGTGGTGGTACAGGCGCACGTGGTCGGCGTTGTCCTCCGCCAGCGCGTTCAGCAGCCGGCCCACGCCGGGCGCGTGCACTTCGATGCCGATGTAGTCGCGCGACGGGTCGTGCTGGGCGGCGAAGCGCAGCGCGGCACCGTTGCCGAAGCCGATTTCCAGCACCTTGTGCGCCGGGCGCCCGAAGGTGGCGTCCAGGTCACGCGGCTGGCCGTTGTAATCGATGCCGAAGCGCGGCCAGCGTTCGTCGAACGCGCGCTGCTGGGCGGGGGTGAAGCGGCCCTGGCGCAACACGAAGCTGCGCACCTCGCGGCGGCCTTCGCTTACGGTGAAGGGCTTGGGCGGAGCCTTGGAACCGGCGCTGTCGAAAGGATTGGTCATCAGCCGATCAGCCCATCCACCGGGGAGGAGGCGCTGGCGTAGCGCTTGCGCGGGATGCGCCCGGCCAGGAACGCCTCGCGGCCGGCCTCGACCGCCTTGCGCATGGCACTGGCCATCAGCACCGGGCTGCGTGCACCGGCAATGGCGGTGTTCATCAGTACGCCGTCGCAGCCCAGCTCCATCGCGATTGCCGCGTCCGACGCGGTGCCCACGCCGGCGTCGACGATGATCGGCACCTTGGCGTCTTCGATGATCTGCAGCAGGTTGTACTTGTTCTGGATGCCCAGGCCCGAACCGATCGGTGCGGCCAGCGGCATCACCGCAGCGCAGCCGATCTCTTCCAGGCGCTTGGCCAGGATCGGATCGTCGGAGGTATAGACCATCACCTCGAAGCCGTCCTTGACCAGCTGTTCGGCGGCCTTGAGGGTCTGCACCACGTCCGGGTACAGCGACTTCTGGTCGCCCAGCACTTCCAGCTTGGTCAGGTTGTGGCCGTCCAGCAGCTCACGTGCCAGCCGGCAGGTACGCACCGCGTCTTCGGCGGTGTAGCAGCCGGCGGTGTTGGGCAGGATGGTGTAGCGCTCCGGCGGCAGCACGTCGAGCAGGTTGGGCTCGCCCGGGTTCTGCCCGATGTTGGTGCGGCGGATGGCCACGGTGACGATCTGGGCGCCTGCAGCCTCGGTGGCCAGGCGGGTTTCTTCCAGATCCTTGAACTTGCCGGTGCCGGTGAGCAGCCGCGAGCCATAGGTCTTGCCGGCGATCACCAGCGAATCGGGGGAGACATGAACGTTCATGGCGCGATTATCGCCTATCCGCCTGAAGATGGGATCACGCAATGGCGTGCCGGCCGCTGGCCGGCAAACCCGCGCAGGTCTCAGCCCCCGCCCAGCGCGTGCACGATCTCCACGATGTCGCCTTCGGCCAGGACGTGCTCGCCATGGCGGCTGCGGCTGATGATCTCGCCGTTGACCTCCACCGCCACCCGGCGCTGCAGCAGCTGCTCGGCCTCGAGCAGGTCGTGGAGGGTCGCCGAGGCGGGCAGGGTGCGGGGTTCGCCGTTGAGCTGGATGTTCATCCCTGCATTGTCGCTGATAGCCCGTCGAGATCGGAACGTTTGCAATTTGAACCGGGCGCCAGCTCCAGCACAGCGGGTTCCGGCGTGATCAGGCGACAATCCATGCGGCGGCGCAGCGTGAGCAAACGGCGGCGCGGTGAAACCATTGACCGTGCGCCGGCGTACGTGCGCCGGATTCCAACCTATTTACCCCACAGGAGTTCCTAGATGCAGCTCAGCAAACACCCGATCCGCTCCCTGATGGCGGCTGCGATCGCACTCGCCGCGCTGCCGGCCATGGCAGGCGAAAGTCCGTATTCCAAGGCGGTGTTCTTCGGCGACAGCCTCACCGACGCCGGCTATTTCCGCCCGCTGCTGCCTGAGGCCACCCAGGGGCTCTCCGGCCAGTTCACCACCAACCCGGGCTGGGTGTGGTCGCAGCAGGTCGCCAACTACTACGGCCTCAACAAGGACCCCAACGGCAACGGCCAGAACGGCGACAACTACGCTGTCGGCGGTGCCCGCGTGTCGGTCGAAGGCGGTGGTGCCCTTGGCGCGATCCCGTCGTTGAAGTCGCAGGCGGCCCGTTACCTGGCCGCAAACGGCGGCAAGGCTGATCGTAATGCCCTGTATACCGTCTGGGGCGGCGCCAACGACCTGTTCGCCGCGGCCGGTGCTGCCGGCGCGGGTGCGTCGCCGGCCCAGGTGCAGGGCATCATCGGCGCGGCGGTCACCGACCAGATCGCGCTGGTCGGCGCCCTGAAGCAGGCCGGTGCCCAGTACGTGCTGGTGCCGAACCTGCCGGACGTGGGCATCACCCCGCAGTTCCGCGGCCCCAACGCGGCAGCCGCCACCGCCATGTCGGTGGGCTACAACAAGGCACTGTACGGCGGCCTGAAGCAGGCGGGCATCGAGTTCATTCCGCTCGATACCTTCAGCATCCTGCGTGAAGTGACCGCCAACCCGGGCATGTACGGCTTCACCAACGTCACCGGCACCGCCTGCAAGATCAACCCGGCCAACACCACGGGCAGCATCATCGGCTGCAACCCGACGACCTACGTCAGCCCCGATGCGTACCAGACCTATCTGTTCGCCGATGGCGTGCATCCCACCGTGACCGGTCACCAGCTGCTGGGCCAGTACGCCGTCTCGGTGCTGGAGGCTCCGCGCCTGCAGCAGGTGCTGAGCCACTCGGCACAGACGGTCGGCCGTTCGCGTGCCGACCAGGTCAGCAACCACCTGGGCGCCCGTCCGGCCGATGGCCTGTCGTGGTGGGGTGGCGTGCGCGGTGACATGCAGCGCTATGACCACGCCGACCTGTACGACGGCGTGGCGCCGGCCGGCCTGTTCGGTGTCGACTGGTCACGTGACGGCGTGGTGGTCGGCGGCTTCGCCGGCTTCGGCCGCATGAGTGCCGACTTCGGCAACAGCCGTGGCGACTTCACCCAGAAGGACACCACCGCCGGCCTGTTCGCTGCCTGGTATGGCGACCGCGTCTGGGTCAACGGCCAGGTCAGCTACACCTGGTTGTCGTATGACGTGAACCGCAAGGTCCAGCTGGGCCCGGCCACCCGTGAGCATGGTGGCTCGCCGGATGGCAGCAACCTGACTGCTGCACTGAATGCCGGTTACGAGTTCGGCACCGAAGGTGGCTTCCGCCACGGCCCGATCGCTTCGGTGATCTGGCAGAAGGTGAAGATCGACGGCTACACCGAAAGCGCGACCGCCGGCACCATGGCTACTGCGCTGGGTTACGACCGCCAGAACGTCGACTCGACCGTCGGCCGCGTCGGCTGGCAGGCCCGCTTCGATGGCGGTACCGTCAAGCCCTACGTGCAGGTGACCTACGACCACGAGTTCGAGGACACCAAGCAGGCCAGCGCCTGGCTGCAGACTCTGCCGGAACTGGGCAGCTACCGCGTGCCGGGCCTGGACTTCGACAAGAACTACGCCACCGCTGTTCTGGGTGCGCGCATGGACCTGTTCGGCCTGCAGGGCAACGTTGGCCTGAGCACCACGGCTGCGCAGAAGCGCGCCCGTGACGCGACGATCTTCGCCACCGTGGGTGGCAGTTTCTGATGAATGCAACATCCCGGGCACCGCAAGGTGCCTGGGATGCCTGCACTGCAGCGCCGGGCCGTGCCCGGCGGGTGCGGCGGCCACCATTGCGCAACACCGGCCGCTCCGCATAGACTTTCACTCGCAATGCGGGCGTAGCTCAATGGTAGAGCTGTAGCTTCCCAAGCTACTGACGTGGGTTCGATTCCCATCGCCCGCTCCATGTCTCCAGGGTATTCACCCCAGGCAGACGCGGCGCACTCGTTGAACCACACCCAGGTCCAGCGTGTGGCAGCAGCGCCGGACTCTCTTTCCCCAGTTTTGGGCTGTGGCTCCTTCGAACCACAGCCCGCGTAGCTTATGCGCCCGCTTGCGCAGCCGCGTCCTTGGCCGCGGCAGTTACAGAGCTCCCGAAACCGGTATAGGTCGATCCGTTGCAGTGCAGGTATGCGCGGAAGACGACGCCATTCAACTCGGCGTTGTCAAAATAGCAGTGCGTACCGGTCTTGGATGATTTCTTCACAAGCCGCATTGCCATCGCGTTTGAATCGTCGACGCTGGAGCCAAGGCCGGCAACGCTCCAGGATTGGCCCGGGCGAGTGCAGCTGTAGGGATACTTATAGCCATGTGCCGACCCATAGTAGTAGTCGACATTGCACCGCGCCTGCGTCGCCGCCAGGGTGATGGCCAGCTCAAGCAGGTTCTGTCCCGCAGTGGTGGTCGTCATGCCATAGGCGGAAATCGGAGTGGAACTGCACTCTCCTTTGATACCCACACCCGGTGCCGGGATGCTGACATAGGGATCGCGTGCGAAAACACTGCATACCGGGCCTTCCTCGGCGACGGCCAGGAAGCCATTGGTGTTGGCCGTCGCAGCATCGATATTGCTGCCAACGCCCGCGACCGTACCGTTCTTGCCGCAGCGCCGGATCACCACGCCTCCGCCGTTCGGCAGCATGTCCATGCCGGGGTCGCAGATGCCCGGCCCGATCGATGCTGCTGCGGCTCTGGCGTAGTCACTTTCTGCGTTTGCGGCCATCGGGGCCTGGGTGGAAAGCAGTGCAAGCATCAGCGGAAAAGAAATCGCAGCCATTCAAAACCTCGAATCCATGAGTGAGCAGTGACGCTAGCAGAGGCGCCATTCTGGAAAACTGGAATTCGACCCATCCGCCACTGCTGCAAGCCAGTGATTCGATTCAGGATGCCCACGTCTGTGAAAATGTGCGGTAGTTCGCGCTGCGTCTCCGGCTGCGCGGCTGCTGCGGCGGGCTCCTGCAACCTCCGCTGTCTGCCGTGCCCGTCGGGCCGCAGGGTTCAGTTGGTGCTGGGCTTGGGGATGCTAAAAGATCGTTAACCGTTGACCCATCGTCCGCTGCCCGGAGCGCGAATGATCCCCGCACTTTTGCCCCTCAGGCGTTGCTTTGATTTTTCAGGGCGATCCAACCGGAAAGAGTTCTGGTCGTACTCCCTGTCTGCTGCGCTTGTGGTGGCAGCGAGCTACACCTTGATGGACGGCGGATACTGGCTGACGGGCACCGTGCTGCTAGATGGGGAGGCCTTCGAACCGTTCCGGACGCTGGGGTGGGGCATGACGGTCTGCGCGGTCATCGTCCTCCTTCCGCCGATGCTGGCCCTGGCCGTTCGACGACTGCATGACATCGACGAGTCTGGCTGGTACGTCGTGATCGCCTTCATCCCGTTGGGCGTATTCGTCCTCTTCCCGGTCATGCTGCTGCCGGGCAACGAGGAAGAGAATCGATTCGGCGGCATTTCCGGTCTGCCGGGGGCCTGACTCAGCGCCGGGCGAAGTCCACCAGGTCGGAAGGGTAGTGCGGGCAGGTGCGCAGCGCGGCATCGTCGCCGCCATACAGCACCACCAGCGCTGCTACCTCAAGCGCCCAGTAGCCCCAGGCATTCGGTCCGGTCAGGCGTCGGGTCCGCTTCTGGGCTTTGGGCGACAGCAGGAAGAAGTCGCGGTACTGCACCTGCAGGTAGCCGGCCAGCAGTGAAGGGATGAACGCTTCACCGTCGCGCAATGGCGCGAACAGCTCGGCGAACGGGCGCGGATGGAATATCGCATCGCTGGCTTCGGCAAGGCCGAGTGCCGGCGCGCTGAGGTAGTCCAGCACGCGGTCGGTTTCGAAGCAGAGCACCTGCTCCACCAGCGCCGGAAGACGATCCTGCGCATCCAGCAGCACGCCCAGTGACAACAACTGTAGTGCGTATTCGTAGTGCTGCGTTGTACGCGGTTGCAACGACGCGGCCAGCGCGATGTCGTGGCCTTGCTGTTGCAGGCTGTCCCGGGCTAACGCCAGCAAACGTGCGTGTTCCAGCCACAGCTCTGTCACGTCGGCATGCATCTGCTGCAATGCCGTGGGGGCGAAGCCGCGGTCAATGCCTTTCAGCAGCAGGTTGCTGCCGGTCTGGGCAACCGCTTCCCAGCCGTAGGCATGTTCCAGTGCCGCATGCCCCTGCAGCGGTTCCTCCGCAGGTTCACCGCCATTGCGCGCATGACGCGCAAGCAGGGCCATGCCCGCGTTCCAGTCTGCCTGCCAGTCCGGCAGGCGAAGCATGCGGCGCGGTACTCCCGGATCCTTGGACAGTGCTCTCCATCGCGGTAGTACGTCCAGCAGCAGATTCCGGCGGTTCACGGCAGTCATCGGTTCCATCATCAGGGAAAGTCTAGCGGCAATGCCGGTTCGACCCCCATTGCCTGGCACCGCGTTGAAGGTTTGAATGGTGCGCAATCGCAGTCACCCTGCCCGCATGACCGTTGATCGAATCGCCCTCCGCCGTTTCACCCAGTGGCTGCCGTTCCTGGTCCTGGTCGCCATCTGCGTGGCCTGGTGGTCGCCGCTGGGCGTGGTTGTCGCCCTGGCCGCGTGCCTTGCAGTGGGCGGCGTGCTGCAGCGCTTCGATCTGGTCGGCGATGCCGTAGGCGGCGCACTGCTGCGCTCGCGGGCGACGCTGCCCTTTGCCACACGCCCGCCCACGCATGATGTCCTGTTGGATTGGGGGGAGCTGGGCATGGGAGGGCCGGCCTACAGCACCCAGATGCTGCGCGATGGCGCCATTGTCGAGGGCGTATCCACCGGAGGCAGCCACGATGCCAGTGGCGAGTGGCAGACGCTGGCGGGAAGCGCGCTGCGCGTGGCCAGTGGCTACATTGATCGCAGCGAAGCGGTGATCGTCTACGACGAAGCGGACAAGAAGGTGATGCACCTGCTGACGATTGTTCCCAGCCTGTTCTGGCAGGAACTGCACGAGCGCCGGCAGCTTGGCGGGGATGCCGAAGCCGCGATCTGGTTGCGGGATCTTCCCTGCCGATCGAGCACGCTCCGCCCCTGCCGGGGTCTATGGCTGGAACCGGAGCATCCCGCACTGGCCGCCGGGCTGCCGCAGGCATTGCGGCATGTCCTGCCGGATGCCCGGGTGCTGCGGGCCATCCCGCTGCTGCCCGACGATCTGCGCCTGACCGCGCATCCGACCCTGTTCGCGCGCATCTGCCCGTACGCGCTCTGTCTCGATGGCGAGCCCAGTGACCGTCACGCCTGCGATCTGGAGACGGTGATCACCAGCCCGTCCGGACGATGCGTGGTGGTGGCGGGCAGCGTGCTTGATGGGGATCTGCGTCCCATCGAGGGCGTATGGCTCGTCCACTGGCAGGGGCGTTGGCAGGCCATTGGCCGCCGTGCGACGGGCGGCAGCGGCAAGGCCCGCAGTGCGGCCTGGATCGATGTGATCGAGGCCGGCGATGACGGTACGCTTCGCTGCGACGCCTATGAGGAACACTGGTCGTTCGACGCGATCACACGCATCCCCACGCCACACACGGCACTCGCCTTGCCTGTGGAATGGCGGGAAACCGCACTGGCCGTGCGTGTCCGCGATGGGCACTTCTCGTTGCGCCTGCCCCGCGCGGTTCGGCGGCGCCACGCATCCCTTGGATGAGCCATGAGGATGTCCCCGGCGACGGTGCGGCCATCGCCGGAGACGGTGCAGCGGCTACCGGGCGTCAGTCAGAGTAGAAGCCGTTGCCGAGGGTGCCGGGCAGGCCGGGTTCCGGCCATGGCATCAGTGACGTGCAGGCGTCATACAGCGTGCAGAAGTCCTGCCGAAGTTGCGCAGGCACCCAGCTGCCGTAGGAAACGTTGGTCGAGTCGCCCTGGCAGGCGTAGGAAACATCGATCCAGCGGGTATTGGCGTGTGAGGCAACGCCCTGGTGCTGTGTCTTGCCTGTGCAGTAGCGCAGGCCCTGGCCGATCAGCGTGTTGTTGGCATCGAAGTAGAGCCGGGAGACTGCATGGGTCGGCGCAGCCTGTACGTCTGCGGCACCTCCCACCAGGCCAAACAGCAACAACAGCGGAATTCCCATTCGCATCTGTGGTTCTCCTTGGGGTGTGTAAGCCGGTCGTGTCCTGTCCATCAGCCGGCGAAAGGCATCTTCGCACAGCCCCGGCAGGCACGCAGATGCGGCGGCCTGCTGGGCATCATCCACCCGCCACCCGCCCGCGCTATGCTGCGCGCCTGCCGTCCGATCCTGCCGCGATGAAGCTCGCCATCCTGTCCCGCAACAGCTCCCTGTACTCCACCCGCCGGCTGGTCGAGGCGGCCCGCGCGCGCGGCCACACCGTACGCATCCTCGACCCGCTGCGCTGCTACATGCGCATCGCCGCCGATGGCTTCTCGATGCACTACAAGGGCCGGCCGATGACCGGCGTGGACATGGTCATTCCGCGCATCGGTGCCTCGATCACCCGCTATGGCACCGCCGTGCTGCGCCAGTTCGAGCTGATGGGGGCGCGTACGCCCAACCCCTCCGACGCGATCCTGCGTTCGCGCGACAAGCTGCGTGCGCACCAGCTGCTGGCCGCCAAGGGCATCGACATGCCGGTCACCGTGTTCGGCGACAACCCGGATGACACCGTCGACCTGCTGTCCATGCTCGGCCCGCCGCCACACGTGGTGAAGCTCAACGAAGGTACCCAGGGACGGGGGGTGATCCTCACCGAGAAGGCCAGTGCGT
The DNA here is from genome assembly GCF_052045015.1 of Stenotrophomonas sp. 22692. NCBI lineage: Bacteria > Pseudomonadati > Pseudomonadota > Gammaproteobacteria > Lysobacterales > Lysobacteraceae > Stenotrophomonas > Stenotrophomonas sp. 22692. The sequence continues at coordinate 25,204 of NZ_JBQEMR010000019.1, forward strand.
CGCGTGGCATCGTCGAGGCCCTGCGGGGCCTGTACGCCAACTTCCTGATGCAGGAGTTCATCGGCGAAGCCAAGGGCGCCGACCTGCGCTGCTTCGTGGTCGGTGACCAGGTGGTGGCGTCGATGCAGCGCCAGGCGCCGGAAGGGGACTTCCGCTCCAACCTGCATGCCGGCGGCACCGCGGTGGCGGCCAAGGCCAGCCGCGCCGAACATCAGGTGGCGGTGCGCTCGGCCAAGGCGCTGGGCCTGTCGGTCTGTGGCGTGGACCTGATCCGCTCCGCGCGCGGCCCGCTGGTGCTGGAGGTCAACTCCACGCCAGGGCTGGAGGGCATCGAAGCCGCCTGCGGGGTAGATGTGGCCACGCGCATCATCGAGCACGTCGAGAAGCTCAAAAAGCCATGATCAATCAATGGCTTGAAATTCTCATGGGCAAATGAGGCCGGCTTTAACATGCCTTTAATCGGCGCCGGCGTAGCCTTCAGCGAACCGCAGCTCTGCCTCTCAGCAGGATCGGTATCGGGATACGACTTCAGACCCAGGCGGGGCACCGCCTGGGTCTTTTTTATGCCAGCCGCAGGTCCCTTGTGGAGGCAACGTGACGGCCGTAGAGTGGCGCCCATCGTTCCTGGATGGATCCGGAGGCTGGCGATGTACCGCATCACGATGATCGCGTTGTTGCTGGGGCTGTCTGGTGCTGTCTCCGCCAAGCCGGAGAAAACCGCCATTCAGATGGACGGGCAGGCACCGGTGGCCGAGCAGGTCCGGCGGGTTGAAAAGGCCCTCGATGACGGCGAATACAGCGAGATTTCCGCTGACGACCGTGCCCAGGTGCAGCAGGCACTGGCGCGCATCACCCAGCGCATGGGTGACCACCGCACGCTTCAGGAGCTCCCGCCGCAGGTCCAGGCGGAGGTCTTCAACGACCAGGAGCGGATCAACACGGTTCTTGTCCGCGCCCATGAAGACAGCCGCCAGATCTGCCAGCACACCCGCACCACCGGCAGCAACATGCCTAAAAGCCGCTGCCTGACCGTGGCTGAGCGCCGCCGGATCGAGGAGAAGGGCAAGGCCCTGCTCAACGACCAGCGCACCTTCAACAACTTCAACCCTGCCACCAACCACTAGGCCGTCCGATGCCCCTGCGCATGGCACTTGCTGGCGTGAAGGTGGTGCGAATACAGTCAGCACTCAACTCAAACAAGGATTCGTTTGTCATGAAGTCCCTCCTGATGTCGGCGGTCCTGGTCTCGGGCCTGACCCTGGCCACCGCCGCCTCTGCATCGAACCAGGCCGGTGAGGTCTTTATCCCCGGCAAGCCGCTGCAACAGCAGATCGAGCGCATCGAAATCGAACTCAACGATGGCGAGACCTACAGCGAACTGAAGCAGACCGACCGCAGCCGCGTGCGCGAGGCGCTGGTGCGCATGCGTACGGCCGTCGAGCAGCACCCTGACCGCGATTCCATGCCTGAACAGGTACGAACCGATGTCTTCAACGACCAGCAGATCGTGAACACGGTTTTGACACAGGCACGTGAAGATAGTCGTCTAATATGCCAACGTGAAAAGGCCACGGGTTCGAACCGGGCCACGACGCAGTGCACTACCGTTGCCGAGCGCGCCCGGCGGAAGGACAAGGCACAGCGTGATATGGGCCAGGCCCAGCGCGTCGGCAAATTCGTCAATTAGAGGTGACAGTGAGAATCCTGGTAATCGAAGACAACAGCGACATTGCGGCCAACCTGGGCGACTACCTGGAGGACCGGGGCCACACCGTGGACTTCGCGGCTGACGGGGTTACCGGTCTGCACCTGGCCGTGGTGCACGAGTTCGACGCGATCGTGCTGGATCTCAATCTGCCAGGCATGGACGGCATCGAGGTCTGCCGCAAGTTGCGCAATGAAGCGCGCAAGCAGACCCCGGTACTGATGCTCACCGCCCGCGACTCGCTGGACAACAAGCTGGCGGGCTTCGATTCCGGCGCGGACGACTACCTGATCAAGCCGTTCGCGCTGCAGGAAGTGGAAGTGCGTCTGAACGCCCTGTCGCGGCGCGGCAAGGGCGTGCAGACCCGCGTGCTGGAAACCGGCGATCTGGAATACAACCTGGATACGCTGGAAGTGCGCCGCCAGGGCAAGCTGCTGCAGCTCAACCCGACCGCACTGAAGATCCTGCAGGCGCTGATGGAAGCGGCCCCGGCCGTGGTGACCCGCCAGGAACTGGAAACCCGTGTGTGGGGCGAAGAACTGCCCGATTCCGATTCCCTGCGCGTGCACATCCATGGCCTGCGTGCGGTGGTCGACAAGCCGTTTGAAGTGCCGCTGATCCAGACCCGCCATGGCATCGGATACCGCATCGCCACCCCGGAAGCCTGATTCGGTGGCAACCAAGGGGGAGCGCCGGCGCACGCCTTATCGGCGGCGCCTGCGCAGCCGCATCATCGTTTCGTTCGTGTTGTTGGGCTTCTGCCTGACGACACTGTTCGCGTTCGCCACCAACTGGGCCCGCCTGCGCGTGGAAAACCAGCTGGTGGAAGAGCTGATGAACCGCAACATCGACGAGTATGCGCGCCGCTATTACGAGCACCCCGGGCATAACCCGGACGCGCCGGTGCTGCAGATCAGGGCCTATGCCTATTCGAAGGACAAGTTCGACCGGGTGCGCGAAGAACGCGCGCAGTGGGCGGGCTTCTCCGATGGCATCCACAGCGTCAGCGGTGACGAGCACGGCGAGCCGTACTCCTACAAGCTGGCCGTGCGCAAGACGCCCGACGCCTGGTTCTTCCTTGCCTATGACATGACCGACAGCGTGCGCGGCGGCAAGCAGCTCAACCGCGCGCTGGTGCTGTCGGTGCTGGTGTTCAGCGTGCTGTCGCTGGTGCTGGGCTGGTGGTCGGCGTCGAAGGTGATGAAGCCGGTGTCGGATCTGGCTGCGCGGCTGCGTGCCTATCGCGGCGGCACCAGCGATCCCGAACCGCTGGCGCCACGCTTCCCCGACGACGAAGTGGGGCAGTTGGCACAGGCGCTGGACGACTATTCCTCGCGACTGACCGAAGTGGTGCAGCGCGACCGTGAATTCAATGCAGACGTCAGCCATGAGCTGCGCACGCCGCTGGCGGTGATCCGTGGCGCCACCGAGCTGCTGCTGACCCGGCCCGGCCTAGACGAGAAGGTGCTGCAGCGCCTGCAGCGCATCCAGCGTGCCGAACAGCAGTGCAGCGACCTGATCGGCGCACTGCTGCTGCTGTCGCGCAACGAGCGCGGGCAGGGCACCAGCAACGTCGCCCGCGTGGCCGAGCAACTGCTGGACGCGCATCGTGCGCAGCTGGGTGGCAAGCCGCTGGAACTGCTGCTGGAAGGTGAGCGCAACCTGGTGATCGATGCGCCCGAGGCGGCGCTGTCGGTGGCACTGGGCAACCTGATCGGCAATGCCGTGAAGTACTCGCAGGACGGCGAGGTACGCGTGTTCGTCGGCACCAATTCGGTGTCGGTGACCGACAGCGGCCCGGGCCTGAGCGAGGAAGACGCAGCCAAGCTGTTCCAGCGTGGCTACCGTGGCACCCACGCCGGCCATTCGCAGGGCGGCGGCATCGGCCTGTCGATCGTCAGCCGCCTGTGCGATCTGTACGGCTGGCAGGTGAGCGTGCGCCCCGGCGGCCAGCGTGGCGTGATCGCCACCCTGACGTTCTCGCCGAAGCCGTTGTAAGGGCCCTGCTTTGGTGGTGCCGACCTCGGTCGGCACGAACCCTGCCGACCTTGCATCGCGCGCTGTGTCGTTTGTGCCACCGAATTCCCCTCGCGCGATGATCGGGCCTCAGGCCCAACACGACACCACCGTGATCGCTGCCGCGCCCCGCGCGTGTTCCAGCGCACGCATTGGCAAGCCCGCGCCGCACTTGGGAATTTCCTTACAGATCGCCGCGTGCGGCGATGGCCTGATGACCTGGCCGGGGCAGGTGCCTTGGCCGGGATTGGCGTCCTGAAAAAAACCAACATTCAGCAAACTTCCGGCTGGCGTCGGCCTGTCGTGGAAAATGCACCGCGTGCCTTGTTTCGGCGGGCGGTGCGTGGGGATTCGTCAGAATCCGCTGGAGTCTTTTTGCTGATTGTTGGGTCTCCGGTACGCCAACCCGCACCGTCCGCCACCTTGCATCTGCAGGTGGCCTGCCGACTGCGAGGAGTTCCACCGTGTCCAACCGCCCGCTGTTCCCCCAGCTGCACGCCCTGATCGGCGATGCGGCCAACCTGCTGCCTGCCGACGTCGCCGAGCGTGTCGAAGTTCTGCTGGATGACCCCAAGGACCTGCTGCCCGCGCTGCTGGCGCGCATGGATGGCCGCGACGCCGCCGACGGCCAGCCGCTGGACGTGCAGGGGGCCAGCCCGGCGCAGGCAGCCATGATGGCCGGCCTCAGCCGCACGCTTGCCGGTCTGCATACCCTGATCCAGCTGCTGCACGCCGCCGAACTCGCGCGGGAGCAGGGCGGTGCCCGCCAGCAACTCAATCCCGATGTGGTCGACGGCCTGCTGCTCGGCGCCCGTGAACTCGCCCGCTACGCCCGCCTGCAGCTGGACTAGATCCGCGCCACGTGTGGATGCAGAGCGCTTTGTGGAGCTGAGCCGATGCTCGGCTTTGATGGTCGCAGCCGAGCATGGGCTCGGCTCTACAGCAGATCCCCAGATCCACGCGTGGATACGCTTTGGTAGTGCCGGCCGCTGGCCGGCAACCCGGCCTCAACCCCCGGCCAACCCCAGATACCGCGCATGCAGCTGTTCCACCTGCACCTGCAGGTCCTCCGGCTGTCCATCATTGACCACCACGTCATCGGCCAGCGCCAACCGCTGCGCGCGGCTGGCCTGGGCGGCAATCATCCGGTCGGCCAGCGCCGCGTCGATACCATCGCGCTGCATCAGCCGGGCGTGCTGCACGGCTTCGGGTGCATCCACCAGCAACACCCGGTCCAGCCACGGGTAGGCCTTCCGCCCGCCCACCTCGGTCAGCAGCGGAATGGCCGCAATCGCATAGGCGCTGGTGGCCTGCTCGCACTGCTGCTGCATCAGCAGGCGGATGGCAGGGTGGGTGATCGCTTCCAGCGCCGTTCGCTCGGCCGGGTCGGCGAACACGTGGGCGCGCAGGCGCCCTCGGTCCAGGCTACCGTCGGCCAGCAGCATGTCGGCGCCGAAGCGCTCGGCAATGCGGGCCAGCGCCGGGCTGCCGGCGGCCACTACGGCACGGGCAGCCAGATCGGCGTCGGCCACCACGATGCCCAGCGCCTCGAAGCGCCGGGTCACTTCGCTCTTGCCGGAGGCGATGCCTCCGGTCAGGCCAACTACATAGCGGCTCATGGGGACTCCCCTCAGCGCAGCCCGCTCATCACCAGGTACTGCTCCACCAGTGGCGCACCCCACATGAAGTACAGCCAGCCGGCAACGGCCAGGTAGGGGCCGAACGGGATGGGCGTGGCGCGGTCACGACCGCGGCTGTACAGCCAGATCGAGCCGATGATGGCGCCCAGCACCGACGACAACAGGATGATCGGCAGGATGCCCTTCAGCCCGCACCAAGCGCCCAGCGCCGCCAGCAGCTTGAAGTCGCCGTGGCCCATGCCTTCCTTGCCGGTCAGCTGCTTGAACAGCCACCAGACCGTCCACAGCGACAGGTAACCCACCGCCGCACCCACCAGGGCGGGCTTGGCCGGCATGTACAGGTTGTCGATGCTGCCTATCAGCCCCAGCCACATCAGCGGCAGGGTGAGCTGGTCGGGCAGCAGCTGCGTGCGCAGGTCAATGCCGGACAGGGCGATCAGGAAGCAGGTCAGCACGATGGCGCCAAAGCCCTGCCAGCCGAAACCGAACTGCCAGACGCAGGCCAGCACCAGTACCGAGGTCAGCGCCTCCACCAGCGGGTACTGCAGCGAGATCGGCGCCTTGCAGTGGCGGCACTTGCCCCCCTGGATGATCCAGCTGAACAGCGGGATGTTCTCGTACCAGCTCAGCTTGTGCTTGCAGTGCGGGCAGTGCGACGGCTCCACCACGATCCCCGGAGGCGGGGGCTCATAGAAGTCCGGTTCCTCCAGGACTTCGCGCGCATCGCGCTTCCACTGCCACTCCAGCCGCTTGGGCAGCCGCAGGATGACCACGTTCAGGAAACTGCCCAGCAGCAGTCCCAGGGCGGCCGCGGCGGGGTAGCCGAGGCCGGGGTGCTGGTCGAGAAATGCCATTGATACCTTTAGCCGACGACGGCGCCGAGTTTGAAGATGGGCAGGTACATCGCGATGACCAAGCCACCGACAATGGTACCAATGAACACCATGATCATCGGTTCCAGCAGGCTGCTCAAGGCATCCACGGCATTGTTCACTTCCTGCTCGTAGTATTCAGCCACCTTGAACAGCATGGCGTCCAGGGCGCCCGCTTCTTCGCCGATGCCGGTCATCTGGATGACCATGTGCGGGAACAGGTTCAGCTGCTTCATGGCCATGTTGACCGGGTAGCCCACCGAGACGTCGTCGCGCATCCGCAGTACCGCCTCGCCATAGACCTTGTTGCCGGTGGCGCCAGCCACGATGCCCAGTGCCTCCACCAGCGGCACGCCGGCCTTGAAGGTCACCGCCGTGGTCCGTGCAAATCGGGCGATCGAGCTGTTATGCATGATCTGCCCGATCACGGGAACCTTCAGTATCAGTCGGTCGACTGTATGCTGCATCTTCTCCGAGCGCCGGTAGGTCATGGCGATGGCCACCACCGATCCGATCATGACGATGGCCATCAGCCACCACCAGGACACCATGAACCGGGACAGGTTCACCACCATCTGGGTGAAGGCCGGCAGATCGGCGCCGAAGTTCTTGAAGACCTCCTCGAACTGCGGCACCACCCAGACCAGCAGGACGGTGCTGACCAGGAACGCCACCACCAGCACCATGGCCGGGTAGAACAGCGCCTTCTTGATCTTGCCCTTCAGCGCTTCGATGTTCTCTTTATAGGAAGCGATCGTATCCAGCACTGTTTCCAGTACGCCGGCGCTTTCACCAGCGCGTACTAGGTTGCGGTAGAGCTCGTCGAACTGCACCGGATGCCGACTGATCGCTTCATGTAGCGAAGAGCCGCCTTCGATGTCGGTACGGATATCATCCACCATCTTCTTCATGCGCGGGTTCTTGTGCCCACTGCCGATGATCTCCAGCGCCGAGACGATCGGCACACCGGATTTCATCATTGTGGCCATCTGCCGGCTGAAGAAAGCGATGTCCTTGGCATTCACCGGCTTGCCGGCCGCGCCGAACAGCGGCTTCGGCTTCGGCTTGACCTGACCGGGGTTGATTCCCTGCTTGCGTAGTTCGGCGCGCAGCAGATTGGCGTTCTTCGCCAACTGCTCGCCCTTCATCTTGATACCCCGCTTGTCGGTCCCCTCCCAGACAAACGGCTGCAGCTCCATGGTGCTACGCGCCACGGGCTCTTTCTTGATCGCACTGCGACTGACAGACATGTTGGCTCCCCAAGGCCCGCCATCCCCAGGCGGGCATCCTGACCGGCGATGGTAGCCGGTTCAGGGCCATCCGGGGAGCCTGCTGGCGTGACGCCGCGCAGGGTTTTCGACCTGGCGAGACGAAAGGTGACGTACCGCGTCACATTGCCGCGTCCATCGCAGATTCGCTTCTGGGGGGTTCCCATCCGCGAAATTGCTGCCATCATTGGCGCGGGGAAATCGGGGAGACGCTGCCATGGGAGATTGGCACGTAACCTGCGTTGATCCACCCGCGGGGACGGGCAGCCTGCTCATCCGGCCATCTGGCCGGTCGGCAGCCACCCCCGACATCAACCACCACTTATCTTGGGGATGTACCACCATGAAGAACCAGAAGGGCTTCACCCTGATCGAACTGATGATCGTCGTTGCGATCATCGCCATCCTGGCCGCCATCGCGCTGCCGGCGTACTCGAACTACACCAAGAAGGCCAAGGTCTCGGAAGTGATCCTGGCGGCTTCTTCGCTGCGTACCGACGTGTCGGAATACGTGGCCAGCAACAACAAGCTGCCGCCGGCTTCTTGGACCCCGGATGTGCAGAAGACCCAGTATGTTTCGGACCTGACCTGGGATTCCACCAACAAGAAGATCACTGCCACCGCTCAGGGCATTTCGTCCGACATCGATGGCAAGAACATCACCCTGCTGGCTGATGACAGCAACGTCGCCAACGGCGTGATTCCGAAGTGGACCTGCGAAGGCTCCATTGAGTCGAAGTATCGCCCGGGTTCGTGCCAGGGTGCCGCTGCGCCTGCTCCGAAGTAAGCTCTGATTCTGAGTGCGAAGAAGAAAGGCCCCGTTTGTACGGGGCCTTTTTGTCGAGTGCGATTTTGGGCTAGAGATGCATCATGGGTGCATTGGCGGTTCTGGTGCCCGAAGCAGGGTTCGACTTGGCGTTGCAGCTTAGCGCGGCCCTGTCTGCCAGCTTGGCGCTGGTCGCTGCGGCGGCCACCGACGATCACCACACCGTACTAACGGAAGGACGTCGATTGTTGCAGGGCGAGCATGGCCCGGCGCTGCTGGTCGATGCCGGCTCGGGCTATTATCTGTTCGGTGCAATGCAACATGCCGCACGGTCGCTGGGGGATACCGCAGCGTCGCGGCAGCTGACGGACCAGTGCTGGCAGGCGCTTGCGCCTGACGCTCCAAGGAACAAGCCACTACGCCTGCTGAGCTACCTAGCCTCCACCGGCCCGGTTCCGGCTGCAACCGCTGATTCCCAGCCGTCAGGGCAAAAGTGATACGAGGAAGACCATGAGCGTTGTTTCCCCTCCCAACCTCGTCGGCATCACCGGCCTGGCCCGCCGCCTGGTTCAGGACGGCGCCCTGGACGAGGCATCCGCCCGCGACGCCATGGCCAAGGCCGCCGCCGCTCGTCAGCCGCTACCCACGTGGTTCGCGCAGAACAAGCTGGTCAGCGCCTCGCAGCTCGCCGCCGCCAATGCGGTCGAGTTCGGCATGCCGCTTTTCGACGTATCCACGTTCGATACCAGCCAGAACGCGATGAGCCTGGTCAGCGAGGAGCTGCTGCGCAAGCACAACGTGCTGCCGCTGTTCAAACGCGGTGGCAAGCTGTTCGTGGGTACCAGCAACCCGACCCATGCGTTGGACGAGATCAAGTTCCACACCAATCTGGTGGTGGAACCGATCCTGGTCGACGAAGACCAGATCCGTCGTACGTTGGAGCAGTGGCACGCCAGCCACGACACCATCGGCGATGCGCTGGGTGGCGATGACGAGGGCATGGCCAACCTCGATGTTGGCCTGGGCGACGAAGACAACGCGGGTGGCGACTCCGGCATCGACGCCAAGGGCGACGACACCCCGGTGGTGAAGTTCGTCAACAAGGTGCTGGTGGATGCGATCCGCAAGGGCGCATCGGACATCCACTTCGAGCCCTACGAAGACGATTACCGCGTGCGCCTGCGCATCGACGGCCTGCTGAAGATGGTGGCGCGTGCGCCGGTGAAGTTGAACCAGCGCATCGCTGCGCGCCTGAAGGTGATGGCGCAGTTGGATATCGCCGAAAAGCGCGTGCCGCAGGACGGTCGCATCAAGCTCAACCTGTCCAAGACCAAGCAGATCGACTTCCGCGTGAGCACGCTGCCGACCCTGTTCGGTGAAAAGGTGGTGCTTCGTATCCTCGATGGCAGCGCGGCCAAGCTGGGCATCGACAAGCTGGGCTACGAACCGGACCAGCAGAAGCTGTTCCACGACGCCATCCACAAGCCGTACGGCATGGTGCTGGTGACCGGCCCGACCGGTTCGGGCAAGACCGTGTCGCTGTATACCGCGCTGGGCATCCTCAACGATGAGACGCGCAACATTTCCACCGCCGAAGACCCGGTGGAAATCCGCCTGCCCGGTGTCAACCAGGTGCAGCAGAACAACAAGCGCGGCATGACCTTCGCCGCGGCACTGCGCTCGTTCCTGCGACAGGATCCGGACATCATCATGGTCGGCGAAATCCGCGACCTGGAGACGGCCGAGATTGCGATCAAGGCGGCGCAGACCGGCCACATGGTGCTGTCCACGCTGCATACCAATGATGCGCCGCAGACCATCGCGCGCCTGATGAACATGGGCATCGCGCCGTACAACATCACCAGCTCGGTGACGCTGGTGATCGCGCAGCGCCTGGCGCGCCGGTTGTGCGGCAACTGCAAGCGTCCGGCGAATCTGCCGGAGCATGCGCTGCTGGCCGAAGGCTTCACCCAGGCGCAGCTGGACGCAGGCATTGAGCTGTACGAGGCGGTGGGGTGCGATGAGTGCACCGAGGGCTACAAGGGCCGAACCGGCATCTACCAGGTGATGCCGATGACCGATGAGATCGCTACGATCGTGCTGGCCGGTGGCAATGCACTGCAGATTGCCGAGGCGGCGCAGCAGATCGGGGTGAATGACCTGCGGCAGTCGGCGTTGAAGAAGGCCGCCGCGGGCGTGACCAGCCTGGCCGAGATCAATCGCGTGACCAAGGATTGATCCCTGCAGGGCAAGAGCCCTGCAGGGACACCTCCGCAGAGGTCAGGGGCGCGGCGGGCAGCCGTAAACCAGCATACCGTCGCGGTTGCACAGGTTCTGTAGCCGTGCGACGTCGTATGAACCATGGTTGAGATAAGTCGCCCCGTTGTTGCGCTGGCAAGGAATCTGCATCTGGCATCGACCGGCAACCACTTCCACACTATTCACCCTGCAGGTGAGGTAGGCCTCGGACCGCGCGAAGTTCTCCTGGCACACCAGCGGGGTCGTCTGGGCGCTTGCGTCCGTGGTGGGTAGGATGCCGATGCCGGCCAGAAGGGCGAGAACGAGCAGCGGTTTCATGACGTGTACTCCTTTGGTTGGAAGGAGATCACAGGGTGCACGTGCGGGCTCACGGATCACTTCGAAACGATTGCAATAGCTGCTGCTTGCCATCAAAAGGAGGCATCTGTCGCGGACGTACCGTGATCTTCGTTGCGCCAAGCCTCAATCAAGCGCTGCCGACCATCGAAGGCCTCGATGCCGCGCGGGGCATTTGCGACTGGATGCTTTGATCTTCCTGCCGCGTGTGAGCCATCGCTGGCAGTGCCAGCGATGCCTCCACGCACTGTAAGGCTCTACTCCATCCCCAGCTTCTTCAGCTTGTAGCGCAGCGCGCGGAAGGTAATCCCCAGCTGCGCGGCGGTGCGGGTCTTGTTCCAGCGGTTCTCTTCCAGCGCGCGCTGGATGGCGCTGCGTTCCAGTTGCTCGATGTACGAGGGCAGGGCGGCGCCGCCCGGCTGCAGGTCGGCCACGGCTTCGGCGGGAGCTGCGCCGCCGGGCGCACGCGGGGCGTGCTGCGGCAGGCGCAGGTCGTCGGCACCGATGCGGTCTTCTTCGGCCAGTGCCAGCGCGCGTTCCAGAATGTTCTCCAGCTCGCGCACATTGCCCGGGAACGCATAGTGGGCCAGCGCCTCCAGCGCCGACGGCGCCAGCAGCGGGGTGGCACGGCCGTGGCTGCGGGCCAGCCGCGCCAGCACGGCGGCCGCCAGCTCCGGCAGGTCCTGGCGGCGCTCGCGCAGCGGCGGCACCTTCAGTTCGATCACGTTGATGCGGTAGTACAGGTCGTGGCGGAAGCGCCCATCTTCGACCAGCTCGGCCAGGTCCTTGTGGGTGGCAGAGAGGATGCGTACGTCCACCGGCTCTTCGTTGGCCGCACCGACCGCGCGCACCGACTTCTCCTGGATCGCGCGCAGCAGCTTCACCTGCATCTGCAGCGGCAGCTCGGCCACTTCGTCCAGGAACAGGGTGCCGCCGTGTGCCGCCTGGAACAGGCCGGGCTTGTCGGCATGCGCGCCGCTGAAGCTGCCTTTGCGGTGGCCGAAGAATTCGCTCTCCATCAGCTCGCCGGGAATGGCGCCGCAGTTGACCGGTACGAACGGGCCGGCCGCACGCGCGCCCTGGGCGTGGATGGTGCGAGCGACCAGTTCCTTGCCAACCCCGGATTCACCGAGGATGTAGACCGGCGCCTGGCTGCGCGCGACCTTGCCGATGGTGGTGCGCAACACGTCCATGGCCGGCGAAGCGCCCAGCAGGCGTGCAGCCTGTTCGGTGGCGGGGCCGGGCGCAGGGCGTTCGGTGTTGTTGAGTTCCAGCGCGTGCTTGACCAGGCCACGCAGCACCGAGATGTCCACCGGCTTGCTGACGAAGTCGAAGGCGCCGGCTTTCAGCGCTTCCACGGCCAGGTCCATGCTGCCGAAGGCGGTGATCATCGCCACCGGCGTGCGCGGGTAGTGCTGGGCGATTTCGCTGACCAGCTCAATGCCGTTGCCATCCGGAAGGCGCATGTCGGTGATGCACAGGTCGTACGGATTGCTGGCCAGCAGCTCGCGTGCTTCGGCCAGGTTGGCGGCGGTACTGATGCGCAGCCCCATGCGGCCGAGGGTCAGTACCAGCAGTTCGCGGATGTCGCGTTCATCGTCGACGACGAGGGCGCTGCGGGTTTCGTTCATGGGCGTGAAAGATAAACGAGGGGGCTGGAAGCGACAAATGTTTGACGCACAGATTGGGGATCAGGTGGGCAACAGCGTGTGCGGGCCGGGCAGCACCAGGCGGAAGCAGGAGCCGCCTGCCGGCACCGGGATGTAGTCGAGCCGTGCCTGGTTGGCGCGGCACAACTCGCGGGCGATATACAGGCCCAGCCCGGTGCCGTGCTCGGAGGTGGTGAAGAACGGACGGAACAGCTGTGCGGCCACACTCTCGGGAATGCCGGGGCCACGGTCCATCACGTCGATCACCGCGCTGCGTTCGTGCTGTGCCACGCGCAGGCGTACCCGCGCCGGCTGCTGGCCGATGCGGCCGTACTTCAATGCGTTGTGCACCAGCACGGTGAGCACCTGGTACAGGTGCTTGGTATCGACCTGCGCCATCACCGCCGTGTCGCTGATGATCGGTTCGATGCTGTCGGTCTCCAGCGTCTGGCCCTGCTTGTACTCCAGCACGAAGCGGCGCACGAAGGCGACCAGGTCCACGTTCTCGGGCGTGGCGCGTTCGCGCCGTGCCAGCCCCAGCACGCTCTCGACGATGCCGTTGGTGCGCTGGCATTGCTGGCGGATGATCTGCAGCAGGCGGCGGTCGCTTTCGTTGAAACCGGTGCCTTCTTCCAGCAGCTGCACGGCGTAGTTGATTGCCGCCAGCGGGTTGCGGATTTCATGGGCAAGGCTGGCCGAGAAGCGGCCCATGGCCGACAGAGTGAGCGATTCGGCGCGCCGGGAGACCACGCTGGAATCGTCCAGGAACACCAGGGCCAGCTCGCTGCCGGCCAGCAGGCGGGCGAAGCGTGGTTGCACTTCGGGCTGGTCGGGGTTGAGTTGCAGCGGCAGTTCGTCCTGCGCCCAGCCGTTGCGCCAGCGCTGCAGGCGGCGCGCCAGTTCCGGCGCGGCACTGGCCAGATCCAGGCGTCCTGTCTCACCGATGCCGTCGTTGTCGCCGAGCAGCATCGAGGCCGCTTCATTGGCCAGGGTGATGCGGTTGTCGGCGTCCACCACCAGCACGCCGGTGCGCATGCGGCGGATGATCAGTTCGTTGATCTGGAACAGGTTGGCCACTTCGTCGCCGCGCTGGTTGGCCAGCTGCTGGTTGCGGCGCGCGCGGTTGCCCACCTGGTAGCTGATGAAGGCCAACGCCAGATAGCTGGTGGCGAACATGGCCAGCTCGGCCAGCGTGCGGGTGGGGTCGCCGCCTTCGAGCACCTTCCAGAGGTATTCGGTACCGGTAGCCAGGCTGGCAACGATCGCCAGGCCCAGGCCCCAGCTCAATGGCAGCAGGGTGGCGGCAGCGGCGATGTTGAACAGCAGCGACATCGAGATGCCGGCGCTGGCACCGGGCAGGGCATGCGCCAGCAGGGTGGCGGCGATGATGTCCACCAGCACGCTGCTGACCACGATCGGGCGCAGCCAGCGTTCGTTGCGGCCGATCGCCAGGGCCAGCAGCGACAGCAGCAGATAGATGGCCGCGACGGTATCGGCCAGGCGCGGGTGATGGGCCTCGCCGACCATGCCGGACAGGGGGCTGTAGAGCAGGCCGGCGATGACCGCGGCGATCAGCACCCGGTACAGCGCGAAGAAGTACAGCTCACGCCGCGGAATCGATTCGATGCGGTCGATCAATGAAGCACTGGGTGACACGCCGGAACTCCCCTTCTGGCTGCCTGGGTCTGGAATCTGCGGCGGTCCTGCCTGGCATCCCCTGAAGCCGGGCGGGTACGTCGCTTCTCTGTGGCCTGCGGTGGAAGCAGCCGGGCAGGCCCGGCACTACACACCTTGGTTGACCAGTATAGGGCCCCCGGCAGGGCGCCGCCGGAGCCGCCCGGATCGCGCATTTGGCCCGCCGTGGATACCGGTGGCCAACGGCGGCCCGGGCGCAACTGCCTGAATGGCGGTGGAAATCTGGCCGGGTCTGGCGTTTTGTACAGACTTCTTTGCGCCCCGGCGCTGGCTCGGCCACAATAGTGGGCCCGCCGCGGTCCATGCCGGCGCCCCGCCGGGGCCCTGAGGAATTGCGTGCGGTCGTTCCTATTCCCACGGTGACGCATGAATTTCCACGAATACCAGTCAAAACAACTGCTTGCCGAGTACGGCATCCCGGTCCCGGCCGGCAAGGTCGCTGCGACCCCGGACGAAGCGGTTGCCGCTGCCAACTCCCTGGGCCAGGGCCCCTGGATGGTCAAGGCGCAGATCCACGCTGGCGGCCGCGGCAAGGCTGGCGGCGTCAAGTTCTGCAAGACCACCGACGACGTGAAGGCCGCTGCGGCCAAGATGCTCGGCACCAAGATGGCCACCTACCAGACCGCAGGCGTTGAACTGCCGGTCAACCTGGTGCTGGTGACCACCGCCGGCGAGATCGTCAAGGAACTGTACCTGTCGGTGCTGGTCGACCGTGGCACCAAGACCATCACCTACATCGCCTCTTCGGAAGGCGGCGTGGAAATCGAGCAGGTCGCTGCTGAAACCCCGGAGCTGATCCACTCGCTGAACGTCGACTTCGTCGAAGGCGTGCAGGGTTACCACGGCCGTGATTTCGGCTTCAAGCTGGGCCTGACCGCCAAGCAGGCCGGCCAGTTCGCCAGCATCATGGTGAACCTGTACCGCCTGTTCAACGAAAAGGACCTGGCCCTGGTTGAAATCAACCCGCTGGCCATCCTGGACGACGGCAACCTGTACGCGCTGGACGGCAAGTTCGACAGCGACGACAACGCCGCGTTCCGCCAGAAGGCCCTGGTCGCCATGCGCGACAAGACCCAGGAAGATCCGACCGAAGTGATCGCTTCGGAGCTGGACATCAACTACGTCACCATGGACGGCAACATCGGCTGCATGGTGAACGGCGCCGGCCTGGCCATGGCCACCATGGACGTCATCAAGCTCAACGGCGGCGAGCCGGCGAACTTCCTGGACGTGGGCGGCGGTGCCAACAAGCAGCGCGTCATCGAAGCGTTCAAGCTGATCCTGTCCTCGGACAAGGTTGAAGGCATCTTCGTCAACATCTTCGGCGGCATCGTCCGCTGCGACATGATTGCCGAAGGCATCATCGCCGCCGTGAAGGAAGTGGGCGTCAAGGTTCCGGTCGTGGTGCGCCTGGAAGGCACCAACGTGGAAGAAGGCAAGCAGCTGCTGCGCGACAGCGGCATGGCCATCATCCCGGCTGACAACATCAACGATGGCGCCAAGAAGATCGTTGAAGCTGTCAAGAACGCTGCCTGATTCGACACCAAGGAATTCCCATGTCTGTTTTGATTAACAAGAACACCAAGGTGATCGTGCAGGGCTTCACCGGCCAGCAGGGCACCTTCCACGCCACTCAGATGATCGAGTACGGCACCCAGGTTGTTGGCGGCGTGACCCCGGGCAAGGGTGGCACCACCCACATCGACCTGCCGGTCTTCAACACCGTTGCCGACGCCGTGCAGAGCACCGGCGCCAACGCTTCGGTCATCTACGTGCCGCCGCCGTACGCGGCCGACGCGATCCTGGAAGCCGCTGCTGCCGGCATCAAGGTCATCGTCTGCATCACCGAAGGCATCCCGGTGCTGGACATGCTGCGCGTCAAGAACGTGCTGACCCGTTCGCATCCGGACACCGTGCTGATCGGGCCGAACTGCCCGGGCGTCATCACCCCGGGTGAGTGCAAGATCGGCATCATGCCGGGCCACATCCACCAGCCGGGCAAGATCGGCATCGTGTCGCGTTCGGGCACCCTGACCTATGAAGCGGTCAAGCAGACCACCGAAGTCGGCCTGGGCCAGTCCACCTGCATCGGCATCGGTGGTGACCCGATCAACGGCCTGAACTTCGTCGACTGCCTGAAGCTGTTCAACGAAGACCCGCAGACCGAAGGCATCATCATGGTTGGCGAAATCGGCGGTGACGCCGAAGAAGCCGGCGCCGAGTACATCAAGAATCACGTGAAGAAGCCGGTCGTCGGTTTCATCGCCGGTGCGTCGGCTCCGGCCGGCAAGCGCATGGGCCACGCCGGTGCGATCGCCTCGGGCGGCAAGGGCACGGCCGAAGGCAAGTTCGCCGCCATGGAAGCTGCCGGTGTCGTCACCGTCCGCTCGCCGGGCGACCTGGGCGCTGCCATCGCCAAGCTGGTGAAATAAGAACGACTGCCTCTGGCAGCCGATTCTGTAGAGCCGAGCCCACGCTCGGCTTGCTTTGGAAAAGCCGCCCTCGGGCGGCTTTTCTGCGTCTGGCGGCCGCCTGGTCGGCCCATCCACGCATGGCGTGGATCTACTGAGCCAGGGCTGTCCACGCAGTGAGCACGCCCGGTGCGCGCATGGCGCAGCGCTACAATGGCGGCATTGCAACCACAGGCTGGATTCCCAATGGCTTCGATCCGCATCGCGATGGCGCAGTTCGACTTCCCGGTCGGCGATGTCGCCGGCAACACCGAGCGCATCATCGAGATGATCGGCCAGGCGCGCGACGAGTACGGCGCCGAGCTGGTGATGTTCCCCGAGCTGGCGGTGAGCGGTTACCCGCCGGAGGACCTGCTGCTGCGCCCGGGCTTCCTGTACGAGTGCGAGCAGGCGATGACCCGCATCGCTGCCGCCTGCCGCGGCATCACCGCGGTGGTCGGCTGGCCGCAGGCGGCTGGCGCGGTGGTCTACAACGCTGCCAGCGTGCTGCGCGATGGCCTGGTGGAGCAGACCTACCGCAAGCGCGAGCTGCCGAACTACGCGGTGTTCGACGAGCGCCGCTACTTCGATGTCGATCCGGATGGCGGCAGCTGCGTGTTCGAGGTCAACGGTGTGCCGGTCGGCCTGCTGATCTGCGAGGACCTGTGGTTCGCCGAGCCGTTGGCCGACACCGTGCGCGCCGGCGCGCAGCTGGTGGTGGTGCCGAATGCGTCGCCGTACGAGCGGGGCAAGCATGCCCAGCGCGATGCGGTGCTGGCCGCGCGCACCCGTGAGAGCGGGGCGGCGATTGCCTACCTCAACGTGGTCGGTGGCCAGGACGCGCTGGTGTTCGATGGCGCCTCGGTTGTGGCCGATGGCGACGGTACCGTGCACCCGGCCGCCGCCGCCTTCGTCGACCAGTGGCTGGTGGTGGAGTACGACGGTGAAACCCGCCGCTTCATGCCGCACGTGTGGATGGACGATGGCGACGAGAGCATGGACGCGCTGGCCTGGCGTGCCGTGACCCGTGGCATCCAGGACTACTGCCGCAAGAACGGCTTCAGGAAGGTGTGGCTGGGCCTGTCCGGTGGCATCGATTCGGCGCTGGTGCTGGCCATGGCCGTGGACGCGATGGGCGCCGAGAACGTCACCGCCGTGCGGTTGCCGTCGCGCTATACCGCAGGCCTTTCCAACGACCTGGCGGCCGAGCAGTGCCAGGCACTGGGCGTGAAGCTGGAGGCGGTGTCGATCGAGCCGGCGTTCAAGGGCCTGATGGAATCGCTGGCGCCGATGTTCGAGGGCACCACGCCGGACGTGACCGAAGAGAATCTGCAGTCGCGCAGCCGTGGCGTGATCCTGATGGCGCTGGCCAACAAGTTCGGCGGCCTGCTGCTGACCACCGGCAACAAGAGCGAGTACGCGGTCGGTTACGCCACCATCTACGGCGACATGTGCGGTGGCTATGCGCCATTGAAGGACCTCTACAAGACCGAGGTGTTCGGGCTGTCCAAGTGGCGCAACACCGTGGGCGGCGCACCGGTGATCCCGCCGGCGGTGATCAGCCGCCCGCCGTCGGCCGAGCTGCGCGAGAACCAGCTGGACCAGGATTCGCTGCCGGCCTATGACGTGCTGGATGGCATCCTGTACCGCTACATCGATCAGGAGCAGTCGCGCACGGAGATCGTGGCGGCCGGTTACGACGCGACCGTGGTCGACCGCGTGCTTCGCCTGGTGCGCATCAGCGAGTGGAAGCGGCATCAGGCCGCGCCCGGGCCGAAGGTCTCGCGCCGGGCGTTCGGCCGTGAGCGTCGTTACCCGATCAGCAACGGCTACAAGGGCTGAGGCCCGGTCCAGCAGACGACAGGGAGTGCCGGCCGATGGCCGGCAACCCGTTGGCCCTCTCCGGTGGGTGCGGACCTTGGTCCGCACGATGGTCGAAGATCATCCACGCATGGCGTGGATCTACCGGGCTTCGCCGAGCAGCTGTTCGAGGCCGGCGGTTTCCGCAGCGTCGCTGAAGTGGCCGCCCTCAAGCCGTGCACGCACAAATGCCAGGCCATCCGCCGCCGCCGCATCCAGCGTGCCGCGGTGGTCGACCGGGTAGCGTCGAAACGCGACCGGCTCGCCTCGCAGGGCCAGTCCTGCGGCGTACAGCAGCGTGGTCAGATAGGGCACATCGCGGTCCGCGCTGCCATGGCCCAGCATCAGTGGTTGGCTGAAGCCGCGGCGCGGTACGCCGAGATAGTCGTACAGCACCGCCCAGATGCCCGGCACGCTGGTCAGCGGTGCAGTGAACATGCTGCCGGTATCCGCACCGTCCAGGGTGGCGGCCAGTTCGCCCAGGCACTGCTCACGTGCCACTGCCACGCGGGCGCGGCCGGTGTCGCTGAGGACGCGGTCGATCTGCGGCGCGACCTGCAGCAGGCCATCGAGCAGATACGCGTGATACGCGTTGACTGCACCTGGATTGGCGGTGCGGTTGTCCGGTTTCATCACCAGCGCGGTCAACTCCACTGCCGTGGGCGTACCGGTGGTGAAGCTGCCGCGGTAGTGCAACGCCGGCCCTCCATAGGTGGGGGCGATGTGGCCTGCGGTGAGCGCGGCGGCGCCACCCTGCGAATGGCCGACCGAGACCCAGCGCGGCGACAGCGCTGCGTTGCCCAGGTACTGGCGGCTGGCTTTGACGAGGTCGATGGCGTTGCGCGCGGCAGTGCGCACATGCAGATAGGCATGGTCACCTGGACTGCCGAGGCCTTGGTAGTCCGCGGCGACCACCGCATAGCCCTGTGCCAGGAACTGATCGAGGAAGCGCCCGTCGCGTTGGGGTTGGTAGGGGCCGGACACCGAGGGCGCACAGCGATCTGCGATGCCCTGGGTGCCATGTGCCCAGGACACCACCGGCCAACCGCCTGCAGGCGCCGCGCCGGCGGGCAGATACAGCAGGCCGGTGCCTTCGGCCAGCTGGCCGCGATGATCCGGGGTGCGGTAGTGCAGCTTGTAGGCCTGCGCGGCCTTGGACGGCACCCATGACGCGCGATAGGGGGCAGCAGACAGCAGGTCGCCCGGTGCAACCGGTGCGGCGGCCAGGGGGCCCGGGGACAGCGCCAGCAGGGCAGTGGCGAGGAGGCAGGCGCGGGGACGGAAATGGCGTGGCGGTGGGGTCATGAGGCGCTCCTTCACGGCCGGGATGGCCGTTGCGCCGCAGTGTGGAGGAGCTCGCCCGCGCCGATTGGGACCGGCGTCGCATCCGCCGGGGATTCGTAGAATTCCTAGTGTCGTGGTCCATGGGCGCACGAACCCTCCACGCATGGCGTGGATAACCGACAAAGAAAAGGCCCCTTGCGGGGCCTTTTTCTTATTTCTTTTCCAGTCGCGCGTTGCGCTGGCCGGTGCTGGCGGACTTCTCGCCAGCGAACGGGTTCAGCTTGCGGATCATCCACGGGTACTTCGGCCACTTGCCTTCCAGCCACGGGTGGTCCGGCTGGTTCAGCTGCAGGACGCGGCGGGCGTCGTCGGCCAGGGTCTTGTTGCCCAGGTGGGTGTAGGAATCGGCCAGGACGGCGACGGCGTCGTACTGGAACGCGCTCTGCGGGTAGGTTTCCAGCAGGTAGTTGGCGCGGCCGGCGGCCGAGACCCAGGCGCCGCGGCGCATGTAGTACAGGGCGTTGTCGAGCTCGTGCTGGGCGAACACGTCACGCAGCTCCAGCATGCGCTGGCGCGCATCGGCGGCGTACCGGCTGTTCGGGTAGCGGTCCACCACGATGTTGAAGTCCGAATACGCCTGGTGCGGCGTGGACAGATCGCGCCGGCTGGCATCCAGCGACCATACGCGACGAAGGAAAACCGTACTGCGATTGGAGTTGGCCAGGCCGCGCAGGTAGTACAGGTACGCGATGTTGCGATGGGTCGGGTAGGTACGGATGAAGCGGTCGATGCTGGACACCGCGTCATCGTGCTTGCCGGCCTTGTACTGGGCGTAGGCGGTCTCGATCATCGCCTGCTCGGTGTACGGGCCGTACGGATACTGGGCCACCAGGCGGCGGAAGCTGGCTTCGGCGCCGCTCCAGTTGCCACCCTGCATCAGCTTGTGGCTCTTCTCGTACAACTGTTCGACCGGCGTCCCTTCATCGGGGCGATCGCCCTTCTTGGCACCACGGTGGCAGCCGGTGGCGGCGATGACCAGCACCAGCAGCAGGGCGGTGAGGCGGACGGGCGCGGAGAGCATGGCGGAGCGTCGGATCATGGGGTCGAGGCGGGACGCGGCTGGAATACGAAGGGTCGATGATAGCCTAGTGTCCTGTCCAGCGACTGAAACCGGCCGCCGGGACCCCAAAATTTCAAAGAATGCCCCCCTGCCATGTCTGAACAACCCTCTGAATCGGCCCGCCAGGCCATCGTCCCCGACACCGCTGCCGGCCGCCGTTTCGACGCCGTCGTGGCCGAACTGTTCCCCGAATACTCGCGGTCGCGCCTGACCGAGTGGATCAAAGCCGGTGAGGTCCTGCTGGACGGCGCCCAGGTGCGTCCGCGCGATCCGCTGCGCGGCGGCGAGGTGGTGACCCTCAACGTGGTGCTGGAAACGCAGACCGACGCCCAGCCGGAGGACATCCCGCTGGACGTGCTGTTCGAGGACGAGCACCTGCTGGTGATCAACAAGCCGGTGGGCCTGGTGGTTCACCCGGGCGCCGGCAACCACAGCGGCACCCTGGTCAATGCCCTGCTGTTCCGCGACCCGTCGGTGGCGGTACTGCCGCGCGCGGGCATCGTGCACCGCCTGGACAAGGACACCAGCGGCGTGATGGTGGTGGCCAAGACTCTGGAAGCGCAGACCGCGCTGGTCGAGCAGTTGACCGCACGCGACGTGCACCGCCAGTACCTGGCCATCGTGATGGGCGCGCTGGTGGCCGGCGGTACCGCTGATGCCCCGATCGACCGCCACCCGCGCGACCGCCTGAAGATGGCCGTGCGCGAGGACGGCAAGGAAGCGATCACCCATTACCGCCTGCGCGAGCGCTTCCGTGCGCACACCGCACTGGAGTGCCGCCTGGAAACCGGCCGTACCCATCAGATCCGCGTGCATATGGCGCACGTGCGCCATCCGATCATCGGCGACCCGCTGTACGGCGGTGCATTGAAGCTGCCCAAGGGCGCCAGCGACGAGCTGGTGGCCGCGCTGCGCGGCTTCAAGCGCCAGGCCCTGCACGCCGAGACGCTGGAGTTCACGCACCCGATCACCGGTGAGCCGGTGCGCAACACCGCGCCGGTGCCGGACGACATGCTGCACCTGATGAAGGTGCTGCGCGAAGACAGCGAAGCCTTCGCCGCGCGCGAGCGGGACCGCTGGTGATGGACGCCGCGCTGCCCTTGCTGCAGGCGGACTGGCCGGCGCCTCCGGGCGTCCATGCGCTGACCACGCGCCGGCACGGTGCGGGCATCTCGCCGGCGCCGTTCGCGCAGTTCAACCTGGGCAACCGGCACGCGGCCGATGGTGATACCCCCGCCAACGTCGAGCACAACCGCCAGCTGCTGCAGCAGGGGTTGGCGCTGCCGTCGGCCCCGCACTGGCTGCGCCAGGTGCACAGCAGCACTGTGCTGCGCTTCAGCGCGCCGCCGGTGCCCGGCGCCAGCGAACCGGTGGCCGATGCCGCGGTGACCTCGGTGCCGGGCGTGGTGCTGGCGATCCTGACCGCCGACTGCCTGCCGGTGGTGTTCGCCGCCGCCGATGGCAGTGAGGTGGGCGCGGCCCACGCAGGCTGGCGTGGCCTGGCCGACGGCATGCTGGAGGCCACGGTGGCCGCCATGCAGACGCCGCCGGCGCAGCTGCGGGCCTGGCTGGGCCCGGCCGCAGGACCGGCCGACTACGAGATCGGCGAGGAGGTCTACCACGCCTTCGTCGGCCATGATCCGGCGGCCGAAGCGGCGTTCGTGGCGACGCGTCCGGGTCACTGGAAGGTCGATCTGTTCGCGCTGGCCCGCCAGCGCCTGCAGACGGCGGGCATGGACCCGGCGCAGGTGCATGGCGGCACGGTGTCGACCATGGCCGATCCGGACCTGTATTCGCACCGGCGCGATCATCGCACCGGGCGCATGGCAACCCTGGCCTGGATCGCGCCCTGACCACTCCGCTGTTCGCGCGTGTGCTGGGGCCGGCCTTCGCCACCCTGGCCGCGCCGGTGCAGGCGCTGCATGCCGCGCCGTTGCCCTGCCGCTACGTGGGGCAGGCGCGCATCGTGAGGGGGTGGCACTGGCTGGTGCCGCTGCTGGCTGCGTTGGCACGGTTGCCAAAGGACGGAGACGCGCTGCCGACCGAAGTGGCGTTCAGGGCACACGGGCAGGGCGAGCAGTGGGCGCGGCGTTTTGGGCGCTGGCCGATGGTGTCGCGGCTGTGGGCGCATGAGGGATACCTGCGCGAGCAGTTGGGCGCGGTGCGCTTCGAAGCAGGCCCGCGAAGGTGGCATCGACTGGTCTGTGCGGCGGGTCTGGGCCTTCGGGCTGCTGCCGCTGCCGAGGCGCTGGTTTGGTGGCGTGCGTTGCCGCGAAGCCTGGCAGGGTGAGCGTTACACTTTCCTGGTCGATGTGACGCTGCCCTGGGTGGGAGCCCTGATCCGCTATGAAGGCTGGCTCGAACCGCAGTGAGGCCGCCGCCGAGGCTGGCAGCGCGGTGATCGTATTCGATGGCGTATGCGCGCTGTGCAACCGCTGGGTGCGCTTCCTGCTGCGCTTCGACCGCAGGGGGCGCTATCGCTTTGCGGCGATGCAGGGCGCACAGGGCAGCGCGATGCTGCGCGCGCACGGGCTGGACCCGCAGGACCCGATGTCGTTCCTGCTGCTGGACGCGCAGGGCGCCTGGACCGATACCGATGCGATCCTGCGCGTGCTGGCGGGGCTGGGCGGCGCCTGGCGTTTGAGCGGCGTGCTGCGGGCAGTGCCGCGCGGCTGGCGTGATGCCGCGTATCGCGCGCTGGCACGCAACCGTTACCGCTGGTTCGGGCGGCATGACGCCTGTTACCTGCCCGCACCGGAGCAGGCCGCGCGGTTCCTGGATTGAAGAAAAAAGGGGACGGAGGGGATTAAGTCGTTTGTGCACAAACGACTTAATCCCCTCCGTCCCCTTTTTCCCTCAGCCTTCCAGCGCGTCGAGGTAGCTGCGGCGCCAGTGGTTGATGTCGTAGGTGCGCAGATGTTCCATCATCGCGTGCCAGCGCTCCTTGCGCCTGCTCAGCGACATCGTCGCTGCCGTGGCGATGGCGTCGGCCACGCCGTCCAGATCATGTGGGTTCACCAGCAGTGCCTGCTTCAGTTCGTCGGCAGCGCCGGCCAGCAGAGACAGCACCAGCACGCCGGGATCCTCCGGGTCCTGCGAGGCCACGTACTCCTTGGCCACCAGGTTCATGCCATCGCGCAGCGGCGTGACCAGGCCGACCGCCGCCGCCCGGTAGAAGCCGGTGAGCGTGGCATGGGTGAAGTTCTGGTTGACGTAGCGCAGCGGCGTCCAGTCCGGTTCGGCGTGGCCACCGTTGATGTGGCCGGCGATCTGTTCCAGCTGGCTGCGCAGCTGCCGGTACTCGGTGACGTCGCCGCGCGAGACCGGCGCGATCTGCAGGTAGGTCAGCGAGCCGCGCTGGTCGGGGTGGCGCTCAAGATAGCGCTCGAAGCCGAGGAAGCGCTCGGGCAGGCCCTTGGAGTAGTCCAGGCGATCTACGCCGATCGCCAGCTGGCGGTCACGCAGGCTGTTGCGCAGGTTCTTCACCGCGGCCTTGGTGGCGGCGGTGCCGGCCTGGCGTGCGATCAGCTCGGTGTCGATGCCGATCGGGAAAGCCGCCGCACGGAAGCGGCGCCCGCCCGGTGCTTCCAGCTCGCCGTTGTCGAGTACGCGGCCACCACCGAACAGGCGCAGGTAGGTCTGGAAACGATCGGCGTCGCGCTGGGTCTGGAAGCCGACCAGATCGTAGGCGTACAGCGCGGAGAACAGTCGCAGGTGGTCGGGCATCGCCTGCAGCAGGTCGGCCGACGGCATCGGGATGTGCAGGAAAAAGCCGATGCGGCAGCCGATGCCGCGCTCGCGCAGCAGTGCGCCGAGCGGGATCAGGTGGTAGTCGTGGATCCAGACGATGTCATCCTCTCGCAGCAATGGCGCGAGCTTGTCGGCGAACAGCGCATTGACCTTGTGGTAGGTCTCGCGGGTGCCGCGGTCGTAGTCGACCAGGTCCAGCCGGAAGTGGAGCAGTGGCCACAGCGTGCGGTTGGCGAAACCATTGTAGTAGCCATCGACTTCGCGCTTGCTCAGGTCCATGGTGACGTAGTCGATGTCACCGTCCTTCTGCCGGTGCAGCGTGCCGCTGCCTTCCTTTACGGTCTTGCCGCTCCAGCCGAACCACAGGCCGCCGCGCTCCTTCAGGGCGGCCAGCAGGCCGACCGCCAAGCCGCCTGCGCGGTTCTCGCCGGGCACGGCCACACGATTTGATACCACGACCAGACGACTCACGATGCCTCCTGCCAGGACCGCGACAGGCGCATCGCGGCGGTGATCAGGCCGACGTGCGAATAGGTCTGCGGGAAATTGCCCCAGGCCTCGCCGCTGTCGAAGGCCAGATCCTCCGACAGCAGGCCCAGGTGGTTGCGCTGCTTCAGCAGCAGCTCGAACATCTCGCGTGCTTCGTCCATGCGCCCGATTGCCGCCAGCGCATCGATGTACCAGAAGGTGCAGATGGTGAAGCTGGTTTCCGGCTCGCCGAAGTCATCCGGCGCGACATAGCGGTACAGCGAATTGCCATGCTTGAGGTCTCGGCCGATGGCATCGACGGTGGCAATGAAGCGCGCATCCAGCGCGTCGATGAAGCCGATATCGGCCAGCAGCAGCAGCGAGGCATCCAGCCGATGGCCACCGAAGGTATCGGTGAAGTGGCCCAGCTCCTCGCTCCAGGATTCGGCCATGATGCGCGCGTGGATGGTGTCGGCGCGCTCGCGCCAGTAGCGGGCGCGGTCATCACGCTTCAGGCGCACGGCGATCTTGCACAGGCGGTCGCACGCGGCCCAGCACATCGCGCTGGTATAGGTATGCACTTCGGTGCGGCCGCGGAATTCCCACAGGCCGGCATCGGGTACGTCATGCAGGGCGAACGCCTGTTCGCCCAGGGGCTCCAGGCGGGCGAAGGTGTGCGCATCACCCGGGTCCTGCAGGCGCCGGTCGAAGAACAGCTGCGTGGACGCCAGCACCACGCTGCCGTACACATCGTGCTGGCGCTGCACCCAGGCCAGGTTGCCGCGCCGCACCGGGCCCATGCCACGGTAGCCGGACAGGCTGGGTACTTCGTCCTCGTCCAGCTTGGCTTCGAAGCCGATGCCATACAGCGGCTGCAGCGTGCCGTCGGTGGTGGCCAGGTTGAAGATGTAGCCGAGGAACTGCTCCATCGTGCGTGTTGCGCCGAGGCGGTTCAGTGCGCGCACCACGAACGCGGCATCACGCAGCCAGCAGTAACGGTAGTCCCAGTTGCGCACGCTGCCGGGGGCTTCCGGAATGGAGGTGGTCATCGCCGCGATGATCGCGCCGCTGTCCTCGTACTGGCACAGCTTCAGGGTGATCGCACTGCGGATCACCGCGTCCTGCCATTCCAGCGGAATGGACAGGTAACGCACCCATTCGCGCCAGTAGTCGCGGGTGCGTTGGAAGGCTTCCTGCACATAGCCACTGATCGAGCGGTTGAGCGATTCATCCACGCCCAGGATCAGGTGGATGGGATGGTTGAGTACGAACGGCAGACCGTCGCGCACGAAGCGCACCGGTACATCGGTGGTCAGCCGCAGCACATGCTCGGGCAGGATCCAGCGCACATGGTTGCTGCCCCAGGTGGACTCCGGCACGCGCGCGCCCCAGTCCGCCAGTGGTCGCGCACGCACGGTGATGCGCGGACTGCCGGCCAGCGGACGCACCTGGCGGATCAGGCTGACCGGGCGGTAGAAACGGTCGTTCTGGCGCCAGCGCGGGGCGAAATCGAGGATTTCCAGTTCGCCACCGTGCGCGTCGCGCAGGACGGTGCGCAGGATCGCGGTGTTGGTCAGGTATTCCTGCTCGCTGCTCGCGAAGTCCTCCAGCTCGATGGCGAAGTCGCCACCGGTCTGCTGGTTGGGACCGAGCAGGGCACAGAAGGTGGGGTCGCCGTCGAAGGTGGGCAGGCAGCTCCAGACAACGCGGGCACGTTTGTCGACCAGGGCGCCGAAGCTGCCGTTGCCGACCACGCCCAGATCAAGATCGGGTTGGGTCATCACGCGGTACATCTCGGTTGCGGCCGTGGGGTGGCCGGGTCAATAGGCATTCTCACGCAGCCAGGCGTGCACGCTGCGTATGTCGGGCAGCGCGAACACCGCCTTGCTCGGTTCCCGCTCGCCCACCAGCACGCTCCAGCCATGCTGGACGTTGGCGGCGTCGAAGCCGAATTCATCGGTGAGGTCGTCACCGAGGAACACCGGCAGGCGGCCGCGGAAGGGCAGGTACTGCATCATCCGGCGCACGGCACGGCCCTTGTCGGTGCCGACAGGCACGAACTCGACCACATGGTCGCCAGGTTGCAGGCGGTAGCTGGCACGGCCGCGCACGTGGCGGTCGGCGAAGGCGCGGACATCGCTGGCGGCATGCGGCGCGCCGCGCCAGTGCAGGGCCAGGCCGACGCCCTTGTCTTCCACCAGTACGCCGGGATGGCCGTGGGCGAAGCGCATCGCCTGCTGGTGCAGTGCGTGCAGCCACTCGGCGGTGTCGTCATCGTGTTCGTCACGCAGCACACGACCATCCTGGCCACGCAGTTCATGGCCGTGCAGGCCAGCGGCAGGCAGTTGCAGGGGAGCGAACAGTTGATCCAGCTGTTCAAGCGGGCGACCACTGACCAGTGCCACGGCACCTTCCAGGCGGTCGCTGATGCGGCCGATGGCTTCACGCACATCCGGCAGCAGCTGCACGGCATCCGGGCGCGCAGCGAATTCGATCAGGGTGCCGTCGACATCGAGGAACAACGCGCAGGCGTCGTCCAGCAATGGCGGTGGCGGACGCAGGGGGAGCGGTTCAGCCATGACGCCCAGCTTGCCAGCGTGGGCGTGTACGTGGGGTCGAGGGCAGGCTACGGCCTTGCTTCGGTGGGTGCCGACCGTGGGTCGGCACAAAGGGTCAGCCTGCATTGAACCCAGACAGTGCGGACCAACGGTCCGCACCGACCCAAGGCAATTACACCCAGAGCAATCAGAAGGTATAGCGAACGCGGCCGTAGTAGTAGGCGCCGTTGCTGCCGATCGGCGACAGCACGTCGTACGGCAGGTTGCCGAAGTAGTGGATATCGCTGTTGGATCGATCCGGGTAGTTGTCGGTCAGGTTCTGCCCGCCGATGGCCACGCTCCACTGCGGGGTGATGCGGTACTCGACCTCGGCATCCAGCTGCCACTCGGCCTGGTAGGTCTGGCGCGGGATGTAGCCGTCACCGAAGTTGAACACGCGGGTGGCGCTGCCGTAGCGGTTCACGCGGCTGCTCAGCGACCAGTGGTCGTTGCTCCAGGCTGCCGAGAAACTACCGCGCGTGTGCGGCGTGGCGTCGGTGAGCGTGTTGGTTTCTTCGATGCCGAACAGCACGTAGTCCGGGTTCAGCGCACGCAGCTGTGCCGGCGTGGCCAGCACGTTCTTCAGCGTGGTCTTGGTATACGCATAGGTGCCGGTCAGCAGCAGCTGGCCATCGCCCAGCGACTGGCGCCAGTTGGTCACCAGCTCGGCGCCACGGGTGCGGGTGTCGGCGGCGTTGACGAAGAAGCTGGCGCTCTGCAGGCCACTGACGCCGTAATTGGCCGCCACATAGTCGGTCAGCGCATCACCGGTGATGCTCTCCGACAGCGCGATGCGATCGTCGATGTCGATCTGGAAGAAGTCCAGCGACAGGTCGAAGTGCTCGCCGATGCGGCTGGTGAAGCCCAGCGAGGTGTTGATCGACTTCTCCGGCTTCAGGTTCTGCGCACCCAGGCCACGCGCGATCGGATTGTTGACCGACAGCAAACGGCCCTGCACCAGCTGGCCGCCAGCGTTGTAGCCGGTGGAGGTGGACTCGTAGCCGATCTGTGCCAGCGACGGCGCACGGAAGTTGTTGGAGATGGCGCCACGCAACGCGAACGCCGGGGTGAATTCGTAGCGCAGGCCGAGCTTGCCGGTCAGTTCACCGCCGAAATCGTCGTTGTGCTCGTAGCGCGCGGCCAGATCGGTGGAGAACTTTTCGCCGAACTGGCTGGACAGGCTGGCATAGGCGCTGGCCACATCACGCGACAGGGTGGCTGCATCCTGCGGGGTCAGGCCGCCACCGGCCTGCGAACCGGTCGGGCGGTCGGTGAACGGGCCGGCCGCGTAGCTGGCCGGGTCACCGGGGCGGGTCTGGTAGCGCTCGTGGCGCGCTTCCACACCCAGGCCCAGGGTGTGGCTGATGCTCTCGCTCTGGGGGAACACGCGGCTCAGGTCGAGGTTGCCCACGGTCTGTGCGTACTCGTAATCGGCGGTCTTGAAGCGGGTCGGGCTGGTCGGGCCCAGCGAGGCGTTGAGCGAATCGCGCAGGCGGTAGGTGAAGTCGTTCTGGCCATAATCCAGGCTGCCGTCGTAGCTCCACTCGCCCCACTGCCCACGCACGCCGGCCACGGTCTGCACGTCGCGGTTCTCGCCTTCGGAGATCGGCCGGTAACCGTTCGGATAGATCTCCTTCCAGTTGGCATCGCCATCGGGGTAGCGGAAGTAGTTCGCGCCTTCGGTATCCCGCTGGTTGAAGGTACCGAACGCGTAGAACGTCGAGGTCTGGCCCACCGGGATCTCGGTGTTCAGCCACAGATTGATGTCCTTGCTCTTGCCATCGCCCAGCACGTAGTTGCGCTTGCCCTGCAGCGCCAGGTTGCCCGGGGTCTGGTCCCACGGCGGAATCTGGTCGAAGCCAGCGCGGTTGGTGCCGTTGCGGTGCTTGTATTCCAGGCCGACGCGCAGGAAGCCGCCGTCTTCGCCCAGCGAAGTGCCGACCTTGGCGCTGATGTTGCCGGTCTGGCCGTCGGTGAGAGTGCGGCCGATCGGCTTGAGGTCGGTGTGGTTGGCGCCGTAGCTGGCCTCGATCTCCCCGCCGTCACCGCCGTTGTCGAGGATCACGTTGATCACGCCGGCCACAGCGTCCGATCCGTACAGCGCGCCGGCGCCGTCGCGCAGCACTTCGATGCGCTTGATCGCACTGACCGGAATCGAGTTGAAGTCGACCGGGGTGGTGCCCTTGCCGATCTTGCTGTCGGTGTTGACCAGCGCGGTGTGGTGGCGGCGCTTGCCGTTCACCAGCACCAGCACCTGGTCCGGCGACAGGCCACGCAGCTGTGCCGCGCGCACGTGGTCGGCGCCACCGGAGTTGGACTGGCGCGGGAAGTTGAACGACGGCAGCAGCGCCTGCAGCGCGCTGCCCAGCTCGCCGTTGACCACGCCGGCCTTGCGGATGTCCTCGGCGGTGAGCACGTCCACCGGCGAGGTGGATTCGAGCACGGTGCGGTCGGCGGCACGGGTGCCGGTGACGATCACCGTGTCCAGGTTGGTGGCGTCCTGGGCCAGGGCCGGGACGGCGGCGGAGGAAAGCGCGAGGGCGATGGCGAGGCCGAGCGGCGACGCGGGCAGGCGGACGGACATGGGGACTCCAGCAACAACGACGACGGGGAAGGGGGAGATAGTTTCACTTACATCCATCCGGATGAAGCGATATATTATCTTCGCGTGATGGCCGGTGCCGATGCAAGCCCCTGCCAGTCCGGCATGAGCTGATGCCCTGCTGGCATCAGCACGCCGGGCAGGTGGCGCTGTACGCTGCCGGCTCGCCTTGTCCCCCTTCCCCGGAGCTGTACCGATGAAACACCTTGGCCTCGTCTTCGCCGTGCTGCTGGCCACCAGCGGCTGCGCCAGCCTCTCTTCGCAGGCGCCCAGCGCCTATGCCACGGCCACCACCGCCGAACTGAAGGGCGATGCAGCACGCCCGTCCGCCGGCCATGGCTGGGTGCGCAGTGAGCTGTACTTCGGCGTGGGCGAGGAGCAGGGTGCCGGCAACCGCCCGCAGGCCGACACCATCAGCGAGGCGCAGTGGCGCACGTTCCTGGACAAGGAAGTGACCCCGCGCTTCCCGGATGGCCTGACCGTGTTCGATGCCTACGGCCAGTGGCTGTTCCGCGGTGATGCCGCGCCCAACCGCCTGCGCACGAAGGTGCTGGTGGTGCTGCACGAGGACACCCCGCAGCGCCGCGCCGATATCGAAGCGATCCGCCTGGCGTGGAAGCAGCAGACCAAGCATCAATCGGTGCTGTGGTCGCGGCAGCCGGTCGAGGTATCGTTCTGAGTTGAAGGCACCACCGCGGTGCCGCAGGGAGCGATGATGAAACACAGGGAATGCGTGCTGGGCCTGGTGCTGGCGGGATTGCTGGCACCGTCGGCGCAGGCCAGTGGCGACGACGTCGAAACACTGCGGTTCCAGGTGGCCGCGCACGTGCAGGCGCACGCCGATCCCCAGCAGGATGGCAGCATCGCCGTGCAGCTGTCGCCGTCGGGAAAGCGCCAGACGCTGGCGGGCGCGGCCGATGCCGACGGCAATTCGCGCTGGAGTCTGGAGGACGTCGATTTCGATGGCTACCCGGAACTGGTCGCACGCGCCTCGGTGGGCATGGTCAATGAAGCGGTGACGGTGTACCGCTTCGATCCGGCCAGTGCTTCGTATCGCGTGCTGCAGGCCGACACCCACGGCAAGGACAGTTGCGGTGACCTGATGGGGCTGAGCGTGGACGTTGCCACCCGCACCCTTACCAGCAGTTGCCGCAGCGGGCCGATGTGGTACGCCGACCAGTACCGGTTCGCGGGTGCGAAGCTCTACCTGTACCGCGCCGAGCGCGTGTTGATGCTGGGCGACACATTGAACGCCGCGCTGCAGTGGGAACAGACCGACGAGCAGGGCCCGTTGGCGGTCTGGCGCACCTATGACCCCGCCGGCCGTGTGCTGGAGAGCGCCATTGCCGATGGCCTGGGTGCACCACCGGATGGGCCGTTGCGTGGTCAGCAGGCCACCGTGGTACCTGCGCGCCTGTTCCTGTTCGACCGGCCCGGTGCGTCCAGCACCAAGCGTTACCTCGTGCAGGGCGACCGCGTGGAAATGCTGGATGAACAGGACGGCTGGGTGAAGCTGCGCTACCGCAACCCGAAGCAGGGCGCGGTGCTGGGCTGGATCAACGTCAATGATTGACGAGACCTCTGCCCGCAGTTTGCACATCGAGGCGACGGGCGACGTGCCCACGGGGGCATCACTTCATCAGGTCTAGCCTCGGGCGTTCCCCCGTTCGAGGATGTATCCGATGAGCAAGCGCGTGGCCGAAATCGTGGTGGACGCCCTGCAGCAGGCCGGTGTCCGCCGTTGCTACGGCATCGTGGGCGATACGCTCAATCATGTGACCGATGCGATGCATGGCAGCGAGATCGCCTGGGTGCACGTGCGCCATGAAGAAGTGGCAGCGTTCGCTGCAGGCGCCGATTCGCTGGTGAGCGGCGAACTGACCGCCTGCGCCGGCTCCTGCGGACCCGGCAGCCTGCACTTCATCAACGGCGTGTTCGAGAGCAACCGAAACCGTGCGCCGATGGTGCTGATCGCCAGCCAGGTGGTGACCAGCGAGCTGGGCATGGAATTCCCGCAGGAAGTGGACTTCAAGGCGGTGTACGCCAGTTGTTCGGTGTTCTGCGAACAGGTGCACAGCGCCGAACAGGCACGCCGCGTGGTCACGTTGGCCTGCCAGGCGGCGATCAGCCGCCGCGGCGTGGCGGTGGTGATCCTCCCGGCCGATATCAGCCAGGCCGAGGTCAAGCACGATGTGCCGTTCTCGGTGCACTACACCCAGCCGGTATTGCGTCCTTCCGACGCCGAACTGCAGCGTATCGCCGAGCTGCTGGGGCAGGGCAAGCGCATCGGCATCTACGCGGGTGCCGGTTGCCAGGGCGCGCACGCGCAGTTGCTGGAACTGGCCCGACGCCTGCAGGCGCCGATCGCGCACACCTCGCGCGCCAAGGACTTCGTCGAGCCGGACAACCCGTACAACATGGGCATGACCGGCATCTTCGGCATCGAGTCCGGCTTCCACACATTGATGGCGTGCGACACGCTGCTGCTGCTCGGCGCCGACTTCGCCTGGGGCCAGTTCTACCCGGACAAGGCCACGATCATCCAGGTCGACCGCGATGGCAGTCATCTGGGTCGCCGCCACCCGGTGAACCTGGGCGTGGTCGGTGATATCGCGCCGACGCTGGATGCCTTGCTGCCGATGCTGCCGCCGCGCGAGGACAGCAGTTTCCTGGACGAGTGCATCGAGCGTCGCGACAAGGCGCTGAAGAAGCGCGAACAGGAAGAACAGCCGGGTGAAGGCGAGCTGATCCACCCGCAGCACCTGACCGCGTTGTTGTCGAAGTATGCGACCGACGATGCGCTGTTCACCGCCGACGGCGGCTCGCCGATGGTCTGGGTGCTGCGGCATATCCGGGTGAATGGCCGCCGCCGCACGCTGACCAGCCTGCTGCACGGCACGATGGCCAACGCGATGCCGCAGGCGCTGGGCCTGCAGAAGGCGTTCCCGGGCCGCCAGGTGATATCGCTGTCCGGCGACGGAGGCCTGGCAATGCTGCTGGGCGACCTGCTGACGGCAGTGCAGGAAAACCTGCCGATCAAAGTGGTGGTGTTCAACAATGGCTCGCTGAACTTCGTCGAGCTGGAACAGAAGGTGGAAGGCCTGCTGGACAACTACACCGACCTGAAGAACCCGGACTTCGGTCGCCTGGCCGAGGTGATCGGCTTCCACGGCCGCACCGTGACCCGCAGCGAGGATCTGGAGGAAGCGGTGCAGGACTTCCTGTCGCAGCGTGGCCCGGCATTGCTGGACGTACACACCAGCCGCGCCGAGCTGGTGATGCCGCCACAGATCGAAGCCAAGCAGGTGGCCGGTACCGCGCTGTATGCGGCCAAGGCGGTGTTGAACGGCCGCTTCGACGACGTGAAGCATCTGCTGGTGGACAACTTCCTGAAGAAGTAGGGGGTGGTCGATGCAGGGCTGCGCCCTGCACCCGCTACGAGCCAGAGCCAGAGCAGAAGCGGGTTTCCTGAGGGATGGCGGGGTGGGTCCGGTTGCGGGGGACGCTGCAAGTACGTCCATGTAAGCTCGATCGCGCCATCCATGGCGCTCACGCCCCCGCAACCGGACCTACCCCGCCTTCGACAGTTTCCTGCGATCTGTCGGTAGATCCACGCCATGCGTGGATAACCTGGAAATGATCGAATTGTTCGTGTAGAGCCGAGCCATGCTCGGCTCAGAGCGAAGCGACCCGCTTTTGCTTTTGATCTTTTGATTCCTTTCCGTGGCTGGCACGCGCAGGGAGTTGTCAGGGGCCGGTCGGGATGGGCTGCGCAGGACCGTTGGCGCCATGGATGGCGCCATCGAGCCCCCAGGGACGG
>NZ_JBQEMR010000020.1:0-58541 GCF_052045015.1 Stenotrophomonas sp. 22692
CCCCCCCCCCCCCCCCCCCCCCCCCCCCCCCCCCCCCCCCCCCCCCCCCCAAGCCGATAGACCGCCTTTCGCGACCAGCCAACACAACCACCACGGAGGGGCTCCGCCGTTGGCCGGCCCGGCCGAAGGCCCGCCGTCCGCGCGATACAATGACGCCCATGAACACCCCACAGGATTCCAGCCTCGGTCGCGAGGTCAGTTACCCGTCGCAGTACGATCCCGGCCTGCTGTTCCCCATCCCCCGCAGCGGCGCCCGCGCCGAGATCGGCCTCGATGACGCCGCGCTGCCGTTTGTCGGCCACGACCGCTGGCACGCCTTCGAGCTGAGCTGGCTCGACCCGCGTGGCAAGCCGCAGGTCGCCGTCGCCACCGTGCAGGTGCCATGCACCTCGCCGCGGTTGATCGAATCGAAGT
Organism: Stenotrophomonas sp. 22692; assembly: GCF_052045015.1. NCBI lineage: Bacteria > Pseudomonadati > Pseudomonadota > Gammaproteobacteria > Lysobacterales > Lysobacteraceae > Stenotrophomonas > Stenotrophomonas sp. 22692. The sequence continues at coordinate 415 of NZ_JBQEMR010000020.1, forward strand.
CGTTCAAGCTATACCTCAATTCCCTCAACAGCACCCGCATCGACAGCGCCGAGGCTCTGCGCGCGCGCATCGTGGCGGATCTGTCGGCCTGCGCCGGTGCGCCGGTCCAGGTCGAGTTCGGCCTGCCGGGCCTGCGTGAGACGCCGCTCGGTGAATCCATCGACGGGCTGGACGTGGAGATCGACTGCTACGGTCCGCCGCAGGCGGACTTCCTCGCCGCCGATGCGGGTGAGGTGGTGGAAGAGACCCTGGTCTCGTCGCTGCTGAAGTCCAACTGCCCGGTCACCGGCCAGCCGGACTGGGCCACGGTCAGCCTGCGTTACCGCGGGCCGAAGATCGATCGTGCTGGCCTGCTGCGCTATCTGGTCAGCTACCGCGAGCACGCCGAGTTCCACGAGCAGTGCGTTGAGCGGATCTTCAGCGAGGTGACTTCGCGCTGCCAGCCGCAGTGGCTGGAAGTGGAGGCCCGCTATACCCGCCGTGGTGGCCTGGACATCAATCCCTGGCGCGCCAGTCCCGGCATCGCCGCCCCGGCTGCGACCTACCGCGAACTGCGGCAGTAACCCAGCAGGCGGTTACCGGTCGTGCCGGCCGCTGGCCGGCAACCACGTGGAACCGGTGTCCAGGGCAAGCCGGCCAGCGGCCGGCACGACCGGACACCTTCTCTCCCGATTGTTCAGCCGCCCCCGGGGGCGGCTTCACATCTGCACCATCCCCATTTAACAACCTCCATGGCACCGTGCGAACCACGTAGTCATGCAGACGGGAGTTGTGGATGAGTACCGAGAAGAAAGCCGATTTCTCCGGCGTCAGTGGCAGCGTCGACAGTACCGCCGAGCAGGTGCCGAAGGCGGACTTCTCCGGCGTCAGCGCCTCGGTGGACAGCACCGCAGACGTTGTCAGCGGCGGCACCTATACCGTGCAGAAGGGTGACTCGCTGTCGAAGATCGCCAAGCAGCATCTGGGCGACGCCAATGCCTGGAAGAAGATCTTCGAAGCCAACCGCGATGTGCTTGATGACCCGGACAAGATCTTCCCGGGCCAGACCCTGAAATTGCCGCCGAAGTAAGCCGGCCGAACGTCGTCCGACAATCCCTGGGAGGAACCCCGAATGATCAAGACCACCCCGCTCCAGACCGCCCTGATCGCCGCCCTGCTGGGCAGCGTCGCCTTGGTCGGTTGCAAGAAGAAAGAAGAGTCGACCGACAGCAACGCCGCTCCGGCAGCGACCGCTCCGGCCGAACCGGCAGCACCCGCACCGATGACCGGCGCGCCGCCGCCGATGGCCGAAGCCGCTGCTGTCAGCGTCTCGGCGGTCACCGTCGGCAAGACCGCAGCCGCCGACAAGTCGGTTGCGACGACGGCTCTGTTCGCGCCGAAGGACGACATCATCGTCTCGGTCAAGACCGACGGTGCCGCCAACAACGTCACCGTTGGCGCGAAGCTGACCTACCAGGACGGCCAGGTGGCCGGCGAACAGAATGCCACGCTGAACACCAGCGGTGCGGAAACCACCAACGTCACCTTCAAGAATGCAAAGGGCTGGCCGGCCGGCAAGTACCGCGCCGAAGTCACCGTCGATGGCAAGGCGGCCGGAACGCCGCAGGAGTTCGAGGTCAAGTAAGTCCAGCCGACTCTCTCCCGGCAGGGCTCACGATGGACGCAGCCGCGAGGCTGCGTCCTTTTTTATTGGGCGACGGTTGGCCCCATCCACGCATGGCGTGGATCTACTGACAAGCGGGCCGCGCTTCACCCACACGGTGTGCGGATGGATCACAGCGTTGCCGGCATGCAGTACCACTGCGTATGGCGTGGCTTTGCCCCGCGCGACTGAAAACGCGACAATGCAGGGGTTTCCCCGCCGCGCGCCCACCCTGACGGCGACGGGGGAAAGCGTGGGGCTCCGCCTCGCGCGCGACACGGTTGCACGTGGCCCGGCGCTGGCGCCGGCCTTCCCCTGAGCATTGCTACAGAGTCCAAGTCCCCCATGTCCAAGATCCTCTACACGCTGACCGACGAAGCCCCGTTCCTGGCCACCCAGTCGCTGCTGCCGATCGTTGACGCCTACACCGGCACGGCCGGCATCGTGGTGGAAACCCGTGATATCTCGCTGTCCGGCCGCATCCTGTCGCAGTTCCCGGAACTGCTCAGTGACGCGCAGAAGGTCAGCGACGACCTGGCCGAGCTGGGCCAGCTGGCGACCACCCCGGACGCCAACATCATCAAGCTGCCGAACATCTCCGCCTCGGTGCCGCAGCTGAAGGCGGCCATCAAGGAACTGCAGGACCAGGGCTATCCGCTGCCGGATTACCCGGAAACCCCGGCCGACGACCAGCAGCGCGACTACAAGGCGCGCTACGACAAGGTCAAGGGCAGTGCGGTGAACCCGGTGCTGCGCGAAGGCAACTCCGACCGCCGCGCACCGCTGTCGGTGAAGAACTACGCGCGCAAGCATCCGCACCGCATGGGCGCCTGGGCGTCGGATTCGAAGTCGCACGTCGCGCACATGGCCGCCGGTGATTTCTACGGCAGCGAGAAGTCGGCCACCCTGGCCAACGCCGGTGCGCTGAAGATCACTTTCCACGGCAAGGACGGCAGCACCGTCGTGCTGAAGGAAAAGACCGCGGTCAAGGCCGGCGAGATCGTTGATGCCGCGGTGATGAGCCGCAAGGCGCTGGCCGCGTTCATCGCTGAGCAGATCGCCGATGCCAAGGCCCAGGGCGTGCTGTTCTCGCTGCACCTGAAGGCGACCATGATGAAGGTCTCCGACCCGATCATGTTCGGCGTGGCGGTCAACGAGTTCTACAAGGACGTGCTGGCCAAGCATGCCGACGTGCTGAAGCAGGCCGGTTTCGATGCCAACAACGGCATCGGTGACCTGGCTGCGCGCCTGCCGTCGCTGCCCGAAGCCACCCGCGCTGCGATCGAAGCCGACCTGGCTGCCGAGTACGCACAGCGTCCGGGCGTGGCCATGGTCAACTCGGACAAGGGCATCACCAACCTGCACGTGCCGAGCGACGTGATCGTCGACGCCTCGATGCCGGCGATGATCCGCGACTCCGGCAAGATGTGGAATGCCGAAGGCAAGCTGCAGGACACCAAGGCCGTCATTCCGGACCGCTGCTATGCCGGCGTGTACCAGGCCGTCATCGACGACTGCAAGGCGCACGGGGCCTTCGACCCGGCCACCATGGGCTCGGTGCCGAACGTCGGCCTGATGGCGCAGAAGGCCGAAGAGTACGGCTCGCACGACAAGACCTTCCAGATCGCCGCCGATGGCGTGGTCAAGGTCACCGACGACGCTGGCACCGTGGTGTTCGAGCACGCTGTGGAAGCCGGTGACATCTGGCGCATGTGCCAGACCAAGGACGCGCCGATCCAGGACTGGGTCAAGCTGGCCGTCGAGCGCGCCCGCCTGAGCAGCACCCCGGCCGTGTTCTGGCTGGATGCCGCCCGCGCCCACGACGCGCAGGTCATCGCCAAGGTCGAGCAGTACCTGAAGAACCACGACACCAACGGCCTGGACATCCGCATTCTGCCACCGGTGGAAGCGACCTCGTTCTCGCTGGCCCGCATCCGCAAGGGCGAGGACACCATCTCGGTGACGGGCAACGTGCTGCGCGACTACCTCACCGACCTGTTCCCGATCATGGAGCTGGGCACCAGCGCCAAGATGCTGTCGATCGTGCCGCTGATGGCCGGTGGTGGCCTGTTCGAGACCGGTGCCGGTGGTTCGGCGCCGAAGCACGTGCAGCAGTTCGTCGAAGAGGACTACCTGCGCTGGGATTCGCTGGGTGAGTTCCTGGCCCTGGCCGCCTCGCTGGAACACCTGGGCAACCGCTACGACAACGCTGCCGCCCGTGTGCTGGCCAAGGCCCTGGACGAAGCCAACGGCCAGTTCCTGGACAACGACAAGTCGCCGTCGCGCAAGCTGGGTGGCATCGACAACCGTGGCAGCCACTTCTACATCGCGCTGTACTGGGCCCAGGCCCTGGCCGCGCAGGACGAAGATGCTGCACTGAAGGCGCGCTTCGCTCCGCTGGCCAAGGCACTGACCGACAACGAGCAGAAAATCGTTGAAGAGCTGATCGCGGTGCAGGGCAAGGCCGTGGACATCGGCGGCTACTACCGCCCGGACGTGGCCAAGGCCAGCAAGGCGATGCGCCCGAGCGCGACCTTCAACGCCGCGCTGGAGCAGCTGCGCGGCTGATCCGTCGCCGTTCGGTCGTGACCCCGGAACCCGCGCTTCGGCGCGGGTTTCTTTTTGGGCGGCCCCATTCGACCCGCGTCCAGAACCGTGACATCCGTTGGCTGTCGGAATGCCGTCAAAGCGGCATGAAACTTGCCCGCGATGGCCGTCGCAGAACCGATCGGACACCGTCTGCAACCGCTCCCGATCTGAGCAGTCGATCACGACGGCTGCCGCTGGCGATGTCCTAGCCTTGGCGACGCGAGGCCACCGGGGAGGTGGCCGCACGGGGAACACGGATGGCACGCGTGCTGGTAGTGGGAACCGACATCCAGGGCGAGCAGGCCCTGCTGCAGCGGCTACGCGTAGCATCGGCGCTGCCGGACGGCCAGATCCGCCGCAGCCAGGATCTGGACGATTGCGACCTGCTGGTCATCCGCGATACGCCGGCGCTGCGCAACGCGGCCCTGCGCATGCGCCAGCAACGCCCGCGACTGCAGTGCTGGATCGAGGATCTGGGGGGCCAGCTGCGCGACGGCGATGGCCCTCAGGACATACTTGATGACGGTGCCATCGGCCGCGCCCTGCGCGGGATGCAGTTGGCAGTGGAGCCCCTGACCATGCACGCACCCGCACCGATCCGCCTGGCCGATGGTGCGCATGCCATCACCCGTCTGCTGCGCGAGCGGCTGCCGCTGCGACAGGGGCAGGCACTGCTGAGTGACGCGGGTGACCCCGTCCTGCTGATGGACCTCGAGCATGACCAGGCCGTGCTGCTGCAGGAGCCCGCGAGCGCGCTGGTGGAGCGTTTGGCCGATGCCTTCGAGCGCCTGCAGCTGGATGCGCTCACGCCGGCTCGCCTGCAGGCCCTGGCCGGTGAGCGGCCGCGCCAGCCACTGCGGCCCCTGCTGTGGCAGTGGGCACAGCGCAGCCGACATTGGCAGGCACTGGACGAACGCCTGCGTGGCGCCTCGGTGAAGGTGCTGCGCTGGCCGGATTTCCGCGTGCTGGGTCACGACCACGATGGCTTCCGCCTGTGTTCGCTGCTGCTCAAGCGCGCGTGCACGGTTGAAGAATGCGCGATGCTGCTCGAGTTGCCGGCTGCGGCGGTGCGTGATTTCATCCATGCCGCCTATCTCTGCGGTTACGCACAGTTGCAGAGCGCCCCGGCGGCACCGATGACGGCACTACGCGGCAATGGCACTGACAACGGCCTGCTTGCCCGCCTGTGGCGCCACCTGCGTGGGAGCGAGCGCAATGCGTGAGCACAAGGTGGTCGTGCTCGGTGGCATGGGCAGCGGCAAGTCGACACTCGTGCGCAGCATCGCGGCAGGTGCGGTGATCGACACCGATGTGGCCAACAGTGATCGCCTCGGTGCCGACAAGGCCTCCACCACCGTCGCGCTGGACTACGCAGACATCGACCTGCCCAACGGCGAACGCCTGCGGCTCTACGGGACACCCGGCCAGCAGCGCTTTGATTTCCTGTGGCCGATCCTGCTGCAGGGGGCACGTGGTGCGGTGCTGCTGCTGGACGCGCGCCGTGCCGGGTTGGCCGGCGAGCTGGAGGACTACCTGCAGGTGCTGCAGCCGTTCGCAGCGTCATTGGCGCTGGTGGTGGCGGTCACCCATCTCGACCAGGCGCCGCACGCTGCGCTGGACGACTGGGCTGCACGCGCCAGCCTGGATGATCAACCGCTGCCTTTGCTGGCGGTGGATGCCCGCGATCGCGAACAGGGATTGCTGCTGATGGATGTACTGATGAGCGAAATGGAAGCGCACGCACTGGTGGCCGCGCATGGCTGACGGGCAGATGGCGGTGCTGCCCGATGCCGGCCAGCGTGCGCGCCTGCAGCCGCTGCTGCAGGACCTGCAGCAGCGGGTGGAAGGCGTGCGCACGGTAGTGCTGGCCAGTGTCGATGGCTTTGCCCTGGTCAGCGCTGGTGTCGAAGGGCGCGGCGAACGGCTGGCGGCAATGACCAGCGCGATGCTGGCGCTGGCCGCGGCGGTCGGGCGCGAACTGCTGCTGGGGGATCTGCAGACGCTGATGCTGGAGGCGGCCGGCGGCAAGGTGCTGATGCTGGCGATCCAGGCCGAGGGACGTGCACCGCTGCTGCTGATGGCGGCCTGCGACCAGCGCAGCGTGATCGGCCAGGTGCTGTGGCAGAGCAGGGAATGTGGCCAGGCGATCCTGGCCGAACTCGGCGGATCGTGAGCCCGGCCGCAGGGGAACGAGGGGCTCGAACCAACATCGACAAGGGGTGCGACGTGGCTGGATTGAATGAATCGTTGAACGCACTGATGGGCATCGACGGCGCGCAGGCAGTGGCGCTGGTCGACTACGAAAGCGGCATGCTGCTGGGCGAGGCCGGTGCCGGCATGGACATGGAAGTGGCCGCCGCCGGCAACACCGAAGTGATCCGCGCCAAGATGAAGACCGCCGCGTCGCTGAACCTCAATGACAGCATCGAGGACATCCTGATCTCGCTGGGCAAGGCGTACCACATCATGCGCCCGGTGGCGAAGAAGAAGGGCTTGTTCTTCTACATCGTGCTGGACCGTACCAAGTCCAACCTGGCGCTGGCCCGGCGCAAGGTGCAGGACGTGGAGTCCGAACTGGCGATCTGAGCCATTGGCTTCGGTAGAGTCGAGCCCGCCCGACTGCTCTTTGCTACTGTAGAGCCGAGCCATGCTCGGCTGCTTCTGCCTGGATCAGCCGAGCATGGGCTCGGCTCTACACAAGCAACCCCACGCCAGCGTATGGTAAAGCCGGTCTTCCCGGGTGAGCCATGCATGTCCAAGCCTGACATCGCTACCGAGCTGGCGCCGCGTATCGCCGGTGCCATCCGCGATGGTTTCGAGCAGTACCATGCCCGCTTCGCGGCGATCACCGCGCGGGCGCGGCAGCGCTTCGAGCAGCGCGACTGGGCCGGTGCGCGACAGGATGCGGTTGAGCGCATCGCCCTCTACGACCTGTGCATCGCCGAGCAGATGGATGCGTTGCGCCGCCTCGCCGGTGACGCGATCGGCGAGCGCGCGCTGTGGCTGCAGGTGCACGCTGGCTACAGCGCGCTGTTGCAGGGCCTGATCGACGCCGAGCTGTACAAGACCTTCTACAACACGCTGTCGCGGCGCCTGTTCGCTACCCGCGGCGTGGACCCGGCGCTGGAATTCATTGCTTTCGACGTCGAGCCTTCCGATGCAATCACCCATCCCGTCGCGCGCCATACCTATGCCGTCTCGCCGACGCGGCCGGTGGAGGCCCTGCAACGCGTGTTGGCCGATTATCGTTTCGACATTCCGTATGCGCACCAGCTGCGCTGCGCGGCGGCCATCGCCGTTCGCCTGCAGGACGACCTCGCCCATTGGGGGGACACGCCGGTACGCAGCATCGAACTGCTCGACACCGTGTTCTACCGCGAGCGCCGCGCCTATCTGGTTGGACGTGTATTCGGCGAGCACCGCTTCTCACCCTGCGTGATTGCCCTGGTCAACGACGCGCGCGGCCTGCGTGCCGATGCGGTGCTGACCCGGCGCCGTGATGTTGCCCATCTGTTTGGCGTGTCGCGCAGCTACTTCCAGGCCGATCTGGGTACGGTGGGCGATGCCGTGGTGTTCCTGCGCAGCCTGCTGCCGGGCAAGCCCATCGATGAGATCTACACCGTGCTGGGACGTGCCAAGCAGGGCAAGACCGAGCGCTACCGCACGTTCTTCCGCCACTTCAACGAGCACCCGCAGGAGCGGCTGGTGCATGCCGAAGGCACGCCGGGCATGGTCATGGCGGTGTTCACGCTGCCCAGTTATCCGCTGGTGTTCAAGCTGATCCGCGACCGTTTCGCGTGGCCCAAGGCGATGTCGCGGCAGCAGGTGGAAGAGAAGTACGCGCTGGTGTTCAATCTCGATCGTGTCGGCCGCCTGCTCGATGCGCAGCCCTATCGTCATCTGCGCTTTCCGCGCGCGCGTTTCGCGCCGGCCCTGCTGGACGAACTGCTGCAGCAGTGCGCGCAGAGCGTACGCGCTGATGGCGATGAGGTGGAGATCGCACTGTGCTACGTGCAGCGCCGTTTCCGTCCATTGAACCTGTACCTGCGCGAGCAGGGCGGTGAGGCGGTGCGCGCGGCGGTACTCGACTACGCGCAGGCGATCACCGACATGGCGCGCAACAACATCTTCCCCGGTGACATGCTGCCGAAGAACTTCGGTGTATCACGGCACGGCCGGGCCGTGTTCTACGACTATGACGAGCTGTGCCTGGTCAGCGACTGCGTGTTCCGTGCGTGGCCGCAGCCGCGTACGCCGGAGGAGGCCATGGCCGACGAGCCCTGGTTCCATGTTGGCCCGCGCGATGTGTTTCCCGAGCGCTTCGGTCCATTCATGGGCCTGCCGGCTGCGGAGCTGGCAGCCGTGCGCGAGCACTACCGGCACCTGTTCGACCCGGGCTGGTGGCAGGGCCTGCAGGAACGCTTCGCACGAGGGGACTATCCGGATACGCCGCCCTATGCGGGTGCACACCGGCTGGCCTGAGCCGGCTGTCATGGGTATTGGGACTGAGGTACGCTCGCTGTTCATCACCAAGGATCCGGCAATGATGCGTTCTCCACTGTTTCTCGCCCTCGCGCTGGCCGTCGGTGCCGGCGCCCCCCTGCTTGCAGGTGACGCCACTGCGCAGACCGCACGCGCTGTACGTGCGACTGCGGAAATGAGCATGGTGCTGTCCGGTCATATCGAGGTCACGCCGGAGGGCGCGGTCAGTTCGCTGGTGCTGGACCAGAAAGCCATGGTCGCCCCGAGCATCGCCTCCTTCGTCGAAGGCACCATCGGTGGCTGGCGCTTCGAGCCCACGCTGCGTGATGGCCAGGCGGTGGCCACGCGGGCCCCTTTGCGCGTTCGCCTGCGCGGCAAGGCTGCGGCCGACGGCGGTTATGAAATCAGCATGACCAGTGTCGACTTCAGCGAGTACGATCCTGAGGCCACTGGTTCGGTGACCCCGCTGCACATGACACCGCCGCGCTACCCGGAGGCGGCCTACCGAAACGGTGGCCAGGGTGAGGTGCTGCTGCTGGTCAAGGTGGCGCGCGACGGAACAGTGGCCGACGTGGCCGCCGAGCAGGTGAACATGGCCGTGGTCGCATCCGAGCGGACCCTGGCCAAAATGCGCGACATCCTGGCCAGAGCCAGCGTCAGCACCGCCCGCACCTGGACCTTCAAGCCACCGACCACCGGCGAGGACAGCACCCGGGACAGCTGGACGGTTCGCATCCCGGTGAACTTCGCCCTGAACCATGATCCCAATGCAGAGGCGGAACGCTATGGCCGCTGGCGCGCTTTCATTCCGGGGCCGCGGCAGAGCGTGCCGTGGCACGAGGCCGACCCGGTCGAGCAGGCCGGCAGCGATCTGCTGCCGGAAGGCGGCGTCTACATGGTGGACGCCGCCAAGCGCGGCCTGCGCCTGCTGACCCCGCTGCAACAGAGCTGAGACCCGCTGCGGAGCCGGGCAGCCCGGCTCCGCGTCAGTCGGCGTACGGGTAGACCACCACCCGGTTGCGGCCCTGTTCCTTGGCCATGTACAGCGCCTTGTCGGCCAGCCGCAATGCCTGCTCGGCGTCGACATGGAAGCTGGGGAAGTGGGCCACGCCCAGCGATACGGTGATGGTGCCGACCGGTTCGAACGGATGGTCGGCGATGTGCTGGCGCAGGCGTTCACCGGCCTGACGGGCCGATTCAGTACTGATGCCCGGCAGCAGCAGCAGGAATTCCTCGCCACCAGCGCGGCAGAGGATGTCGCTGTCGCGCGAGTAGCGGCGCATCTGGTCGGCGATGTGGACGATGGCGTTGTCGCCGACGTCATGCCCGTAACTGTCGTTGATCGACTTGAAGCGATCGATGTCCAGCGCCAGGATCGCAAACGGAATGCCCTGCACCTGCAGCGCGTCCAGCGCCTGCTGCAGCCCGCGGCGGTTGAGCAGGCCGGTCAGCGGGTCGGTGCGGCTGGCACGGTTGAGCGTGCCGATACGATCCTGCAGGGCATTGAAGCTGTGCAGCACGGCCTGCTTGAGCTGGGCGACCTCGAAGTACCAGGCGCGGATGCCGCTGACATGGTTGATCGCATTGCCGGTGTCCTCGCCGCCCTGCACATTGCGCGCCAGCTGCCACAGCGGCATCGAAATGCGGCGCGCGAACCACCAGGTAACCAGCAGCGACAGCAGGCCGAGCGGAATCGCATTCCAGATCACCGCGGTCATCAACCGTGACAGCGGCTGCAGGGTGGCCTCGGTCGGGCGCTGGGCAATGATGCCCCAGCCAGTGGCCGCCACCGGCGCATAGCCGGCCAGCATCGACACACCACGGTTGTTGCGTACCTGCTGTGCGCCACGCTCCCCGCGCACCACGGCCTTCACCGCCGGGTTGCCGACCACGTAGTCACCCACCCGCTTGCCATCGGCGTGGTACAGCAGGCGGCCATTGCGGTCCACCACGTACAGGTAGGAACCGTCGCGGTAGTAGTGCTTGCCCAGCAGCGTGTGCAGTGCGCTGCGCTGGCGCAGGTACAGGGTGCCGCTTACATAGCCGCGATAGCGACCCTGGCGGTCGAAGATCGGGTGCGACAGCGACACCAGCAGCTTGCCCGTGGCCGACTGGTAGGGATCGCTGATCATCGGCTGGCGCGCCGCCAGTGCCGCGTTGTTGCCGACACTGTGCAGCACCTCACCCTGCAGCTGCAGGGTCTGCGGCGAGGTGGCGATCACCAGGCCGTCGGCGTCCACCACCAGCGAGGAGTTGAAGCTGCTGGACTGCAGTTGCAGGCGGCTGGCTTCATCCTGGGCCTGCTTCGGATCGAGGTCGTGCTCGCCCAGGCGGGTTGCGGCATAGGCCAGCTGCTGCTGCGCAGCCAGCAGGAAGTTCTGGGTGGTCTCGGCCAGCTTGGTGGCATAGACGCGGTTGGCTTCCAGGGTGTTGCCGACCAGCTGGTCGCGCTGCACCCGGTAGCTGGCCAGCAGGGTGTTGGCCAGGGCGATGATGGCACTGAGCAGGGCCAGGGCGAGGATCAGCTTGCCCAGGTTGAGGCGGGGAGACAGCGTTCGCATGCGTCGACGGATCCGGCAGGAGGCTGGACCCGACCGGTTCTCCGGAAGGGGCGACAGCGGGAATCGGTGGCCAGGCCGTCAGGGCCGGGCAGGGGCCGGCGGATTATCGCCAAAAGTGGGCGGCGGCGAAGTGAAGTGCGTCGCCCTGCAGGCAAAAAAAAACCTGCCGCAGCGAGCGGCAGGTTTCTTCCGATGCAGCGCCGTGGATCAGCGCTTCATCGAACCGAAGAACTCGTCGTTGGACTTGGTGTTCTTCATCTTGTCGAGCAGGAACTCCATCGCAGCCATTTCATCCATCGGATGCAGCAGCTTGCGCAGGATCCAGATCTTCTGCAGCAGTTCCGGCTCGATCAGCAGGTCTTCGCGGCGGGTGCCCGAACGGTTGATGTCGATGGCCGGGAACACGCGCTTCTCAGCGATACGGCGGCTCAGGTGCACTTCGCTGTTGCCGGTGCCCTTGAACTCTTCGTAGATCACCTCGTCCATCTTCGAGCCGGTGTCGACCAGCGCGGTGGCGATGATGGTCAGGCTGCCGCCTTCTTCCACGTTGCGCGCGGCACCGAAGAAGCGCTTCGGGCGGTGCAGGGCGTTGGCGTCCACGCCACCGGTCAGCACCTTGCCCGAGCTCGGCACCACGTTGTTGTAGGCACGAGCCAGGCGGGTGATCGAGTCGAGCAGGATCACCACGTCCTTCTTGTGCTCGACCAGGCGCTTGGCGCGCTCGATGACCATTTCGGCCACCTGCACGTGGCGCGCGGCCGGCTCGTCGAAGGTCGAGCTGATGACCTCGCCGCGCACGGTGCGCTGCATTTCGGTCACTTCTTCCGGGCGCTCGTCGATCAGCAGCACGATCAGGTGCACGTCCGGGTGGTTGGTGGTGATGGCAGTAGCGACCTGCTGCATCATCATGGTCTTGCCGGCCTTCGGCTGCGACACGATGAGCGAGCGCTGGCCCTTGCCCTGCGGGGCCATCAGGTCGAGGATGCGGCCGGTGATGTCTTCCGACGAACCGTTGCCACGCTCCAGGGTGAAGCGGCGGCGCGGGAACAGCGCGGTCAGGTTCTCGAACAGCACCTTGTTCTTCGACGCTTCGATCGGCTCACCGTTGATGGTGTCGACGATGTTCAGCGCGAAGTAGCGCTCGCCGTCCTTCGGGAAGCGGATGCGGCCGGAGATGTGGTCACCGGTGCGCAGGTTGAAGCGGCGGATCTGGCTGGGCGAGATGTAGGTGTCGTCCGGGCCGGCCAGGTAGCTGGCTTCGGCCGCGCGCAGGAAGCCGAAGCCGTCCGGCAGGATTTCCAGCACGCCATCGGCGGCGACGCCGTCACCGTGGCGGGTCAGCACCTTCAGCAGGGCGAAGATCACATCCTGCTTGCGGGCGCGCGCCACGCCTTCGGAGATCTGCAGCTGCTCGGCGATTTCCAGCAGCTTCTGCGCCGGCATGCGCTTGAGGTCGCTCAGCGAATAGACCGGGAAGCCCTCGGGCACGTTGGCGTGCGGGCGCGGCACGAACGGCTGCTGCTCGCCGCCATCGTTGGGCAGGCCGTCGTCGCGGAAGCGGTTGTTGCGGTCACGGTCGCGGCGGTTGCGGAAGCGGTCGCGGCGGTTGCCCTGGCCTTGCCCCTGGCCCTGCTGGCCGTTCTGGTTGTACGGGTTCTGGCCCTGGTTCTGGCCGCCCCCCTGGTGGTTCTGCTGGCGCGGCTGGCCGGATTCGCGACCCTCACCGCCTTCGCCGCCGCCACTGCTGGCAGGGGCCTCGGCGGCGGGCGCGCTCGGTGCGGGGGCAGCAGCCGGTGCCTCGGGCGCGGCGGCCAGCGGCAGGGTCGGCTGCGCCGGAGCGGCGCTGGTTTCGGCGGCTGCCGGGGCGGCGGCCTTGCTCACGCGGGGCTTGCGCACGCGCTTTTCGGCGGGCGCATCGGCGCTGCCGGTTTCGGAAGTGTTATCGGACAAGAGCGTTATTCCTCGCTTGAAGGTGCGAGCGCCCGGCTGGGGCGGCGAACGTTGGGAATGGGTCTGGAGGAAACTGCGTCCAGAGGGTGCGGCACGCGAACGCGGCCGGATATGCCGACACTATCATCGGCCTGCGGCGCCGTGCAAGGGCTGCCGGGAACAGCATTCATCATGGGCGCGGGGCGCCCGCCGGCAGCCGCGGTCGGCGGCTGCCGGAGAACAGCAGCAATCAGGCCAGGGCCTTGTCCAGCAGGCCGGCCAGCTGGGCCTTGCCCACCGCACCGATCTGCTCGCCAACCTTCTCGCCGTCCTTGAACACGACCAGGTACGGAATCGAACGCACGTGGTACTTGGCGGCCAGCGCACGGTTGTGGTCGACGTTGACCTTGGCGATCTTGGCGCGGCCCTGGTAGGCATCGGCCAGCTCGTCCAGCGCCGGGGCGATCATCTTGCACGGGCCACACCACTCGGCCCAGAAATCGACCAGCACCGGTTCCTTGGAATTCAGCACTGCACTATCAAAGTCGGCGTCGCCGACATGTACAACCTTGTCGCTCATCTTGGTTTCTCGTCTTGGATTGCACCCGGCCATGCCGGAGGTGGGTGAACTGGGCCATGCCCGGTGGCGCGACCCTCGTCGTTGCCTCGCGGCGCACTGCCGCGGTGCGTTCGGCGGGATGCCTGGACGCTCACGGCCGGCAGTGTACCCCTATCGCAGGGCAGGGACAGGCGCCGGCTGGAACCCAGCGTATCGTGATCGCTTCGATGCCTGGTATGTGTCGGATTTCACTGTCTTCCTGTACATGGGGCTGGCAGTGGGCGACACCAGCGGGCCTGGCAGGGCCGTTCAAGTCCGGTGTGGCTGGGTGAAGGGCGCCGTCTCTTGACTTTATGAGACAGGTCATTCCGGTTTGCTGGCCCGAGTGCGTTAAACTGGGGCATTGTGCGGCGCGCGGACCGGGTGGTCCCAGCCTGCCAACCCGCCGCAGGGGCCGCAGTTTGCGACGGTGCCCCTAGACGCTGAAGTGCCAGCCGCCCCACGGGCCGGCGGCCATACCAAGACGGACTCATGAGCGACAAACCGCTGACCGATTTGACCTTTTCCTCCTTTGAGTTGCACCCGGCCCTGCAGGCCGGCCTTGAAGGAGCCGGATTCACCCGTTGCACCCCGATCCAGGCGCTGACCCTGCCCGTCGCGCTGCCCGGTGGTGACGTTGCCGGCCAGGCCCAGACCGGCACCGGCAAGACTCTGGCCTTCCTGGTCGCCGTCGTGAACCGCCTGCTGACGCGTCCGGCCCTGGCCGACCGCAAGCCGGAAGATCCGCGCGCGCTGATCCTCGCCCCGACCCGCGAACTGGCCATCCAGATCCACAAGGATGCAGTGAAGTTCGGTTCCGACCTGGGCCTGCGTTTCGCGCTGGTCTACGGCGGCGTGGATTACGACAAGCAGCGCGAACTGCTGCAGCAGGGCGTGGACGTGATCATCGCCACCCCGGGCCGCCTGATCGACTACGTCAAGCAGCACAAGGTGGTGTCGCTGCACGCCTGCGAGATCTGCGTGCTGGACGAAGCCGACCGCATGTTCGACCTGGGCTTCATCAAGGACATCCGCTTCCTGCTGCGCCGCATGCCCGAGCGCACCACCCGCCAGACCCTGCTGTTCAGTGCCACCCTCAGCCATCGCGTGCTGGAGCTGGCCTACGAGCACATGAACGAGCCGCAGAAGCTGGTGGTCGAAGCCGAGACCATCACCGCCGCGCGCGTGCGCCAGCGCATCTACTTCCCGGCCGACGACGAGAAGATCCCACTGCTGCTGGGCCTGCTGTCGCGCAGCGAAGGCGCGCGCACCATGGTCTTCGTCAACACCAAGGTGTTCGTCGAGCGTGTCGCGCGTTCGCTGGAAAAGGCCGGCTACCGCGTGGGCGTGCTGTCCGGCGACGTGCCGCAGAAGAAGCGTGAGAGCCTGCTCAACCGCTTCCAGAAGGGCCAGCTGGAAATCCTGGTGGCCACCGACGTGGCTGCGCGCGGCCTGCATATCGACGGCATCAAGTACGTCTACAACTACGACCTGCCGTTCGATGCCGAAGACTACGTGCACCGCATCGGTCGTACCGCGCGCCTGGGTGAAGAGGGAGACGCGATCAGCTTCGCCTGTGAGCGCTATGCAATGGGCCTGCCGGACATCGAGGCCTATATCGAGCAGAAGATTCCGTCCGAGCCGGTGACCAAGGAACTGTTGACCCCGCTGCCGCGCCCGGAACGCCCGGCCCCCGCAGCAGGCGAGGAAGGCGAGGACAACGAAAGCGTCGGCCAGATCTTCCGCGAAGCGCGCGAAGCCCGCGCCGCCGAGGAAGAGCGTCGGGGCGGTGGCCGTAGTGGCGGCCGTTCAGGCGGTGGTGGCCGTGGTGGTCGCGACGGTGAGCGCAGCGGCGAGCGCCGTTCGCGTGGCCCGCGCAAGCCGCGCGTGGAGGGCGAACAGGGCGCTGCCGCCCCGGCCGCCGGTGCCGAAGGCGCCGTTGCCCAGGCCCCGCGTCCGCCGCGCCCGCCGCGCGCCGAAGGCGCACCGGAAGGTGCGGTGGACGGCGAGCACAAGCCGCGCAAGCGCCGTCGTCGTCGCCACGGCCGTCCGGTCGAAGGTGCCGAGGGCGTGCAGAGCGCTGCCGGCAATGGCGCCAGCCCGGTCACCCCGGTGCAGGTGGTGGCCAAGCCGGTGCGTACCGCCGCTGATACCGGTGATTCGTTCCTGACCCGCATCGGCCGCAAGATCCGCCGGATGCTGTCGGGCAACTGATCGGCCGGGGGTGGGTGCGGACCTTGGTCCGCACTGAGCCGAGCATGGGCTCGGCTCTACAGCCCCCATGCCGCCCTGTAGAGCCGAGCCTACGCTCGGCTGCTCTCGCGGCTGCCACCAATCGCCCCACCATCTCCACGCCGTCGCGCCGCTCCTGCATAATCGGGGCATGAGTGTCCTGCGCTTCGACAATGTCAGCAAACAGTACGCCGGTGGCCACGAGGCACTGACCGATGTCAGCTTCGAGGTCGCGCCGGGCGAGATGCTGTTCGTCACCGGCCATTCCGGTGCGGGCAAAAGCACCCTGCTCAAGTTGATCCACCTGGACGAGCGGCCCAGCCGCGGTGCGGTGGTGTTCGACGAGCGCAACCTGCTGAAGGTGCGTGGCGGCGACGTGCCCCGCCACCGTCGCGCGGTGGGTGCGGTCTACCAGGACCATCGCCTGCTGATGGACCGCTCGATCGCCGAGAACGTGGCGTTGCCGCTGATCCTGCGCGGCACCCGCCGTGGCGACATCAACAAGCGCGTGCGCTCGGTGCTGGAGCGGATGGGCCTGGGCCATCGCGAGAAGGCGCTGCCCTCGCAGCTGTCGGCCGGCGAGCAGCAGCGCGTCGGCATCGCCCGCGCCATCGTCGGCGAACCCAAGCTGCTGGTGGCCGATGAGCCGACCGGCAACCTCGACCCGACCCTGGCCGCGGAGATCATGGCCCTGTTCGCCGAGCTGCCCTCGCGCGGCACCAGCGTGCTGGTGGTCAGCCACGATCTGCCGCTGCTGCGTCGCATGCGCAAGCGCGTGCTGATCCTCGACCACGGCCGGCTGGTGGATGACATCTCGCCGCAGGACCTGGCGGAGTAACGCATGGCGAAGAACGAAAACAGCGAAGCCGCCGCGCCCTCGCGCGTGGGCGTCTGGTTCCAGCACCACGTGCACAGCGTGGTGTTCAGCCTTGGCCGCGCCTGCCGCAAGCCGTGGGCGACCCTGCTGACGGTGATGGTCATGGCGCTGGCACTGGCCCTGCCGCTTGGCCTGTCGATCGCGCTGGACAACCTCAAGCAGTTCGCCGGCAGCGTGCAGCAGTCGCGCGACATCAACGTGTTCCTGAAGGGCAACGTCGATGGTCCCGGCGCACTGCGCCTGGCCGGCCAGCTGCGCGACCGCGACGACGTGGCCGAAGTGAACGTGCGCACGCCCGAGCAGGGCCTGCAGGAACTGCGCGATGCCGGCCTCGGTGAGGCGATCGACGCACTCAACGACAATCCATTGCCCTCGCTGCTGGTGATCACCCCGGGCCAGGGCAAGGACGACGCACGCCTGGCGCGCGCGCTGGAGAGCCTGCCCGAGGCCGACCTGGTGCAGCACGACGCACTGTGGCGCCAGCGTCTGGATGCCTGGCTGGCGTTCGGCGCACGGCTGGTGCAGGTGCTGTCGGTACTGCTCGGCGTGGGCGCCGCGCTGGTGGTCGGCAACACCGTGCGCCTGGATATTCAGGCGCGTCGCGAAGAGATCGGCGTGCTGCAGCTGCTCGGCGCCAGTGATGGCTTCATTCGCCGCCCGTTCCTGTACCTGGGCGCGTGGTATGGACTGGGTGCCGGCGCGGTGGCGCTGGCCCTGATTGCTGCGGCCGGCGCCGCCCTGCGCGTGCCGCTGGCCGAACTCTCGCGCAGCTACGGCAGCCCGTTCGTGCTGCATGGCCTGGACCTGCTGCATGGCAGCCTGGTCCTGCTCGGCACGCTGCTGCTGGGTTGGCTGGGCGCGTGGCTGGTGACCGGCCATTTCCTGCGCCAGACCCGCCCGACCGACACCTGAGACCGGCATGCAACCGCAAGCGCTGAAGCACCTTGAAGGGCCCGCGACGCGGGTGATGGTGGTCGACGGGTCGAAGCTGGTCCGCAAGCTGATCGCCGACGTCCTGCAGCGTGACCTGCCTGGCGTGGAGGTGATCGGCTGCGACAGCATCGAAGACGCGCAGCAGGCGCTGGCGCAGGGCCCGGTCGACCTGGTGACGACCTCGCTGACCCTGCGCGATGGCGACGGCCTGGCGCTGGCGCGGATGGTGCGCGAAGCGGCGGGCCAGGCCTATGTGCCGGTGATCGTGGTCTCCGGCGATGCCCAGCAGCACCTGGAGCAGCGCCGCTTCACCGAGTACGTCACCGACTATTTCGACAAGGCGCTGGGCCACGAGGCACTGGCGACCTTCGTCCGTGGCTATGTGCAGCCGCAGACCATTCCCGGCGCCACCATCCTCTATATCGAGGACAGCCGCGTGGTCGCCGAGGCCACCAAGCGCATGCTTGAGCGACAGCAGTTGAACGTGCTGCACGTGGTCAGCGCCGAAGAGGCGTTCACCCTGCTCACCGCCGAGTCGCTGGGCCGCAGCCGCCATCGCATCGACCTGGTGCTGACCGACGTCACCCTGAAGGGCGAGCTGAGCGGCCGCGACGTGGTGCAGCGCGTGCGCGTGGACTTCGGCTACGGCAAGCGCCGCCTGCCGGTGCTGGTGATGACCGGCGATGGCAACCCGCACAACCAGACCGGGCTGCTGCAGTCCGGCGCCAACGACCTGGTGCTCAAGCCGATTGAAGAACGGCTGCTGGTCACCAAGGTGCTGTTCCAGCTGCGCCTGGCCCGATTGAACGATGGACCCCTGATTCGATGATGGATGAAGTAGCCGGCGCCCCGACGATCCAGCTGGAACCGAGCTGGAAACAGCATGTCGGCGATTACCTGATGCAGCCGCAGATGCGTGAGCTGTCCAGCTTCCTGCGCCAGCGCAAGGCCAGTGGTGCGGCGGTGTTCCCGCCCGGTCCGCAGATCTTCGCCGCGTTCGATGCCACGCCATTCGAGCAGGTGAAGGTGGTGATCCTCGGCCAGGACCCGTACCACGGCCGTGGCCAGGCGCATGGCCTGAGTTTCTCGGTGCCGCCGGGCGTAACGGTGCCGCCGTCGCTGCTGAACATCTACAAGGAGATCGAGAGCGATCTGGGTATCCCGCGTCCGGACCACGGCTGCCTGATTCCGTGGGCGCAGCGCGGCGTGCTGTTGCTCAACGCCGTGTTGACGGTGGAAGAGGGCCAGGCCGGTGCCCACCAGGGGCGAGGCTGGGAAGGCTTCACCGACCACGTGGTGGATGTGCTCAACCGCGAACGCGACGGTCTGGTGTTCATGCTCTGGGGCGCGTACGCGCAGAAGAAGGGCAAGGTCATCGATACCCGTCGCCATCGCGTGCTGAAGTCGCCGCACCCGTCGCCGTTATCGGCCCACCGTGGATTCCTGGGGTGCCGCCATTTCTCGATGGCCAACGAGTACCTGCAGCGCCGCGGCCAGGCTCCGATCGACTGGTCGCTGCCGCCCCGTTCGGCGCTCTGAGCGGCGGTGCCGGTCCGGGGCTGAACGCCGGGCAACGTTTCCGGCCCTGAATGGGCGTCCGGGGACGGCCTGTTCAGCTAACCTTGACCGGAATCGGCCGGTTTCCGGCAGGTAATTGCTTGAATTCCAAGGGATTGTGAATCCCGAAAAGCGCGCTCGCCACTGTCATCAAATCGCGCTACGGTAGGGCTCTGTTTGGGACCAGTGTTGCATCAATAGGATGCTGGAACTTTTTCCTCCTTTAGCAGTCCAAATCCCGGACTGCTAAGATGGGTGCCTATGAGCCAGAACACCTCTACTGCCCTTGTGGCAAACAATCTCCCGATTCCCAGTGCGCTCGGTTCGCTGGACGCCTACATCGGTGCCGTGCACCAGATCCCGGTGCTGTCGGTCGATGACGAACAGGACCTGGCCCGTCGCTTCCGCGACGGCAACGATCTGGACGCCGCCCGCGAGCTGGTGCATTCGCACCTGCGCTTCGTGGTGCACGTAGCCCGCGGCTACAACGGCTACGGCCTTGCACTGGGCGACCTGATCCAGGAAGGCAACATCGGCCTGATGAAGGCGGTCAAGCGCTTCGACCCGGATATGGGCGTGCGCCTGGTCTCCTTCGCCGTGCACTGGATCCGTGCCGAGATGCACGAGTTCATCCTGAAGAACTGGCGCATCGTGAAGGTCGCCACCACCAAGGCGCAGCGCAAGCTGTTCTTCAACCTGCGCAAGTCGAAGACGCGCCTGGGCTGGATGAACGCGGCGGAAGTCAGCGCCGTCGCCAAGGACCTGAACGTGTCCGAGCGCGAGGTCATGGAAATGGAATCGCGCCTGTCCGGTCGCGATATCGGTTTCGATGCGCCGACCGACGAAGACAACGAACACGCGCCGCCGTCGCCGGCCGCGTTCCTGGTTGCCAACGACGAAGATCCGTCGATGGCCTACGAACGTGCCGACAGCGAAGACAACCAGATGCAGCTGCTGCGCGAAGGCCTGGCCGAGCTGGATGCGCGTTCGCGCGACATCATCCGCCGCCGCTGGCTGGATGCCGACAGCAAGGTGACGCTGCAGGAACTGGCCGACGAGTACGGCGTGTCGGCTGAGCGCATCCGCCAGGTCGAGGCGAACGCGCTGAAGAAGATGAAGGCGCTGTTCACCGCGTAAGGCGGGATGGCGTTGAAGCAATGAAAAGGCCCGGCACTGCCGGGCCTTTTTCGTTTGTGGGGCTTAGCCACGCATGGCGTGGCTCTACTCTGACGCCAGAGCGGTGATTGTGCCGACCGGGTCATGTGCTGGATGCTGATGTTCACGCCGTACCACGCAGTGGCACGGTATGATCATGCCACGCGTCTTCCGCACACGAAGTTTCAATCGCAGTATGCGTAGGACCACCCTGTCCGACGCTGCGCTGTACCGGTCGGTACGTGAAATGGAAGCGGGTCTGGTGGATGCTGATCTTGGCGGCGGAATCTTCAAGAAGCGCGTTCCGTTGCCGGGGCGAGGAAAGCGTGGGAGCGTTCGAATCATCGTCGCCACACAGCGAGGCGGGCATTGGTTCTTCCTTTTCGGCTACGAGAAGAATGAACGTGCTGCGATCACGAATGCGGAACGGGATGCGCTGCAGTTGTACGCATCGGAGTTCCTGAGAATGAGTACGGCGCAGCTGAATCGCGCCGTGGAGTACGGGGATCTACAGGAGATCGGCCATGACGAAGACCCCTGAGCGACGGCGCGCGAAAAGTGCGCTTCTTGAAGCGGTGCATGATGCTGCTGTGAGTCTGCACGCGCATGGCTTCATCGATAAACGTCGGTTGAGCAGCTACGAAGCACTTTGCCTTGAGCCGGTCCCTGAGTACAGCAGTGCCCAGATCCGTGCCCTGCGTACGTCACTGCAGCTCAGTCAGCCGGTCTTTGCGGGGGTTCTCAATACCAGCGTTTCCACCGTACGCAGCTGGGAGCAGGGCGAAAAGAAACCCAGCGGACCGTCACTGAAGTTGCTTAACCTGATTGATCGGAAGGGTCTCGAAGCAGTCCTGTAAAGCAAAGGCCCGGCAATGCCGGGCCTTTGCTTTACCGTGGTATTCAATCCGCGCCATGCATGGGAGCGGGGGAGCCTCACCCCTCGCGTGCGATCGCGCGCCAACCAATGTCGTTGCGGTGGAATTCGTTGGCCCAGGTCACCTTGGCCACGCCGGCATAGGCATTGGCCTGCGCGTCGCGCACGCTGTCACCCAGCGCCGCCACGCACAGCACGCGGCCGCCGGCGCTGACCACCTGGCCCTGCGCGTCCAATGCAGTCCCCGCATGGAACACCTTGGCACTGGCCGGCACGTCGTCCAGGCCGGAAATCACGTCACCGGTGATCGGCGCTTCCGGGTAGGGCTTCGCGGCCAGCACCACGCCCAGCGACGGGCGTGCGTCCCACTGCGCCTGCACCTGGTCCAGGCGGCCATCGATGGCGGCTTCCACCAGTTCGACCAGATCCGACTGCAGGCGCAACATCACCGGCTGGGTTTCCGGGTCGCCGAAGCGCACGTTGAATTCGATCACCTTCGGCGCGCCGCTGGCGTCGATCATCAGGCCCGCGTAGAGGAAACCGGTGAACGGGATACCGTCGGCGATCATGCCCTGCACGGTCGGGTTCACCACCTCGCGCATCACGCGTGCATGCACCTCCGGCGTCACTACCGGCGCGGGCGAGTAGGCGCCCATGCCACCGGTGTTCGGGCCGGTGTCGCCGTCGCCGACGCGCTTGTGGTCCTGCGAGGTGGCCATCGGCAGCGCATGCACGCCGTCCACCATCGAAATGAAGCTGGCTTCCTCACCATCGAGGAACTCTTCGATCACCACGCGCGCACCGGCATCGCCGAACGCGTTGCCCGACAGCATGTCACGCACGGCATCTTCGGCTTCGGCCAGGGTCATCGCCACGATCACGCCCTTGCCGGCAGCCAGACCATCGGCCTTGACCACGATCGGCGCGCCCTTCTCGCGGATGTAGGCCAGGGCGGCATCCACCTCGGTGTGCACGGCATAGAACGCGGTGGGGATGTTGTGGCGGGCCAGGAAGTCCTTGGCGTAGGCCTTGCTGCCTTCCAGCTGCGCGGCGGCGGCAGTCGGCCCGAAGATGCGCAGGCCGGCGGCGCGGAAGCGGTCGACCACGCCGGCCACCAGCGGTACTTCCGGGCCGACCACGGTCAGCGCCACGCCTTCGGCCTGGGCCAGCGCCAGCAGGCCGTCGATGTCGGTCACTTTCACCGCCACGTTGCGGCACTTGTCTTCGCTGGCGGTGCCGGCGTTGCCGGGCGCCACGATCACTTCGGTGACACGGGAGGACTGGGCCAGCTTCCATGCAAGGGCGTGTTCGCGGCCGCCAGAGCCGATGACAAGTACGTTCATCACGAGATTCCAGATTGCGTGGGAAGGGAAGATCGATATCCCCGGCGGCGCGCGTGGCTCACTCGCAGCCTTCGCGTCGCAGTGATTCGGGGAAGGAATAGGCCCAGGTCTTCGGGTCCAGGGTAAAGCGGTTTTCCTGCCGGACCTGCTTGCCACCACAGGTGGTTCCGGTTTCCTCGATCAGCAGCGGCCAGATGCGCGCGCTGCGATCGCTGTCGTCGAAACGCAGGGCGAAATCGATGCTGAAGCGACGGGTACGGCAGTCCTCGACAGTCTCCGGGTCGCTGCTGGCCCCCATGTTGTCGCACTCGTACTGGGCGTCATTGTCGATATGGCTGCGCACGCTGCCACTGGACACCAGGCCGTTCGGGCCTGGCAGGATCAGCGACTGCGAGAGCAGCGAGAAGCCCTGCCCGAACCAGCCGTCCTCGACGCGGAAACCATAGAAGTCGCTGCCCGCGCGGATGATGCTGGCGGTGCCGGGTTGGCCGCCGCTGCCAAAGCGTTCGCCAGTCAGTTCACTGGTCACGTCGAAGCCCTCGCCCTTCGGACGCAGCACGAAGAAGTCGATCATGCCTGCGTCGATGTGCGCGCCTTCGGACAAAGCACCGCAGACCGCCAGCAACTGCTGCCAGCTGTCACCGTTCACCACCGGTTGCTCGGCGCAGACGTGCCAGTCCATCGGGCGGGTTTCGCCGTCGTCGTTCCAGCTGCCGTGCCATTCACCGGAGAGCCTGGCGTTCTTGCCGTAGCGCTGGACCAGGAAGGCTTGCAGTCGTGCGGTGCGGCTCACGTGCGCCGTCGGCTCGGCGGGGGCCGACGTGGCGGCCTGCGGCGACGACGCAGGCACCGGGGCGGCCGCAGGCTTGCAGCCGGCCAGCGCGGCCGCGCCTGCGAGGGCGAGCAAGGCCAGCGATTTCAGTGAGACTGCGGACATCCGTGTCGCTCCAGTATCAGTGGCGGAAGTGGCGCACGCCGGTGAACACCATGGCCAGGCCGTGTTCGTCGGCGGCGGCGATCACTTCGGCATCGCGCATCGAACCGCCCGGCTGGATGACCGCCTTGATGCCGGCGGCAGCAGCGGCATCGATGCCGTCGCGGAACGGGAAGAACGCATCGGAAGCCATCACCGAACCCTCGACCACCAGGTTTGCATCGGCGGCCTTGATGCCGGCGATGCGCGCCGAGTACACGCGGCTCATCTGGCCGGCGCCGACACCGATGGTGCGGTTGTCCTTCGCATAGACGATCGCGTTGGACTTCACGAACTTGGCCACCTTCCAGGCAAACAGCAGGTCGGTGAACTGCTTGTCGGTCGGCGCCAGCTTGCTGACCACCTTCAGCTCATCGCGGGTCATGCCGCGGTTGTCCGAGGACTGCAGCAACAGGCCCGAGCCGACGCGCTTGCTGTCGAAGTTGTTCAGGCCATCACCATGCGGGATGCGCAGCACGCGCACGTTGGCCTTCTTCTGCGCGTATTCCAGCGCGGCCGGCTCGTAATCCGGGGCGATCAGCACTTCCACGAACTGGCGGTCCAGGATGACCTTGGCGGTGGCAGCGTCCAGCGGCGTGTTGAAGGCGATGATGCCGCCGAAGGCGCTGGTCGGGTCGGTGGCGTAGGCCAGCTCGTAGGCATCGCCGTTGCCGGCACCGACGGCCACGCCGCACGGGTTGGCGTGCTTGACGATGACGCAGGCCGGCGCGTCGAACTGGCGCACGCACTCCCACGCCGCATCGGCATCGGCCAGGTTGTTGTAGCTCAGTTCCTTGCCCTGCAGCTGCTGGAACGTGGCCAGGGTGCCCGGCACCGGGTACAGGTCGCGGTAGAACGCGCCGCTCTGGTGCGGGTTCTCGCCGTAGCGCAGGTCCATCACCTTGACGAAGGTGGAGTTCATCTGCGCCGGGTACTCGGCACGGGCCGGCACGGCGGCGTCGGTGGCGGTGACCGCCGACAGGTAGTTGCTGATCGCCGCGTCGTACTGGGCGACGCGGTTGAACGCGGCCACCGAGAACGCGAAGCGGGTGGCGGCCGACAGCTGGCCGTCGTTGGCCGCCAGCGAGGCCAGCAGTTCGGCGTACTGCGACGGATCGGTGGCCACCGCCACGCGGGCGAAGTTCTTGGCCGCCGAGCGCAGCATGGCCGGGCCGCCGATGTCGATGTTCTCGACCGCGTCGGCCAGGGTGCAGTCGGCCTTGGCGGTGACCGACTCGAACGGGTACAGGTTCAGCACCAGCAGGTCGATGGCGCCGATGCCATGCTCGGCCATCACCGCATCATCCAGGCCCGAACGGCCCAGCAGGCCACCGTGCACCATCGGGTGCAGGGTCTTGACGCGGCCGTCCATCATTTCCGGGAAACCGGTGACCTCGGCCACGTCCTTCACGGCCAGGCCCGCATCGCGGATCGCCTTGGCGGTGCCGCCGGTGGACAGCAGCTCCACGCCGCGTGCCGCCAGCGCAGTGGCCAGCTCGACCAGACCGGTCTTGTCGGAAACGGAGAGGAGGGCCCGGCGGACGGGCAACAGATCAGCAGTCATGGGACAGAATCGGCAGCGGAGCGGGGTCGATATTGTAGGCGGTGGGGGCCCGTGGCGGGCGCTGGAAGGGGTAATTTGCCGTGGCAATCGGCGTAAGGCCGGGTCGGGCACACCGATCCGGCCCGATCCGGAGTCTGGGCTGCGGACCAGAGCCGGGTTGTCGGAATCTGCCGACGATGGGGTAGGCTGTGCCCGCACTGCCAAGGATCAGCGGGTACGGATCATGTCGATCTATGCATTGAAGGGACGTTTCCAGGACCTGTTGCGTCCAGCCGTACGCGGTCTGTTCCGCATGGGGATCACTGCCAATACGGTGACCGTGGCCGCTGCCGTGGTCTCGCTGCTGGTGGCCGCGGCCGTGTGGTGCTGCGCGCCTGCCCAGCCTCTGCTGTATCTGCTGCTGCCGTTGTGGATGCTGCTGCGCATGGCGCTCAACGCGGTGGACGGCATGCTGGCGCGCGAATTCGGCCAGCAATCGCGGCTGGGCGCCTATCTGAACGAATTGTGCGATGTGATCGCCGATGCGGCGCTGTACCTGAGCCTGCTCAGCGTACCCGGCGTGCGCCCGGAGGCGCTGTGGCTGCTGGCCTGGACGGCGGCGCTGAGCGAGTACGCCGGCGTGCTGGGGCTGATGGTCGGTGCCAGCCGCCGCTATGACGGCCCGATGGGCAAGAGCGACCGCGCCTTCGTGATCGGTGCGCTGGGCTTGCTGCTGGCCTTCGGCTGGGGCGGTGCACTGACGGTCAGCGGCGTGGCTGCAGCCATGGCAGTGTTGTGCGTGCTGACGATGATCAACCGCGTCCGTCGCGGACTGCGGGAAGCGGCGGTTTCGCCGAATTAATCAAGCAGATACAAAAAGACAATCAGGAGATTGCATGCGTCAGGCGCAGGAACGGGAATTCCACAGCTTCGACCAGGTACCGCTGTTCTACCGGTACTGGGCGGGCACCACCGCAACCCCGGCCACCAGGGCCATCGTGCTGCTGCACCGCGGCCACGAGCACTCCGGCCGGGTCACCCACCTGGTCGATGAGCTGGACCTGCCCGACACCGCCTTCTTCGCCTGGGATGCGCGCGGCAATGGCCGTTCGCCGGGCGCACGTGGCGATGCACCGGGCTTCCCGGCGCTGGTGCGTGACCTGGACAGCTTCATTGCCCACATCGGCGCCGAGCACGGTATCGCGGTGGAAGACATCGTGGTGATCGCGCAGAGCGTGGGGGCGGTGGTCGCCGCGACCTGGGTGCACGATTACGCGCCGCGCCTGCGTGCGCTGGTGATGGCTTCGCCCGCCTTCAAGGTGAAGCTGTACGTGCCGTTCGCACGCGCTGGGTTGGCGCTGATGCAGAAGCTGCGCGGCAATTTCTTCGTCAACAGCTACGTCAAGCCGCAGTGGCTGACCCACGACCCGGCACGGGTGGAAAGCTATCGTACCGATCCGCTGATCACCCGCCCGATCTCGGTGCGCGTGCTGCTGGGCCTGTACGAAGCGGCCGACCGCATCGTCGCCGATGCGCAGGCGATCAGCGTGCCGGTGCAGCTGTTGGTGTCCGGCTCGGACTTCGTCGTGCATCGTGGCCCGCAGGACCGCTTCTACGAGCGCCTGTCCAGCCCGATCAAGGAGCGCGTGCACCTGCCGGGCTTCTTCCACGACACGCTGGGCGAACGTGATCGCGCGCCGGCACTGGCGCGCATCCGCAGTTTCATCCAGACGCGCTTCGCCGAACCCCTGCGCGAGTTGTCGCGTCGTGACGCACACCGGCATGGTCCGACCTTCGAGGAATCGGAGATCCTGGCCTGGCCACTGGAACGCAACAGCCTGGCCGACCTGCGCTGGCGCGTGGTGCGTGGCGGCCTGCGTTTCGGTGGCACGTTGTCCGAAGGCATCGCGCTGGGCCTGCAGACCGGTTTCGATTCCGGCAGCACGCTGGACTACATCTATCGCGACCAAGCGCGTGGCAAGGGCCCGCTGGGCCGCATGGTCGACCGCAACTATCTGGATGCAATCGGCTGGCGCGGCATCCGTGTGCGCGGCCAGCACCTGCAGGAACTGCTGCGCGATGCTGCGCAGCGACTGCGCGGGCAGGGCACGCCGGTGCGCGTGCTGGACGTGGCCGCCGGCCATGGCCGCTATGTGCTGGAAGCGCTGGGCCAGGGCGAACAGCGCGCCGACCGCATCGTGCTGCGTGATTTCAGCGATCTGAACGTGACCCAGGGCCAGGCCTTGATCGAGCGCCTCGGTGCAGCCGACATCGCCCACTTCGAGCAGGGCGATGCGTTCGATCCGGCACAGCTGGCCAAGGTCGATCCAGCGCCGACGCTGGCGGTGGTATCGGGCCTGTACGAACTGTTCCCCGACAACGATGCGGTGCTGCGCTCGCTGCAGGGCATTGCCGCAACCGTGCCGGTGGGCGGTTACCTGGCCTACACCGGCCAACCCTGGCACCCGCAGCTGGAGTTCATCGCGCGCGCACTGACCAGCCATCGTGGTGGCGCCGCGTGGGTGATGCGCCGCCGTACCCAGCAGGAGATGGATGAGCTGGTGCGCCTGGCCGGGTTCGAGAAGGTGGCGCAGCGCATCGATGACTTCGGCATCTTCACCGTGTCGCTGGCGCGCCGGACCGCGTGATGGCGACGCTGGCCGCAACCCCACTGGCCGCGGAAGGGCGCCCCTGGCGGCGCGCCCTGCTGTGGCTGGCTCTGCTGGGTCCGTTCTTCTTCGCCAGCTACGGCTTCGCCAACTGGATGGCTGGTCGCCATCCCGAACTGCCGGTGATGGCGTTCGCCTGGGAGACGCGCATTCCCTTCGTGCCGTGGACGATCGTGCCGTACTGGTCGATCGACCTGTTCTACGCGGTCTCCTTCTTCCTGTGCCGGCAACGTCTGGAACTGGACCGGCATGCGCTGCGGCTGTTCAGTGCACAGCTGATCGCGGTCACTTGCTTCCTGCTGTGGCCGCTGCGCTTCAGTTTCGAGCGGCCGGAGATCGGCGGCGTGTTCGGTTGGCTGTTCGATGTGCTGCTGGGCTTCGACAAGCCGTTCAACCAGGCGCCATCGCTGCACATCGTGCTGCTGATCGTGCTGTGGGTGAAGTTCGCGCAGTACCTGCACGGCGTGTGGCGTTGGGTGCTGCATGTGTGGGCACTGCTGATCGGTGTCTCGGTGCTGACCACGTTCCAGCACCATTTCATCGACATCCCGACCGGGCTGCTGGCCGGCTGGCTGTGCGTATGGCTGTGGCCGGAGCAGGGCACGCCGCCGCTGCGCGCCTGGCGTACTGCGGGTGATGCCAAACGTTGGCGATTGGCAGTGCTGTACCTGCTGGGGGCGATGCTGCTGCTGGCGCCGGCGGTGATGCTGCGCGGCGTGGCGTTGTGGCTGCTGTGGCCGGTGGTGTCGTTGCTGCTGGTGGCGCTGGCGTATGCCGGGTTGGGTACGGCGGTGTTCCAGAAGCGCGCTGATGGTCGCCTGACCATGGCGGCGCGCTGGCTGCTGGCGCCGTACGTGGGCGCCGCCTGGATCAACTCGCGGCTGTGGACGCGGCGTGCGCCGCAGCCGGTGCCGGTGCTGGACGGCGTGTGGTTGGGGCGGATTCCCTGCGCGGCGTTGCCGGCACCCTTGGTGGGCGTGGTCGATGCCTGTGCCGAGCTGTCCTGCCGCGCGCCGGGCGCCGGGTATGCCAGCGTGCCGATGCTGGACCTGGTGGTGCCAGAACCGGAGCAGCTGCGCGAGGCAGCCGAGGCCATCGAGCGCCTGCGTGCGCAGGGACCGTTGCTGGTGTGCTGTGCACTGGGCTATTCGCGCAGTGCCGCCAGCGTGGCGACCTGGCTGCTGCGCAGTGGTCGCGCGGCTGATGCCGATGCGGCGGTAGCGATCGTGCGTTCTGCGCGTCCTGGCATCGTGCTGGGTACGGCCCATCTGCTTGCCATCACCAACGCGGCAGGAACGCACACATGAGTACGGTTCCCGATCTGGCGACCATGCAGCTGCTGTTGCGGCAGGGGCGTTGGCCGGCAGGCCTGTCGCTGGGGCTGCTGCTGGTGGCATTGCTGCTGCTCGGCACCGAGCCGGGCCTGGCGATGATCGCTGCAGGGTTGCTGCTGGCCAGCATGTTTGCGGGGGTGGCTCAGACGTACCACGCGTGGCGGGTGGCGCTGGACGCCAGCCTGCTGCAGCTGCTGCGCGATGAGGGCCTGGACGGCGATGCCGCCGCGCGCCGCACCGATCAGGTGCTGCAGGACAGCGGCCTGCGCCGCGCGTCGCCCGATGCGCCCCTGCGCGGCTGGGACGCGCGCTGGGCCGGCATGCGCCGCCTGCTGTTGCGCCAGTACCTGCTGACCGCGGTGCAGTTCGCACTGCTGGTGCTGGCCGTGTTGTGGCCGCAGACGTGAACGGGAGGGACCAATGTTCGCCGAACTGATTGCCCGCGCCTGCAGTGGTGCGATCCATGTGGTGACTGGCGCCCGCGCGCTGTGGATCGGTTGCGCGCCGTCCAGCGAGCGACGCGTGTATTACGGCAACCATGCCAGCCATGGTGACTTCGTGCTGATCTGGTCGTCGATGCCACCGGCATTGCGGCGGCAGGTGCGCCCGGTTGCTGCTGCCGAGTACTGGCAGCGCGATGGGCTGCGTCGCTACCTGATCGATGCGGTGTTCAACGGCGTGCTGGTCGAGCGCGAGGCCGGTCATCGCCAGCAGGATCCGCTGCAGGCCCTGCGTGACGCGGTGGACGAAGACTGCTCGCTGATCCTGTTCCCGGAAGGCACGCGCAATGTCGGCGACGAGCCGCTGCTGCCGTTCAAGAGCGGCATCTACCATCTGGCGCGGCAGCGGCCGGAACTGGAGTTCGTGCCGGTGTGGATCGACAACCTGAAGCGGGTGATGCCCAAGGGCCGCTTCCTGCCGTTGCCCTTGTTGTGCACGGCTACCTTCGGCACGCCGCTGCGACTGCAGGCTGACGAGGACAAGGCCGCCTTCCTGGCCCGCAGCCGGCAGGCGCTGCTGGACCTGGCGCCGAATGGAGGTCGTGCATGAGTTTCGTGTTGGATGTATCTGGCGATCTGGCAACGCAGAGTGTCGGCCAGCAGACCGGCCTGCTGTTTGCTGGTGTCGGCGCGGTGCTGGTGCTGGCCACGCTGGTGGCCGAGACCCTGCGCTGGCGCCAGCGCGGCCAGCCCAGTGCAGTCATCGCCAACCTGGTGTCACGCATCCGCGCCTGGTGGGTGATGGCGATCGTGGTCGGGCTGGCGCTGTTCTTCGGACGTGCCGGGGTGATCGTGCTGTTCGCGATCATCTCGCTGTTCGCGTTGCGCGAGTTCATCACCCTGGCGCCGACCCGCTCGGGCGACTACTACGCGCTGCTGGCCGCGTTCTACATCGTCCTGCCGTGGCAGTACTACCTGGTGTGGATCGACTGGTACGGCATGTACACGCTGCTGATTCCGGTCTACGCGTTCCTGTTCCTGCCGATCCTGTCGACCATCGGTGGTGATACCACGCATTACCTGGAGCGGACCGCGAAGGTCCAGTGGGGGCTGATGATCTGCGTGTTCTGCATCTCGCATGTGCCGCTGCTGCTGAACCTGCACGTGCCCGGCCATGATCCGTCGCGCAACGTGTTGCTGTTCGCCTTTCTGGTGATCGTGGTGCAGTCCTCGGACGTGCTGCAGTACATCTGGGGCAAGCTGCTGGGCAAGCACCTGATCGCGCCGAAGCTGTCGCCGTCGAAGACGGTGGAGGGCTTCGTGGGCGGCGTGCTGAGTGCCAGCGCGCTGGGTGCGGCGCTGTGGTGGATCACCCCGTTCACGCCGCTGCAGGCGTTCGGTCTGTCGCTGCTGATCAACCTGATGGGGTTCTGGGGCGGCCTGGTGATGTCGGCGATCAAGCGCGACCGCGGCATCAAGGACTGGGGCCACATGATCGAGGGCCATGGCGGCATGCTCGACCGGCTGGATTCGGTGTGCTTCGCCGCGCCGGTGTTCTTCCATGTGGTGCGGTACTACTGGAAGGCGGGCGGGGGCGGCTGATCCCGCCGGGTCTCCATCCACGCATGGCGTGGATCTACTGGAGCCGGGTGGTTCGGGCATCGGTAGCGCCGGGCCATGCCCGGCGGGCTGCGCTTACGCGCTGATGCCGTATTCCTTCAGCTTCTTGCGCAGGGTGGCACGGTGGATGCCCAGCATCGCCGCGGCGCGGCTCTGGTTGCCTTCGCAGTGGTTGAGCACTTCCACGAACAGCGGGATCTCCATCTCGCGCAGCACGATCTCGTAGACATCGTCCGCATCGCAGCCATCAAGGTCACGCAGGTAGCGGCGCACGGACTGGGCGACGTGTTCACGCAGCGGTGGCCGGGGAGCGCCACGACTGTTGTCAGGACGAGAAAGGACAGCGTTCAAGGGGGTTCCCGATTCGGTTGGCCCGTGCGCGCGGAGCGCGCGGCCGGACGAGGTGGTGGCGGCCAGTCTAGCGCGAGCGTGCCCGGCCTGCCACGGCTGGTCGCCTCTCCCGGTCAGAGGAAGTCGAAGGTGAATGCGACGGTGGATGCGGCGGGCTCCTGTACCCGGAACGCGACGCGCGCGCTCTGGCCCGGTTCCAGCAGGGCTGTGCCGGGGTTCTCACCCAGGTACTGCGTGGGCGTGAACACGCCGCTGCCGATCACCCGGCCATCGGCATCGGACAGTGACAGGCGCAGGTCTGGCCACGCCTGTGCCCAACGTGCGTCGTTACGGATGCTGGCCTGCACCTGCAGCACGCCGGCCTGCCCGGGCAGCGGCCGGATCTCGCGGCTGGTCATGGTGAAGGCGGTGGGTTCGTGCCAGGCCGGCAGGCTGCAGTGCAGGACGCCGCACAGCGTGCCCAGCCACGCGCGGTTGCCGGCGTCGGCGGCCAACCGCGCGCGGTCGGCCAGCACGCTCTGCAGTACCAGCAGCAATGCCAGCCCGGCGACCAGCAGCCAGTGCCAGCGGGGTGCTGGCAGCGTGCGTGCGCGCGTGCTGCCCAGGAAGCTGGGGGCATCACTGGCGGCCGCTGCTGCTTGCACCGCGAGCGGCGCCGGTTCGATGGCCGCTGCTTCATCAACGATGACAACGTCATCGTCGTGTCGCCTTTCTGTCGCCGGTGGGCCTGCCAGGTCGATGGGCTCGACGGGAATCTGCTCCACAGGCGCTGTGTGCCCGGCTTCGTCCTGCATGCGCGCATCGGTCGCAGGCGCGGGCTCACCTTCCGGCGCGGTGCGCAGGAAGGTGGCCAGGGGACGGCGCGGTGGGTTCGGCTCGGACATGCTCAGGGCGCGGGCTCGGATCCAGCGGTCATTCAACCACGATCAGGCGCGGCGCACGCCGGTGATGCGCATCCAGTCGCCATCCTGGGTGGCCTGCAGATCGTCGAACCAGGCCGCATAGCGCTGCAGCAGTTCACCTTCCTGGCCATGCAGGATGCCGGACAGGGCGATGCGGCCACCGGCAGCGACGCGCGCGGCCAGCAGTTCGGCCAGCGCATCCAGCGCCGAGGCGAGGATGTTGGCGACCACGATCGGATAGGTCGCGACCGGTTCGTCCTGCGGCAGGTACACGTGCATGCGGGCCTGTTCGCCGTTGCGTTCGGCATTGTCGGCGGTGGCGACCAGGGCCTGCGGATCGTTGTCCACGCCGATGGCTTCAGCGGCGCCCAGCTTCAGAGCGGCCAGTGCGAGGATGCCCGAGCCGCAACCGAAGTCGAGCACGCGCTGGCCCTGCAGCAGGCCATCGCCTGCCAACTGGTCCAGCCAGCGCAGGCACAGTGCGGTGGTCGGGTGGGTGCCCGAACCGAACGCCAGGCCCGGGTCCAGCCGCACCACGGCGGCATCGGCGGCCTGTGCGGCATCGGGCAGTTCATGGTTCCACGGCACGATCCAGGTACGGCTGCCGAAGTCCATCGGCTGGAACTGGTCGATCCAGGCGCGTTCCCAGTCTTCATCCTCGACCGCGCGGAAGCTGCCGCTGCTCCAGTCCAGTTCCGGATCGAAGGATTCCAGTGCGGCCAGCAGCAACAGCGCGTTGCTGTCGGCGGGGAACAGCGCGCTCAGCACCAGCGTGTCCCACAGCGGGGTCTCGCCCACGCCCGGCTCGAGGATGGCCTGTTCGTTGCTGGTATCGGCCTCGGCATCAAGCAGCGTGACGGCCAGTGCGCCGACGTCCTCCAGCGCATTCTCATAGCGGGGCTGGGTAGCTTCGGTGCAACGCAGGGTCAGTTCCAGAAACGGCATGGCGGTGGGGGCAATCGCGGGAAAGGGGGCCATGCTAGACCATCGGGGCGTCTCCGTATCGCCTGAGATGCCGCTCCGAGATGAACGAAGCCCGTTCAGACAGGCCCGTCGGGCCTTGCTAAACTTCGTGCTTTCCTGTCCGCCGCATCGCTCACCGCCGCCGATGGCCTTCGCTCCGACCCTGAAAACCTGGTTGCTCGTACTGCCGGCCGTGGCCGTGCTGGGCGTGGCCGGTTATCGGGCCAGCGGCCATGCCGCGACCTCTTCGCTGGCGTCGGCGGATCTGGCAGGTGGGGTGGCAGCCACTGACAGTGCGGCGCCGCTGCCGGTGATGCCGGAGGCGCTCGCGCGCCGCCTGGCACCCTTCGAGCGTGGCAATGCATTGCCGTCCGGGCTGCCCCTGGATCTCCGCGCCGATATCGAAGACGCCACCGACCTGTATGCCTATGCACAGCGGTTGCGTGTGCAGGCGGACGAAGGCAACCACGAGGCGCGTTGGATGCTCAGCCGTGTCTATGACTATTGCGCGCAGTACGCGGTCGATCCGGGTGGCTACCGCCTGGACAACAACGTGCTGGCTGGGCTGGGCCTGACCGCCGCGCCGGCGATGGTGCAGGCGCGCGAACGCGTCGCGCAGCGTTGTGGTGGTTTCGTGCCGGGCGACAAGCTGGGCACGGCCCTGGTGCTGTCCGAACGTCGCAAGGCGGCCGCGCAAGGCAATCTGGCTGCAGAGGCTGCGTTGTTCGCCGAGGGAGAGCCGCTGCAGGACAGCCCCGAGTACCGCCGTGACCTGGTTGAACGGGTGCGCACCTCGCGCGACCCGGAGGCCTTCATGGCGATCGCACCGGGCATGGGCGTGCGCGCCTCGGGTGACCGTGCGCTCAACGGCCTGGTGGCGGGCGAGCAGCTCAGTGAACTCGCTTGGCGGCTTGCGGCCTGCGAACTCGGTCTACCGTGTGGGGCAGACAGTGTGCTGGTCAACAGTTTTTGTGCGAACGGAGGGATCTGTTCGCAGGATGGTACGCAGGATTTCCGGGATTTCGTGTATGACGCTGCGGTATCGCGGCAGGGCGCTGGGAAGATGAAGGAATGGATCAAGCGATTGGTTGGAAAGAGGAACGAGCAATGAACTACCGCCGATTCCTGCACGGGGCCAAGTTCTGGTTCTGGGTGGCCCTGTTCGTGGCCTACTCGGCTGGCGCGGTTGGCCTGTTGATGATCGATACCTATGAAGATCGCTACCGGCATCTGTCGAAGGTGGAACTGACCACGGTGAAGGCGCAGGAAGACGTGCGCCGTGCCGGTGCCAGCCAGGTGGCCGCGGTCTATCGCGCGCAGAGCGGCATGCCGTTCGCGTCGCTGCCGGCGGGCAGCACCTTCCAGGTGGTGTGGCCGGATGGTTCGACCGAGACCATGGTGATCGTCGACCCGACCTCGCCCAATGGCGTGCGTCCGCTGGCGAACTCGCAGATTCCGGCCGAAGCGGCCGACAAGCGCTGATGCGCCTGCTGTAGAGCCGAGCCCACGCTCGGCCGGGCTTCTGGCAAGCCGGGCAGGGACTCGGCCCTGCAGCAACAGAAAAGGGCGGGAATATACCCGCCCTTTTCATGTCCAGCACCGGGCACCGATCAGGTCAGCGCGATCGGCTTGTTCTTGCGTTCGGCCAAACGCTTTTCCAGGTAGTGGATGTTCTGGCCACCGGCCTGGAAGCCCTTGTCGCGCATGATCCGCTGCTGCAGGGCGACGTTGGTCTTGATGCCATCGACCACCATTTCGCTCAGTGCCACGCGCATGCGGGCAATGGCGGTTTCGCGGTCCGGGCCGTGCACGATCAGCTTGCCGATCATCGAGTCGTAGTTCGACGGCACGCGGTAGCCACTGTAGATGTGGGTGTCCACGCGCACGCCGGGGCCTCCCGGCGGATGGAAGCCGGTGATGGTGCCCGGGCTCGGCACGAACGTTTCTGCATCTTCGGCGTTGATGCGGCATTCGATGGCATGGCCGGTCAGCACCACGTCACTCTGCTTGATCGACAGCTTCTGGCCGGCGGCGATCTTCAGCTGCTCGGCCACCAGGTCGATGCCGGTGACCATTTCGGTGACCGGATGTTCCACCTGGATGCGGGTGTTCATTTCGATGAAGTAGAAGCGGCCGTCCTCGTACAGGAACTCGAAGGTGCCGGCGCCGCGATAACCAATGCGGATGCAGGCTTCCACGCACACCTTGCCGATCTGCTCGCGCTGCTCGGCGGTGATGCCCGGCGCCGGCGCTTCTTCCACCACCTTCTGGTGGCGGCGCTGCATCGAGCAGTCGCGCTCACCCAGGTGGATGGCGTTGCCCTGGCCGTCGGCCAGCACCTGGATCTCCACGTGGCGCGGATTCTCCAGGAACTTCTCCATGTAGACCTCGCCATTGCCGAACGCGGCCTTGGCCTCGCTCTTGGTGGTTTCGATCGAGGTCTTCAGCGAGGCTTCGGCGTGCACCACGCGCATGCCGCGGCCACCGCCGC
The DNA here is from genome assembly GCF_052045015.1 of Stenotrophomonas sp. 22692. Lineage (NCBI taxonomy): Bacteria > Pseudomonadati > Pseudomonadota > Gammaproteobacteria > Lysobacterales > Lysobacteraceae > Stenotrophomonas > Stenotrophomonas sp. 22692. Next base: position 36,473 of record NZ_JBQEMR010000020.1, read on the forward strand.
CACCGGCTGCCTTGATGATGACCGGGTAGCCGATCTCACGGGCGATCTTGGTGTTGGCGACGATGTCCTCGCCCAGCGGACCGCCCGAGCCGGGCACGCACGGCACGCCGGCGGACTTCATCGCGCGGATGGCTTCGACCTTGTCACCCATCATGCGGATGGTGTCGGCCTTGGGGCCGATGAAGATGAAGCCGGACTCTTCCACCCGCTCGGCGAAGTCGGCGTTCTCCGACAGGAAGCCGTAGCCCGGGTGGATGGCCTGGGCGTCGGTGACTTCCGCTGCGGCGATCAGTGCCGGGATGTTGAGGTAGCTCTGCGGCGACGGCGCCGGGCCGATGCAGACCGACTCGTCGGCCATGGCCACGTGCTTGAGGTTGCGGTCGACCGTGGAGTGCACGGCCACCGTGCGGATGCCGAGGGTGTGGCACGCGCGCAGGATGCGCAGCGCGATTTCCCCTCGGTTGGCGATGACGACTTTGTCGAGCATGGCGTGCCCCTCAGCCGATCACGAACAGCGGCTGGTCGAATTCCACCGGCTGGCCGTTCTCGCCGAGGATGGCGACGATGGTGCCGGACTTGTCGGCTTCGATCGGGTTGAACATCTTCATCGCTTCGATGATGGCCAGGGTCTCGCCTTCCTTGACCTGCTGGCCCACGGTGACGAAGGCCGGCTTGTCCGGAGCGGACGAGGCGTAGAAGGTGCCGACCATCGGCGAGCGCAGCACGTGGCCTTCCGGCAGTGCCGGGCCCGGCTTGGCGGTGCCGCCGGTGGAAGCTTCGGTCGGCGACTGCATCGGCATCGCCTGCGGCGCCGGAGCAGCCGGAGCGGCATACACCGGGGCGGCGACCGGGGCGGCATAGCCGGCCACCGGGGCGCGCGACAGGCGCACCGACTCTTCGCCTTCCTTGATTTCGATTTCAGCCAGGTTCGACTCTTCCAGCAGGTCGATCAGCTTCTTGATTTTGCGGAGATCCATGGTGGCCTCTTTGCTCTTGATGTCAGTGTGGTGGGAAGCGCATCGCGCTCGGGTCAAAGCAGTTCGTAGAACTCGCGCAGCTGCCGTGTGCGGTCGCGCGCGAGGGTGATCAGGCAGCGCATCTGTGCGCCGTTGCGCGCCGTGCCATCGGAATTGAGGGCATAGACGGCGTTGCAGTCGTGGTCGCGCAGCTGCATCCAGGCACGCTGGGCCAGGACCAGCTGCTGCTCGGCATCGCCGCAATAGCTGCAGCCGCCGCCGTTGGCGGGTGTGCGCAGCTGGCGCCGGGCTTGTGCATACACCGCATTGAGTTCGACATCAGCGGCTGCGGCCACGTCCGAGGCGCACAGGTCGCTCTCCATCGTGGTGGTCGGACGTGCGCAGTCGATGCCTTCGTCCTTGCGGTCGAACGCCGTGGCCGCACCGCAGAGACCGGCCCACGCCAGAACGCCGGCAAGCACGCGCGGCAGCACGTTCACGCGCGGGCCGCCTGCACGCGCAGCAGCGCCGCGTCCATCGCGTAGCGGTAGCTGTCGGCGCCGAAGCCGCAGACCACGCCCACGGCCTTGTCACTGAAGTAGCTGTGCTGGCGGAACGGTTCGCGGGTATGCGGATTGGACAGGTGAATCTCGATGAACGGCACCGCCACCGCCGCCAGCGCATCGCGCAGGGCCACCGAGGTATGGGTGAAGGCGGCGGGGTTGATCAGGATGAAAGCGGTTCCGTCGTCGCGCGCGGCCTGCACGCGGTCCACCAGTACGTGCTCGGCATTGGACTGCAGGCTCTCGATCGCGTGCCCGGCGGCCGAGGCCTGGGCCGCCAGCGCCTGGTCGATGTCGGCCAGCGTGGTGTGGCCGTAGACCTCCGGCTCGCGGGTGCCGAGCAGGTTGAGGTTGGGGCCGTGCAGGACCAGCAGCTTCGCCATGGGATCCGGAAGACAGGAAAGGGCGGCAGTCTGGCGGAACCGGCGGATGCTGTCCAGTTCGGCGAAGTTTGCTGCGTTTCAATCGTTTGTTTGAAACCTGCCGAAGCGCTTGCGGCCCTACGCGGGGCGGCGGATCAAGGCGCGCTGAACGCCGTGCGGGCGGGGGATGCGTGCACGTAGGGCGACGATGGCGGCAAGAGCCTTGCCGGGGGAGCCGCGCCACGCGTGGAAAAAGGAAGTTCGGTGCGCAGCAAGCTACGCACCCACCGGTGGGGGGCTCAAGGTGCGCAGCAAGCTACGCACCTACCGGAGGGGGCTCAAGGTGCACAGCAAGCTACGCACCCACCGGAAAGGCGGGTCAGGTCTCCAGCGGCACCGTCGGCACCACGTTCGGGAACACCTCCTCCAGCGGCTCCCGTTCCCCCGGCTTCGGTGCCGGCCAGTTGTAGGCGTTCACCGGCTGCGCGCGGTTCACCCACAACGCGTAATACAGGTGGTCGGCACGGCCATCACCGGTATTGGGGTGGATCAGGATGGTCAGGCCCAGGCTGTTGAGCTGCAGCCAGGGCACCAGCACCGGCAGCAGGTCGTTGGTGAAGCCGAAATAGAACGACGGGGTGACGTGTGGTCCGCGTGGCTCCAGGTTCCAGTTGCCCAGCTCCACGGGGAAGCGCTCGGCCGCCCAGCGTCGCAGCAGCGCAGCCTTCTCGAAGCTGTCCTCGTCGAAGTAGATATGCGCGTGATAGCTCTTGATGTCGGTGTAGGCGCGTGGGGTCGCGGGCAGGGTGGCTTCGCCGGGACGCACGCTGGCCGGGCGCAGGGTCGGTTCGCTGGCTGTGGCCTGGCCCCAGGGGCTGCGCCCTTCCGGCGCTGGCGGCACGATGACACGGAAGCCGGGGCGGCCAGGCTCGGTGGTATTCACCGCGTCGTTGCCGCGCGGTGCTGCGGTGCCGGTCGACGCACTGGCCAGGCCACCGGCGGCCAGACCCGCCGAAGCGATCAGGCGGCGCCGTGCCGGCGAGAGCAGGTCGGCCCAGTGGGCGTCATCATCGCCGACGTCGATGAGGGGCTGCGGGTCAGGCTGCATGAAGGGCTCCGTGGCGGCACTGGTGTGGACAACCACGTACGCTCGGGCAGGGCTGCCGGTGGCGTCCAATAAGCAGGGGGCATCACTTCATGCATGGCCGGCTTCGATGCCATTGAGCGCGACCGCACGGCGGGCTAGGGTGCAGGTCTGCCGCCCCGGAGCCCTGCCATGACCTCGCCCGATGCCGACACACAGCACAAGCGCGCGTCTTTCCGCCAACTGCACGCGCAGGGGTGCTTCGTGCTGCCCAACCCGTGGGACGTGGGCAGTGCGCGCTACCTGCAGCGGCAAGGCTTCCTGGCGTTGGCCACCACCAGTGCCGGCTGCGCCTGGAGCGAAGGGCGGCCGGATGGCGCGGTTTCGTTGCCGGCCACGCTGGCGCATCTGCGCCTGATGGCGGCGGCGACCCCGTTGCCGTTGAATGCCGACTTCGGTGATGGCTTCGGCGCGACGCCGCAGGCGGTGGAGGAGGCGGTGGCTGCAGCGATCGACACCGGCATCGCGGCGTTGTCGATCGAGGATGCCAGCGGCGTCGCCGATGCACCGCTGCGTTCGATCGACCAGGCGGTCGAGCGCCTGCGCGCTGCCCGTGCAGCCATCGACCGCGCAGGCGGTGACGTGCTGCTGGTCGGGCGTGCGGAGAACTTCTTCGTCGGCGTGCCGGATCTGCAGGACACCCTGCAGCGCCTGCGGGCCTATGCCGAGGCCGGTGCCGATGTGCTGTATGCGCCTGGCATCAGCACGCGCGAGCAGATCAGCGCGGTGGTTGCCGCTGCAGGGTCAAAACCGGTGAACCTGCTGGTTGGTGGACCGACACCGCTGAGCCTGCAGGACATCGCAGCACTTGGCGTTCGCCGGGTCAGCCTGGGCGGTGCGCTTGCGCGTGCGGCATGGGGTGGGCTGATACAGGCCACACAGCCGATCGTGCAGGAGGGGCGTTTCGATGGGCTGCAGCAGGCGGCTTCCGGGGCCGCGTTGAACGCGTTGTTCCGCTAACGGACAGCCGGTAGATCCATGCCATGCGTAGATGGATGCGCCGGAGCGTACCGACGCCCAGCAATCGCGCTACAGCGTTTCCACTCCACCCTTGGGCAGCGTCACGCTAGGCTCCAGCGCTGGCAGCAGTTGCCAGAGCAGCTCAGGGTTGTCGAGCAACCCCGCGCCATCCAGATAGCTCCATTGCGCGGCGCCGACGCGGCGCACGGCGACCATGAACGAGGTGCTGCGGATCGGGGATTCACGTACGCGCAGCAACGAGTAGCGCGGGACGAAGCAGACCTCCTCGTCACCGGCGGCATAGGTACGGGTCGGTACCCCAGCTTCGTCGCTGATGATGGTGACGCCGGCCTCGTGCAGCGCCTTGACCGTGTCGCGGGTTGATCGGGCGTATACCTCATCACCGCCGGCCAGGCGTTTCAGGCTGGGATGCGTGCGGGCGATGATCAGCTCGGCATCGCCGCGGGCGAACGCGGCCAGCATCCCCTGCACGTCCTGGCGCAGGGCGGCCGATTCGGATGGGGTGAGCTCGCCGGCTACGGCCGTCGGCGCCATCGTGGCCAGCAGCAGGAACAGCAGGGGAGCAAGCAGGCGTCGGTGCATCGTCGGGGACCTCCACGGGATGCGGCGCACTATACGGTGAACGCAAAAACAGCGTCCCACCGGTGGCGCTGGTGATCCAGGAATCATTACTTACCATTGGTAGGTAATGATTCCTGGAGATTCACCCATGCACAGTCTCATCGTCACCACCCACCCGGAAACCGGATCGCTCACCCATGCCATCGCCCAGCGCATCGGCGACGCCATCCGGGCCATCGGCGCCGGCAACACCGTAACCCACGCCGACCTGGTCGCCGAAGGCTTCGATCCGCGCTTCAACCGCGATGACCAGGCTCTGTTCCGCGGGACCGGCCCGGTTCCGCCCGATGTGGCGGCCGAGCATGCGCGGCTGGACGCCATCGATACGCTGGTGCTGGTCTACCCGCTGTACTGGTGGTCGTTCCCTGCCTTGCTGAAGGGATGGATCGATCGCGTGTTCACCCAGGGCTGGGCGTACCAGGACGGTGCCGATGGCAAGGTGCAGAAGAAGCTGCAGCGCCTGCGCGTGCATCTGGTCGGCGTTGGCGGTGCGGGCGCGGAAATGATCGAACGGCGCGGCTATGGCACGGCGATGAAGACCCAGATCGACATGGGCATCTTCGACTACTGTGGCGCGCGCGTGCTGTCGTCCGAACTGCTGCTCGACGCCGACAGCGGTGCCGCGCAGGCGCATCTGCAGACCGCCATGGAAATCGGCCGTAAAATCGGTACTCCGATGAGTTGATCACCGTGTTCCGCCGATGCCTGCCAACGCCGCTCCCACGCGCCGCCGATTGACCCGCGAGCAACGCGCCCGCCAGTTGCTGGACGTGGCCTGGGCGCTGGTTGGCGAAGAGGGCACCGACGCGTTGACGCTGGGACGGCTGGCCGAGGCGGCGGGCGTGACCAAGCCGGTGGCGTACGATCACTTCGTGACCCGCAACGGCCTGCTGGCCGCGCTCTACGATGACTATGACGGGCGGCAGACGGTGGTCTTCCACGAGCGTATCGGCCGCGCCCGGGCGCAGCTGGCCGACCGTGCGACAGCCATCGCCTCCGGCTACATCGACTGCATCCTCAGCCAGGGCAGTGAAGTGCAGGGCATCCTCGCCGCGCTGGTGGGTGCGCCGGAACTGCACGAGGTGCGGCGGCGTTACCAGCAGGACTTCATCGACAACTGCGACGCCTGGCTGGGCCCGTTCGCCAGCGACGGCTCGGTGCCGCTGGCGGGACGCTGGGCGATCCTGGGTGCGGCTGAAACCCTGTCCGAGGGTGTGGCCGCGGGCGCGCTGGACAAGACCGACGCCGAGGCCGAGCTGCAGCGGCTGATCGTGGCGACGGTCAAGCGTCGCTGAGCCGCTTCGAAGGTCAGGCCCCGGCGGTACTGCCGGCCAGCGTGGCGAATCCTGCCGCCAGCTGATCGCGCACCCATGCGTCGCGCGCGTCGCGGCTCTCAGAACCCAATACCACGGTGATCAGGCGTATAGGCTCGTCCCGCCCGTGTACCACCCGGCATGCGGTGGCGGCCAGGCAGAAGCCTGCGGCCTGGGTGTAGCCGGTCTTCAAGCCATCCACGCCGTCATCGCCAAGCAGGGCGTTCTGGTTGTTGCGGCTGAAGCTGCCGTGCGCGAACGCGCGCTGCGCGGTGACCGCCAGGATCTGCGGATGATCGTTCAACAGGCACGCGGCCAGCACCGCCATGTCGCGCGCGCTGGACGCATGGTGCGGCGTGGTGATGCCGGAGACGCTGGCGAACCAGGTGCTGCGCAGGCCGAGCTGGCGCGCGTGCCGGTTCATGCGCTCCAGGAACGCAGGCTGCGATCCGTCCAGGTGGCGCGCGACCGCCAGCGCCGCGTCATTGCCGGAGACGATCATCAAGCCTTCCAGCAGGCGCGCGAGAGTGACCGTTTCGCCGGGCACCAGGCCCATGCGCGTTTCATCGTCGGCGACCGCATGCACGTCGTCGGCGGCGATGGTGACTTCGTCCTCCCACGAGCGCCCGCGCTCCTCGACACACTCGTAAGCCGCGTAGGCGGTCATCAGCTTGGTCAGCGAGGCCGGTTGCCTGGCGATGTCCGCGTTGTGCTGGCGAATCACTGCGAAGGTTGCCGCATCGAGGGTGATGGACGACAGCGGTGCACGCGCAGGAGCAGGAAGCGGCATGGAAACGACGATGACAGTGGGGGCCCTGGAGGATAGTGTGCGGCGGCTGCACGAAGCTGAAATATTGCAACGATATAACGTAGCATCATTGCGGGCCGCCGATGGCCCAACGGGACATCCGATGACTGCACGCATTCCACGCCACTGGCTTCATTCTTCGTTGCTGCTCGCGCTGGCCGCACTTGGCGGCTGCCAGCCCAACCTGCGCACCGAGGCTGTTTACTCCGCCGAAGCCGGTCCGCTCAATGTGATCGTGATGATCAACGACGGTGCCGGCTGGGGTACCTGGGACGCGGCGGCCTACTGGCAGTATGGCCGCCGCGAAGGCGCACCCTATGCGGATTTCCCGCTGCGCCTGGCGGTAACCAGCTTCCCGTTGAATGCCAGCAGCCAGCCGACCCGCGACAACGCACAGACGCTTGGCTACGACCCGGGCAAGGCCTGGGATGACACGCCGGTTCCTGCGCAGGACCTGCCGTTTGCCGGCTACCAGTACCTGGCCGCGGTGGCTACCGACAGTGCGGCGGCGGGCACCGCGTTGTCCTCGGGCATCAAGACCTACAACAACGCCATCAACTACAACAACGATGGCCAGCCGGTCGAGTTCAATACGCTGCGCGCCAAGCGCCTGGGCATGGCGACCGGTGTAGTGACTTCGGTACCGTTCGCGCACGCCACACCGGCCGCATTCGCAGCGCAGAACGAATCGCGTAGCAGCTATCACGCCATTGCGCACCAGATGCTGGCGCAGGGCCACATGGACCTGGTGATGGGCACCGGAGGCCCGGGCTACAGCGTCGACGGCCGCGCCTGCAACAAAGGCACGGACGCCGCAAACGCAGAGGGCTGCGCGAATCCATGGGAGTGGGTGTCGCAGCAGGATTGGCAGCAGCTGGAAGCGGGCAGCACCATCGCCGGCAATCCGGCGGGACCGTGGCGCCTGATCCGCAGCAAGGAAGCGTTCGCCGCACTGGCGCAGGGACGGTTGCCGGCCGACAGGCCGCTGATCGGTGTACCGCGCGTGGCCAACACCCTGCAGCAGGCGCGCCGCCTGCAGGTGCTGGGCAAGGATGCAGCCACGCCTTCGGGAGTGAGGAAGATCGACAGCGTGCCCGATCTGGCGACCATGACCCGCGGCGCGCTGCAGTTCCTGCAGCAGCGCTCGTCCAAGGGGCTGTTCCTGATGGTGGAAGGCGGCGCCACCGACTGGGCCGCGCATACCAGCGCCTGCGGCACCGAATGGCATTACGGCCAGTGCAGCGATCAGCCGCAGTATGGCCGGTTGATCGAAGAGACCGTGGAGTTCAATGACGCGGTGACGGCGGTGGTCGACTGGATCGAGCGTAACGGTGGCTGGAAGCGCAACCTGTTGATCGTCACCACCGACCACGACAACAGCATGCCGATGGGCCCGGATGCGCAGAACGTTGCCTTCGCGCCGGTGCGCAACAACGGCCGCGGCCGCATGCCCGGGATCAGTTTCCGTCCCACCGGCAACCATTCCAATGCACTGGTGCCGTTGTGGGCCAAGGGTGCGGGGTCGGAGCTGCTGGGCCAGCGCGTGCGCGGTGTTGATGCCGGCTACCGTCAGCACGTGCGCTGGAACGACGGCAGTTACATCGACAACACCGACGTGGCTGCGGCGGTGCAGGAGGCGCTGCAGCGTCCACGGTAACGCCCGGTTGCACCCGGGCTGTTGTCGAGGCAGCCTGCGCACATGCAGTCGGATATCCGCATCGACGGTCGTGTCTTCGCCTACGTCTTCCCCTGTGCGTGGGAAGACTACGCGAAGATCGGTTTCTCACGTGATCCGCTCGGACGCATCAGCGCATTGCACCGGCGTTGGTTCGAGTTCTTCGACCTCGACGCCGGTGCACTGGTGGAAGCGGAAAGCGAGCGCGATGCGCGAGATCTGGAGCTGCAGCTGCGTTCGCCGTTCAAGGCGCACCGCGCGCCGGCGCCGATGACGGTCCAGGACAAGGCTGGAGGTCGCACCGAATGGGTACGTGGTGCCAACCAGGCCTTGTCGCGTGCAATTATCGCGTTGGGCGAACAAGGCTATCGCTGCTATCCACTGAAGGCGTGGCTGCGGGCCGCCCTGTGCCTGCGCATGGACCAGCTGCACGACTGGGCAGCGGCGCAACTTCCGGAGGAGGAAGGCCTGCGGCTGCCCAGTGGCCCCGGCGAGCGCGCGCTGCGTGACACCCTCGACGGTTGTCGGGCATTGGATATCGATCCGATCCCGTGGCTGCCTGAACACGTCCAACGCTGGTACGCAGGGTGAGGAGCGTTCAACGGGTTCTCGGCGGCTGAACAGGCGCAGCCGGTTGCTGCGCGCACTGCGGGGCAGGTGTGGTAGGGCTGGCCAGCTGGCGTGCCAGCTCGGTGCTGGCCACGTGGCCCTGCAGGAACAACAAGCCGCCGAAGATGTTCATGAGCGTGCCTCCACTTGAGTGGATTGCACGATACGGGCAGCATGGACGGGGAAAAAGCGACATTTCCGCAAGCGTGCCTTGAGAGGAATTCAAGCCTGATGTCCCGCCCACCGCTCCATGCCCTGCAGGGTTTCGTGGCCGCCGCCCGGCTCGGCAACCTGTCGCGCGCGGCGGCGTCGATGAACCTGACCGTCAGCGCGCTCAGCCATCAGATGCGGCAGCTGGAAGAACGGCTCGGGCAGCCGCTGCTGATCCGCCAGCCGCGTGGTGTCACCCTCACCCTGGAGGGCCAGCGCCTGCTCGACCAGGTGGGTCCGCATCTGGATGCGATCAACGAAGCCTTTCAGCCCTATGCCGCACGTGCCGAGCACGTGCTGACGATCAGCGCAGTACCGTCGATGGCGTCGGCCTGGCTGGTGCCGCGCCTGGGTCACTTCGTGGCAGAGCACCCACAGATCGAGATCAACCTGCAGTCGAGTGAACGCCTGATTGATTTCGAGCGGCAGCGCCAGTTCGACGCCGCGCTGCGGCTGGGCAGCGGGCAATGGCCAGGTCTGGTGGTGGAGCCGCTGTTCGACGAATGGCTGCTGCCAATGGCGAGCCCGGCGCTGATCGAACGCATGGGAGGCGTCGACCGTGTGCCGTTGACCCAGTGGCCGCTGCTGGGTGATCCGGACGGGGCATGGGGCGCCTGGTTCGCGTTGAGCGGGCAGAGTCCGCCGTCGCGCTTCGTGGCGGTGCTGGATGATTCGGAGGCGCACCATCGCGCCGCTCTGGATGGCGTGGGCGTGGCTCTCGGGCGGGTGACGCGGGCGCGGCTGCTGCTGGATTCGGGCCAGTTGGTCGCGCTGTCCAGCCAGCGCCTGAAGACCGACTGGCCACATTGGCTGGTGTACCCACAGCGCTCGGCCAGCCATCGTGGCTTCCTCGCGTTCCGCGACTGGCTGCATGCGCAGGCCGCCGAGCACGTGCGGCACATGGCAGACGCGCATCTGTAGCGTGGCGCGGTGCTCGATCTCGCATCTGTAGAGTCGAACCATGCTCGACTGGTCTTTCGAAGAAGCAGTCGAGCATGGCCCGACTCTACAGTCACCGCACCAGCGTGACTGCCTGCCCGGCACGGGCGAACGCTTCGCCCAGCAAGGGACCGGTCTTGATCGCTTCCACCTCGTCGAACAGCGTCTGCAGTGCCTCGGCCGGGCGCGACGCTGGCGCCGCCACGGCCTGCTGGATCGCGGTGAAACGGTCGGCCAGCACGCGATGGCCGGGATGCGCCTGTGCCCAGGCCACCAGCGGCTGGCGCACGCCGGCGGCGGCATCCAGACGCTGCTGATCGAACAGGGTGATGGCCGCCGCCGAGGTCTCCGCCCGCTCGATCGTGGCGTTGCGCAGTTCACGGCTCAGGAACAGGTCATAGGCCGCGCCACGCCCCACCGCGATGCGCAGCCCTTCGCGGTCGAGGTCGGCCACCTGCTGCGCAGGGCTGTCCTCGCGAACCAGATAGGTGCCTTCGATCTCCACGTACGGGGCACTGAAGGCGATGCGGTCGGTGCGTGCCGGATCGATGGCCAGGAAAGCCAGGTCCCAGCCGTCTTCGCCCGCTGCGGCAACCACCGAGGCTGCGGCATCGTGGCAGGTGAAGCGTGCCTGCACCCCCATCCGTTGCGCCAATGCGGTAGCCAGTTCCAGCGAGGGGCCGCGCGGTGAGCGCGCATCGCCCTGTGCCAGCACCGGGTTGCCCAGGTTGATCGCCACGCGCAGGAAACCGTGCGGTGCCAGCGTACTTCGATGGTCGGCCAAGGACATGCAGGACTCCACGGGGCAGGGGAGACCCAGCATGCCAACAACGGTGTCCGCGTAGCGTGGACTCAGCCGTGCGCGGCGAAAGTGCCGTGGAAGCCCAGTGGCACCGCATACGGCAGCCAGGCCTGTGCCAGCGGGCCGTCATCCACATGGCGCGCATCCAGCACCGCCAGGCCACTGCGCTTGTTGACCGGGTCAAGCAGGGTGCCGATCAGCCAGCCATCGTCAGCTTCGCGGCTGCCCGGGCGCGGTACGAACACATGCTCTTCGGCCATGATGTCCGGCCCGTAGTTCCACCGCTGGCGGCGCCCGCGATCGATGTCGAACGCAGCCACGGCGTTGAAGTACGGTGCGGTGGCCGGGCCGTCGATGGTCGGCGCATACAGCCGTGCGCCACGTGTGTTCGTCGAGCGCGGGTCGAACAACGGGAACTCCACCGCGCTGATGCCCAACGTCTCCCAGCGGGCCTGTCCACGACGCAGGTCCAGATGCAGCTCGACCAGGCTGGCGCCACTGTTGGCCGCATGTGCACCGTCACCGGCCATCGCTTCCTTCATCGGCGAGCGCGCCTCGTTGATGTCGTCATGGCGTACTGCGCGCAGCACGATGCCGCCATCGCGGGTGAACGCGTCGCCGAAGTGATAGATCGCCGCGAACGGGGCCTCGAACCATTGCGCCTTGTCCGGCGCATCCTTGGCGACCACCGCGATACGCACAGGACGCTGCGGTGCGAACTGCATGCGCTCGAAGAAGCTGCCACCTGCGCCGGTGAAATCGAACGGCATCATCACGAACACCAGGTGCTGGTCGGTCATCGCGAAGGCATGCAGGTAGCCATGCTCGGGTGTTTCGATCACATTGGCGCTGCGCAGCTGGCCGTCCGCACCGATGTGCCAGACCAGCAGGCCATGGCCCCCCATCAGGCTGATCGAGCCGAAGTTCCAGAGGCTGCCGTCGCGATCGGTCAGCGGGTGCGCCGAGAACGGCAGCGCGGCCAGGTCCGGGCGCCAGGTGACCGGGCCGAGCGTCTGCAGCGAATCGGGGGCCACTTCGAACGCAGAACCGGATTCGCACAGCGCGAACAGGCGGCCATTGATCATCGTCACCGAGGTGTTGGCCACGTTGGCATCATCGTTGTTGCGTACCGCCAGCGCACCGGGAACGCTGGTGCCGGCAGCCGGATACTGGAAGCGGCCGGCCTTCTGTTCACGGGTGAATTTCGGCGTGGCGACCATGCGCCCGTGATGGGTCAGGCTGCCATCACCATTGAAACGCCAGCCATGCACCATGCCGTCGCCGTCGAACCAGTGGTCGTAGCGGAAGCCATCGCGCTCGGTCCACGCCGGGCCGTTGCGGTACAGCGTACCGGCCAGGCCTGACGGCAGCTTTCCCTGCAGCTGCACGGTGGCCGGGCCGAGGCTTTCGCTGCCGACGCTGCGCCAGCCGAGCAGCCAGGGGTGTTCCTGCATACCCTGCGCGAACCGCGCCGGGTCGCCGGCGAAGGCGGGAGCGCTGCGCAGCGCGGTGGCGCCCAGGGCCAGGCAGGCACTGCTGCTGAGCAAGGTACGAAGGAAGTGGCGACGGTCCATGGTGGCCTCGGGTCTGGATGCGGAATCAGCGCAGGGTGATGTCGATGGCGGCGCCAGCGGCTGGCACGTTGACGCGTGCTTCGTCGAAGGTCGGCTTGCGCATCACCTGCGGGTTGTTGCTGAAGCCGTAGCCTTCCACCGGCATGCCGATCAGGTTGGTGTCGAGCTTGCCGTTGTCGTTCTCGTCGTGGGTGAGCAGCACGGCATAGCTGCCGGCCGGTATACCCTTGAACGTGAAGTGAGCGCTGTCGCCGCTGGGCGCCGCCTGCTGGGCCTGCACGGGCTTGGCCTTGCCGTCCCAGGCGGCAGCGCTGTCGACCAGCGCAACGCGCAGGGTGCCGCTCTGCGCGTGGACGTCGTGCACGGTCACGGCCAGGTCGGCGGCGTGGGCACTGGCGGCCAGGGCCAGTGCAGTCAGGGCGGTGCTGAGCAGGGCGGTGCGGATCATGGCAGTGGCTCCGGAAGTGTGTGTGGCGGTGTGGCGCCAGTCTGCGTGGCGCGGTGCACGGGGTTCAGGGCCAGTGGTCATCGATTCGACGTGCCAGAAGTCACTTTCTGCGCCGGACCCATTGCCGCCGGCGTGTGCGGCGGTCAGCATCTGGCCATGCCCAGCCTGTTCCGCCATCTCTTGCGTCCTCTCAGCCTTGCCGGCTTGGTTACCGTGCTGGCGGTGGGCCTGTCGTTCGCTGTACAGCGCAACGGTGCCGGGCTGAGCCTGCTGCTGCTTGCCGTGTTCCTGTTGCTGTTCGTGGTGCACGGCTGGGCGTCGATGCCATCCCGCGTGCGCGCCGTCGCTGCGGTGTTGCAGGCGCTGCTGGCGGTTGCGCTGGTTGCGCTGCAGCCACGTACCGGAACTGCTCCGGTGCTGCTGGTGGTGCTGGTCGCACAGCTGGCCGAGCACTGGCCGCCGCGCTTCGTGCTGGGCGTTGCGCTGCTGGCCAACCTGGCGGTGTATGCCGCGCTGCGCCACAGCGGCTTCAGCCAGCCGCTGCTGGTCGTGCTGCTCTATGGCGGCTTCCAGGCCTTCGCCGCACTGACCGCCCACTATGCCCGCAGCACGGCGCTGGCCCGCGATGACCTGGCCCGGGTCAACGCCGACCTGCTGGCTACCCGCGCGCTGCTGGCCGACAGCGCACGCGATGCCGAGCGCCTGCGCCTGGCGCGTGAACTGCACGATGTGGCTGGGCACAAGCTCACCGCGATGCGGCTCAACCTGCGCGCCCTGGCCGCTGACCCAGCACTGGCCGGCCGCGAGGGACTGGTGCTGGTGGAACGGTTGTCCGGCGAGTTGCTGGCCGACATCCGCCAGGTGGTGCAATCGATGCGCGATGATCGCGGCCTCGATCTGGCCACCGCACTGCATGCGCTGGCCGCACCCTTCCCACGACCAAAGCTGCAGCTGCAGATCGGCGACGGGGTGCGCGTGGCTGACCCGTTGATGGCCGAGACCGTGCTGCGGCTGGTGCAGGAAGCCCTGACCAACGCCGCCCGCCACGGCAATGCAGACACCGTCTGGCTGACGATCAGTGAAGAGGATTCCCGGTTGCGTATCGATATCCGCGATGACGGCCAGCGCGCCGAACGCATCCGCGAGGGCAATGGCATCGCCGGCATGCGCGAGCGCCTGGCGGCCGTACAGGGGCGTTTGGAGCTGGCGCGAACCGCACAGGGCGGCATGCACCTGACCGCATGGTTGCCGGCATGAGTGGCGCCGCGATCCGCGTTGCCCTGGCCGATGACCAGGCGCTGGTGCGTGCGGGTCTGCGTGCGCTGCTGCAGGGCCTGGGGGTAGACGTGGTGCTGGAGGCCGAAGAGGGCCAGGCGCTGCTGGACGCGTTGGCTGCCCAGCGCGTGGATGTGGTGCTCAGTGACATCCGCATGCCCGGGATGGACGGCATCGAGGCACTGCGCCAGCTGCGCGCGCGCGGTGATGCCACGCCGTGCCTGCTGCTGACCACCTTCGATGAAAGTGATCTGCTGCTGCGTGCCAGCGAGGCCGGCGCACAGGGCTTCCTGCTCAAGGACGCCGTGCCCGCAGACCTGCGCGAAGCGATCGAGCGCGTCGCCGCGGGTGAAACCCTGCTGTTGCCGGTCAGCACCGAGCCGGTACGCGCCCGTTACCGCTTCCACGACGAAGCACCGCCCACCGATACCTTCGGGGAACGCGAAGTGGCGATCCTGCGCCTGCTGGCTGGTGGATACAGCAACAAGGAAATCGCGCGCAGCCTGTTCCTGGCCGAAGGCACGGTGAAGAACTACGTGTCGGCCATACTCGACAAGCTGGGCACCCGCGATCGCACCCGTGCAGTGCTGAAGGCGATTACCCTGCGCATCATCTGAGTGGACCGAGCAAGGCGTGCCAGTGAACCCGATCCTGCATGTGGAAATCCCGGCCAGTGACCTGGACCGGGCCATCACGTTCTACCAGCGGTGGCTGCAGGTCGCGGTGGACGAACCTATCGTGCTGCACGACTGCCGGATGGCCTACCTGCCGTTCTCCGATGACGCCGCCGGTGCCAGCATTGCGCTGGTGCACGGCGCGGACTACCGGCCCTCCGAGCAGGGCGCCCGCATCTACATCGGCGTCGATGACCTAGATGCGAGCCTCGACCGTGCACTGCAATCGGGAGCTGAGCTGCGCTTCGGCCCGGCCGACGCGGGTGACTGGCGTGTGGCCGAGATCCGCGACAGCGAAGGCAACCGCATTGCGCTGCAGGCGCGCGCAGCTCTGTAAAGCCGAGCCCACGCTCGGCTGCTGTTGGCCCAGCCGCTCCAGCTCAGCCGAGCATGGGCTCGGCCCTACAAGGTCGCGGCGCGCGAGCGCTGCAGCCAGTCATTGATGGCCGGGTCCAGTCGAGGGTCGTCCGGCAGCTGCATGCCGAAGCGCTGCTGCAGCACGTCACGCACATCACCCACATCATGCAGCGGGCGCTTGTCCGGCGCCTGCCCGGGGCGGTACTCGGTGTAGTTGCCGCTGCCGATGGTGCGGCGCCAGTCCGGTCCGGTCAGCGACACGCGTAGCTGGCCCGGGAAGCTGGAATCGGGGTGGGTGCATACGTACCAGTTGCCCACCACGTTGTCGATCGGTGCAGGCGCCTGCAGATCGAAGCGGTACATCGCCCGCCAGCCGTCGCTGGATTCGGCTGACAGCACGAAGTCGCCCTCGTCAGGCAGACGCTGCAGCAGATAGCGCTCATGCGGCGTGGCCTGCGGCTGCGCATCGTGCAGGTGCAGCGGTACGGTCGGGGTCAGGCTGCCGAATCCGGCATCCACCAGCCAGTCGTCCCCATCCACATGCACGCGCAGCAGCAGATGGGTACGCGCGGTCAGTTCGCCGTCATGCGCTGCCAGCAGCACGCGCGCACTCAGCGGCTGCGCATCAAAGCCCAGTGCCTGCAGCAGGGCCAGCAGGCCGCCATTGAGTTCGAAGCAGTAACCACCGCGGCGGTCGTCAAGCAGCTTGCGTTGCACGCTGTCCAGGTCGATCGGCACCGCGTCGCGCAGCAGGCAGCTGAGGGTCTCGAAGGGCAGCAGTGCGTTGTGGCGCTGCTGCAGCAGGGTCAGGCCGGCCAGGGTCCGCGGTGGCGGCGCATCCAGCTGCAGGCGTTGCAGGTAGCGGGGGACATCGAGCGTCGTCATGGAGGCACCGGGCGGGGGAGGGACGTCCACTGTGCTCCCCCAACCGGGGTTGAGGTCAAGCGCGGCGCCCGTGTCATGCCCCCGTCGCTTGCACCCGGTACAAAGGCCGCGTCCACCCGCGACGGGGGGACCCGGACGAAGAAGGCGCTAAAGTTGCCCTGAATCCGGCCGATACAGGTGCGTCTTTCCGCCTGGAGTCTGTCATGTCGGCCGTTGTCCCCCACCTCCGGTCCCTGCGCACGCGCCTTGCCGCGTTGCACTCGGCGTCCCCCGGCCTGCTGCGCTGGCTGCAGCCGCATCGGCTCAGCGTGGCCAACAAGCTCAAGGCGACCCTGTGGGTCTGCGGCCTGGGCCTGGTCGCGATCGCCGCTGTCTACGCCTGGACCGGCCATGCCAACGCACTGGCTGCGCGCAGCCAGGCCAGCTACCAGCGCGGCAGCGATCTGGCCGCCAGCCTGTCCACGCGGGTGGCCGAAGCGCGTCGCCTGCAGACCCAGTATGCACGCAGTTTCGATGATGCCGACCGCGCGCAGCTGTTGGCCACGCAGAAGGCATTGCAGGCCGATCTGCAGGCGCTGCGCGCGACGCCGATGGATGCTGGCCGGCGCAAGGCCCTGCAGGCGCTGACCGAAGCCGCCGACGCGTTCTCGCAGGGTGTGGCCGCCCTGTTCGAACGTGTCGACGAGATGGGTCGTGGTGATGCCGGCCTCGCCGCGCAGCTGCAGCAGGCCGCCGATACCCTGCAGGTACAGGTGGATGCGCTGCAGCGGCCGTCGTTGGCGTTGTCACTGCAGAAGATGCGAAGGCAGGAGGCACTGCTGCTGCTCGACGGTGACTCCACTCACGCCGACCGCGCCAGCGAGGAAAAGCTGCCGTTCGACCTCGCGCTGGCGGGCCTTCCCGCAGATGCGCAGGACACCCTGCGCACCGGGATGGAGGCGTATCAGGCCGCATTGCTGGGGTATACCGCTGCCCGCGTCGGCCTGGATGTGGAAGCGCAGTCGCTGCTGGATACCGCCGCGGGCGTAGCACCGGCGCTGGCCGCCTTCCAGCAGGCGCAGGTGGCGGCGCTGGCCACGGCGCAGGCGCGCCAGCAGGCCGGCGCACGCACGATGAGCGTGCTGTTCGCACTGACCCTGCTGCTGGTGGCCGGCGTGCTGATCACCAGCCTGATGCTGGTGCTGCGTGCGGTGCGCCAGCCGATCCAGGACACCCTGCGTTTCGCCAGCGATATCGCTGACGACCGCCTCGACACCACCCTGCGCGTCTACAACGCCAATGATGAGATCGGCCAGCTGGCCCAGCGCCTGGTCGACATGCAGCAGCGCCTGCGTGCGCGCATCGAGACCGAGCGTGCCGTGGCGCGCGGCAATACCCGGGTGCGCCAGGCATTGGACAGTGCGCAGACCGGCTTGATGGTGATCGATGCCGAAGGCCTGGTGGCGTACGCCAATCCGGCGCTGCTGGAGCAGCTTGCACTCCGGCTTGAAGATCTGGTGGGCAGCGATGCGGTACGCCTGCATCCGGCACTGGCCAGCCTGGCCGGTGTGCGCCAGCGCGAGGAGCGCGAGATCGGCCATGCAGGGGTGCGCTACCAGCTGATTGCCAACGCCATCATCGACGAAGGTCAGTTCCTTGGTGTGGCGGTGGAGTGGCGCAGCCGTGCGCTGGAAACCCTGTTGGAAACCGAAGTGGCCGCACTGGTCGACGCCGCCGCACATGGCGACCTGCACGGGCGCATCGCGCTGGAGGGAAAGCAGGGCTTTGTGCGTACGTTGTCGACCAGCATCAATCGCCTGTTGACCACCTTCGAGACCAACCTCGGCGATCTGCAGGCGCTTCTGGCCGCGCTGGCCCGCGGCGACCTCAGCGTGCGCATGGAAGGTGAGCTGCAGGGCGTGTTCGCACACATGCGCGACGATGCCAACGCCACCGTCGCGCAACTGGGCCGCATCGTCACCCGCATCCAGCACGCCACGTCCAGCCTGGATGCCGGCGTTGGCGAGATCGTTGCCGGTCACCATGACCTGTCGCAGCGTACCGAACAGCAGGCGGCCAACCTGGAAGAGACGGCAGCGTCGATGCACGAGCTGACCGACACCGTTGGTCGCAATGCTGATGCCGCGGGCCGTGCCGACGTGCTGGTCAAGGGCGCGGCGGCAGTGGCCCAGCGCGGTGGCGAGGCCGTTGGCCAGGTGGTCGCGACCATGCAGGGCATCAGCGAGGCCTCGCGACGGATCGGCGACATCACCCAGCTGATCGATGGCATCGCTTTCCAGACCAACATCCTCGCGTTGAATGCTGCGGTGGAAGCCGCGCGCGCGGGTGAGCAGGGCCGCAGCTTCGCCGTGGTGGCCGCAGAAGTGCGCCTGCTGGCACAACGCAGCGCGGAAGCGGCCAAACAGATCAAGGGCCTGATCGAGGATTCGGTGGCGCGTGTGGGCCAGGGCAACCAGCAGGCCGAACAGGCCGGCACCACGATGGGCGAGATTGTCGGCAGCGTGCAGCAACTGGCGGATCTGCTGGCCGGTATCCGCAGCGCGTCGCAGGACCAGCATGCCGGCATCGCCCAGGTGAACCAGACCATCGTGCAGATGGAAGCCAGTACCCAGCGCAACGCCAGCCTGGTGGAAGAGGCGGGTGCTTCGACAGCGCAGATGCAGGCGCAGGTGCATGCGCTGGCGGAAGCGGTGGGCGCGTTCCGTCTGCAGTCGATGCCACAGGCGCGCGCTGCGGCGGCCTAGCCTGCGGTTCCTTGTCGGCTGGCCGGGAATCAGCCGAGCGTCGGCTCGGCTCTACATCGGCTGCAGGCACACTGTAGAGCCGAGCCCATGCTCGGCTCGGGCCAATGCGCGCTGGCAGGAATCAATACACGTCGCGGCGGTAGCGGCCGTTCTCCAGCAGTGTTTCCACCGCCTCATCACCGAGTGCTTCACGCAGCACCTGGTCCACGCCTTCGGCCATGCCCTGCAGCGAACCGCACACGTGGATGACTGCACCACGCTGCATCCAGTTGCGCAGGGCATCGGCCGCCGCACGCAGGCGATCCTGTACATAGCCACCGTCGCCATCGCGCGAGAACGCCAGGTCCACCCGCGCAAGATGACCATTGGCCTGCCAGGCCTCGATCTCGTCGGCGAACAGGAAGTCATGCGCGCGCTGGCGTTCGCCGAACAGCAGCCAGTGCCCGTGCTCGCCTGCATGCGCGGCTTCGCGCAACAGGCTGCGCAGGCCCGCGATGCCGGTGCCGTTGCCGATCAGCACCATCGGTGCACTGGCGACGCGGTGGAACCCGGGATTGCGGTGCACGCGGGCGACGATACTGGCACCGATCGGTGCATGCAGCGACAGCCAGCCCGAGCCGAGCCCGGCGCGGCCCGTGTCGTCGTGCACCAGTCGTACCACCAGTTCCACCGCGCCATCCTCGGTGCACGAGGCGATTGAATATTCGCGTCCGGGCAGCATCGGCAGGCCGGCCAGCCATAGGCACGGATCCTGCACCGCCAGCGCGGCGTCGGCCTCGGGCAGCTCGCGTTCACTGGCCAGCGCCAGCAGGGTGCGTGGGTGGCCGTCCACCAGCAGCGGCTGTAGCGGATCCAGCCCCTGTGCCTTCAACACCGCGCTGGCATGCCGCGCGTTGTGCCGGGGCGCGATATGCAGGATGTCGCCCGCCTGCCACTGCACCTCGGCCGGTGGCGCAAGACAGATGCGCCAGATGGCGCCGCCCACGCTGCCCGGGTTGAGCCGGTCGCGGCCGAGCAGCCGCCACTCATGCATCTGCGTGGCCGCCGGCAGCACGCTGTCATCGGTGGCGATGCCGGTCAGCGCGCCCAGCTGCAGCTGCCATTGGCGCAGCGCCGCGACCGAGGCGGCATCGACTTCGATGCGGTCGAACAACGGGCGCGCGCCGTTGCCGAGCAGCCAGCCATCAACCTGGCGGCCGAAGCCGCAGTAGTGCGGGTACTGTCGATCACCCAGCGCCAGCAGTCCAAACTGCAGGCCTGACAGGTCGAGTGTCTGTGCCATCAGCCGTCGTGCAGCACCTCGCGCCGCATCCGGTGGTTCGCCATCGCCGAAGGTGCTCAGTACCAACAGCGCCTGCGCGGTGCGTGCCAGCTGCACGGCATCGACGCGGGCCAGCGGCAGCACCTGCACCGCATGACCGGATGCCTGCAGCTGCGCGGCTGCGCGCCATGCGAGTTGTTCGCCCAGTCCGCTCTGGCTGGCATGCACCACCAGCCACGGCGTGCCGCCGCCATCGGCAGGCGTTGCTGGCAGCGACTGGCGCAGGCCACGCGCAGCGCGCTGGCTGCGTCGGCGGTCCAGATAGAGCATCCAGCCGGTGATGAAGAACAGGCTCATGCCCAAACTGCTGAGCATCACCACGACACGCCCGGGCACGCCGAAGTAGCTGCCCGAGTGGAGCGCGAACACGCTGGTGGCCAGCTGCGCGCCGACGCCCTGGCGTGCATAGGGGCGGGCATCGAGCGTGGCACCCGTGCCTGGGTCGAGCTGCAGCAGATCATGCGCGCGGTCATGCTGGCCACCGCGCTGCGACGGATCACCGGCCATCACGCGTACATTCAGTGCCTGCCCGGGCTTTTCCGGCAGGCGCAGGTCGATGTAGCCGGTGCGCACGCCGGGCAGTGCATACAGCGTGGCTTCGACGCGTTCCAGGTTCAGGGCGGCACCGGTGGCGATCTTGTGCTTGGCGGCCGGTGCGACGCCAAGCAGGGTGTTGGCGGCGCTGCGATACCAGTCGAAGGACCACCACAGGCCGGTCAGCGCACTCATCAGGTAGATCAGCAGCACCCACGTGCCGACCACCGAGTGCAGGCTCCACAGGAAGCCACGGCCGCTGCGCTTCCATTCCACCGCCAACCAGCTGCGCCAGTGCCACCAGCGCCGCGGCCAGCGCAGATAGAGGCCGGACAGGGTGAAGAACAGCAGGGCGATCGCACAGCTGCCGGTGATCCATTTGCCGCGCTCGCCGGCGGCGAGGTGGCGATGCAGGTCCTCGACGAAATCGAAGAACGCCTGCCCGCGCAGGGCGCTGAATCGCTCGCCGCTGTACGGATCGAAGTAGACCCAGTATTCCTTGCCACCGGCGAAGCGTGCCACCGAGGGCCGCAGCCCGGTGGCATCCACGCGCAGGCGCTGCAGCGGGCGTTCACTGCCGGCCTGCAGCAGCGGCACCAGTTCGCTCAGTGCAAGTGGAAGCTGGCCATCAGCATGGTGTTCAGCGATCTCGGCGAAGCCGGGGTTGGCCGCTCGCAGCAGCTCATCCTCGAAGGACAGCACGGCGCCGCTGAGGCCCATCACGGCCAGTACGGCGCCGGCGGTGATGCCCAGCAGCCAGTGCAGTTGGAACAGGACGTTCTTGAACATCGAAGGAGGAGGGCCAGGAAGGCTGCCGCCCGCATCCTGCGCAACAGCAAATGAGAATTAGTCGCGGAATTCTCCGTGGCGGACGGGCTACGGTCAAGGAGGGTTTTGTTGCAGGGCTTTGCAGCCCTGCACCCGCTACAAGCCGGAGCAACGTCAACGTCAAAAGCTGGCTTTCCGTGGGTTGGCGGGGTGGGTCCGGTTGCGGGGGTGTCCGCGGCATGGATGCCGTGGCCAAGGCTACAGGGACGTACTTGCGCCGTCCCCCTCAACCGGACCCACCCCGCCTTCGACAGTTTCCTGCGATCTGTCGGAACGGCGTTCTGCTTTGGTGGGTGCCGACCGTTGGTCGGCACGGGGTCTGATTCCGTTCTGAATATCGATATCTGACAGATGTGTCGACCAAGGTCGACACCTACCAACAGCCGCGAAGATCTGTCAGAGGTGGGGCGGTGTCGGAGTGCGGGGTGTCAGCCGCATGGATGCGG